>JAJYDU010000195.1 GCA_021790475.1 Planctomycetota bacterium | reverse complement strand
GCATGCCGCTTACATTTTGGATTCTTGTACACCAGGCCAAACCCTTGCAAGCCGCGTCCCCTTGCGTTTTCGCCGTGGTCTTGCCAGAAATCCTGCCGGGGGAAACTAGCGTTGTAGGATTAAATGCTCGCCAAATAGGCGAACTATACGTCGATGCGCATTTTTTAGGTTTCGCTTGTGGGGATTGCATAAAATGCGGGCATGAGCTTATGATGCGTATTGTCGATTCTTTTGGAAAACTTCCATCCGAACGGATGGCAAAACAATTAATTCTTCGTGAGAGTATTGGGTACTTATGGAACGTGCGGAACTGGAACTTGGCATCCTGACCGATATTGGGCGCGTGCTCTCTTCGGGTTTAGACCTGCGGGCCGTTTTCGAGCAGACCATGCGGGTTCTGGCCGAGCGGCTGGGCATGGAAAGAGGTTCCATGGTGTTGCTGGATGAGACCACGGGCAAGCTGCGGATCCAAGCCGCTCTTGGACTTACCCCCGAAGAGATTCAGCGTGGCCGCTACGACATGGGCGAGGGCGTTACGGGTCAGGTGGTGGCGACGGGCCGCCCGCGCGTGGTTGAGGATATCGCCAGGGACGTGCAATTTCTAAATCGTACCGGCGCCCGGGCCGCGCTGGTCGGCCACCGGATCAGTTTTATCTGCGTGCCGATCCAAATCGATGCCCGCGTGGTCGGCGCGCTATCGGTGGATAAACCGTTCGTTGATTCCCGGAGTTTGGCCCATGATCAGCGCGTACTGGAAATCATCTCCGCTTTCATCGCCCAGGCGATCAAGATCAACACGATCGTCGCCACGGAGCGCGAAGAGTGGCGGGAGGAACGCCGCCGGCTTCGCAGCACCCTCCAGAGCAAGTACAAGTTCGACAACATCATCGGCGCTTCTCCGGCCATGATCGAAGTTTTTGACGCCATCGCGCAGGTGGCGACCAGCCGGGCGACGGTTCTGCTGCTGGGCGAGACCGGCACGGGCAAGGAATTGATAGCCAAGGCGATTCACTTCAATTCCAACCGGGCGGACAAGCCGTTTATTCGCGTCAACTGCGGGGCGTTAAGCGGTACGCTGCTGGAATCGGAGCTTTTCGGCCATGTCCGGGGCAGTTTCACCGGAGCGATTCGCGACAAGATGGGCCGCTTTGAAGTTGCCCACACCGGCACGCTTTTCCTGGATGAAATCGGCACCCTCGACACGGGCCTCCAGGTCAAGCTGCTGCGCGTACTTCAGGAGAGGGAATTGGAACGAGTGGGCGACAACAAAACCATCCGCGTCGATGTGCGCATCATCGCCGCCACCAACCTGAACCTCCAGGAAGAGGTCGCCCGGGGCCGCTTCCGCGAAGACCTGTTCTATCGCCTGAACGTGGTGACGATTCATTTGCCGGCGCTGCGCAACCGCCGCGCGGACATTCCCCGTCTGATCGACTTTTTCCTGGACAAACTCAACGCGGAGAATGGCAAGAATCTCAACAAAATAAGCCGGGAAATGCTCAACGTGCTGGTGCGTTATCCCTGGCCGGGCAATGTGCGCGAGTTGGAAAACGCCATCGAACGCGCGGTGGTGCTCAGCCGGGGCGACACACTCACGGAAGACCTTCTTCCCACGGCCATCCGAACATTCGCCCAGGAGGGCCGCGCCGGCCTGGCCAGCGAGAACCTGGAGGAATTGGTCGCCCGGTTGGCCGAACTATCGATCGGTGAATACGCCTTGCGGGAGGGGCAGATCTACGATCTGGTCATTGGTCATGTGGAAAAGGCGCTGCTGGCCAAGGCGCTCCAGCGCTGCGAAAATGTGAAGATCAAGGCGGCGGATTTCCTGGGCATCAATCGCAACACGCTCAATAAGAAAGTCAAGGAACTGGGCCTTGCACCGGCGGAGAAAGCCGGCGACGAAACCAACGCGGCGCCGGGATAGCGATCAAAACCGGAGCGCTGCTGGTCCACATGATTCGCCGGCGGGTCGGTTTTCCGCCATCCGTAATTTTCCACGATCGCTTCTTCCTCCGAAACGGGCGTGCGGGAACTGGGCCGCCAAGGCGCTAACACCCCCTGAAACGCCAACAAAGTCGCATGTTTCGGATTCAGGCGCAGTAAAAGGCGCCAGCATTAGACGGTAATTCCCTTATCGGACGCAAGCCGCGGCCTTCGACTTCGTGCGGGCAAACTGGGATGGCTTGCCGGACGAAGCCAAGGCTTTCGTGGCACGCACCATCCGGCGATACGTGGCTCGCCGCCGGACACAAGGCTACGTGGCCGCGCTGGCGGAAGAGGATGGCCAATGACCACCAAGCCGCCCGCCGCCTGCTGGACGGCAAGCCGGGGAGCCGCCGGTAGTATGAATTATCCATCGGCGTTGCCTACCCGCCGCCCACTGGCAGGCAGGGATTATGAACCGTATCGTGGCCGCCTCGCCTTTCTACGGGCCAGACCGGAAGCCGACCGTGCCCATACTGGCCGATCTGGCCGCCCTGTGGCCCGATCTGGACGATGCCGTGAAGTGGGCGCTCTTCCCGCGGGCCAGGGCGCTCGGCGGGCCGACCTTCAAGTCGCGTATCCGTCCTGAGCACTATGTTCTTTGTGCGGAAGCCCGGAGTCAGGAACGCGGTCGTCGAATTGATCGGCAAATTATATGGCTTGTCCATCAGGCGTTGAATATAGCGTTCGTCGTATAGACGGCCCGAGTACGTGTCGTTGCCGTTTTCGCCGGTAATGTCCGTGTACGGTTTGCGAATGTCCACTTTGGGAGAATGTAACTTTGCCAGCAGACCGGCCAGAAGAGCGCGAACTCCGGCACGGTTTTTCAGGCACAGTGCAACGGCTTCGACACGCTGTTGTATCAGAGAGTCTCCGATAAATGGATTCCGCTCTCGCCTTTTGGCCCGCATGAAAGATTCATCAAGTATCTTGGAACAGTCGTTCATTGACGGCGGAACCTTCCTTGGTCAATTTCACCGGATCGTAATTCGTCCAGAGAGCTTCCACGCGTTTGCCTTTGGTGGCGTGGTTGGTCTTTGCGGGGCCAACGGTCTTCCACCACTTGCCCGGCGGATACAATTCATCCATCAGCGGGCAGGGGTAATTGGAAAGGGCAACCTTGGCTTGCACGAAATTCAAAATCGCGGCAAGAGCGCGGTGCTGATCGTCGGTCATCTCGTGGCTGTAGGCATTGCTGTCGCCGCGGGTTTCATGGATGTAGGGGGGATCACAATAGAAGAGCGTATCGGGAGAGTCGTAAAGACGAATCACATGGATAGCCGGACGATTTTCGATCTGAACGCGCAGCAGGCGGGCGGCGATCTCCGGCAACAGGCGCACGCCGCCGAGCCAGCGGCTGATGACCCCGCTCATCCCGGCCCGGCTGGTGTTTTTGCAATTCGCCCACCGGCCGACGCTGGCTCTCTGGGCCAGGCCGGTGCGAACCTGGCGGGCGCGAATGTAAAACCGCCGCGCTCTTTCCACCGGCGACAAATCGGGATCAAGCCGGCAGGCAACGGCAAATTCTTCCCGCGAAAATGGCGTCAGAGCGATAGCCGCCACGAGGGACTCTTTCTCATCCCGCAGCACACGGAAAAAATTGCATACCTCCCCGTCCAGATCGTTGTAGGTCTCAATGGGCGCGGGGG
>JAJYDU010000194.1 GCA_021790475.1 Planctomycetota bacterium | reverse complement strand
AACCGTACCGCCGATGACGACGCCGCCGACGATGCGGAAATTGACACGCTCAAAGTCGAATCGTCCGCATCCTGTCCTCCCTGCTCAGATTCCAGCCCTTCCTTACTGGGAAACGGAGCCGTACCTGCCGGCGGTGTGAAAGTCGGTCCGGCAGGCTCCCTGGTTGAACGTGTCGTGGAAAAAGTGGTGGAACGGCCATTGCGGCGGCGTCTGCCCGACACGCGGCCGAGCATCACTCATAAATTCGATATCGTCGGCCATGAGGGGTATATCACCTGCGGCCTGTTTGATGACGGCAGTCCCGGCGAGGTGTTCATCACCATGGCCAAGCAGGGCAGCACCGTCGGTGGGTTGATGGATACCATCGCCACGCTGATATCGCTCAATCTCCAGTATGGCGTACCCTTAGACGCCATTGTCCGCAAATTCGCGTACATGCGTTTCGAACCGGCCGGTATCACCACCAATCCGGATATTCCATTCGCTAAAAGTCCGATTGACTACCTGGTGCGGTGGCTGGGAATGAAGTTTGTACCCGGTTATCACGTCGCCAATTCCGGCGCACCGGGACATTCCGTACCGGCCGCCGCCAAAATCGCCGGGGCCAGCGACTCCAGTGGGCACGGCAATGGCAATGGCGGTATGAATCGGAGCCACGAACCCATTCCGGAAGATTTAGAGCACTATGAAACCCCCGCTGCGGCGCTGGTGCCGGTCCGCGGCGGTAATGGAAATGGTAATAGTAATGGCTCCGGCCACTTATCCGAGACTTCCAGTGCGGTGGCGACACTGGCTGGCGGCCGGTTCAGCGCGTCGGTTTCAACCGCCCCCGCTTTTGGCAATGTCCTCTCGCAGCAACTGGCTCTTACCACCGATGCACCGGTATGCACCTGCGGCAGCATTACCGTTCGTAACGGAAGCTGCTACAAGTGTCTCAATTGCGGTAATTCGTTAGGATGTTCCTAGCCGCATCGGAAAGCGGATATCCGCGGCTATACGCTGCGGGATATCGTAACCATCCATACAGTTATTCTTTACCGCTTCGAAACAGGAAAAAAATAGCCGATGGTCGCGTGGGAGACGACCACCGGCTTTCGTGGGGGAGAAGGAAGGAACTCATGAACGAATCAGCCTCTTCGGCTGATCCACTCTGCTCTGTTATACGAATCATCATACCGGTTGGTTTGAAAAATTTCCATTTTTTTTTGGGGGAAGATGATTTCACTCATAATAGGCAGCGCCGTAAAATCGCAAACATGAATAACCTGGGGGCGATAACTATTGCTGACTTCGGCGAACTTGGACGAACTGAAACCATCGGATAGCATAGGTGAAGAAAATGCGAATAATCCAAGCGAAAACCGCCGTTTGCAAGGATTTTCTGCACGTTCGCGCCGATGTAGCTCAATGGCAGAGCAACGGTTTTGTAAACCGTAGGTTGCGGGTTCGAATCCCACCATCGGCTTTTCAAATGGAACCAGCCCACGCGCGGCATAATCTATCGCGCCGCCCCGGTGTGGTTCAATGCCAGCCGCCCACCAGGCCATAGACGTTCAAGGCATCTCTCGTACCCACGTAGACGCGGCCATTGGCGACCATGGGCGTGTTGAAAGTCACAATTTTCCCCGTAAGCGCATCGGCGGCAACTTGATCGCTGCAGAACAGAAGATCATGCAGATTTAAGGCATTGTAGGCGACCAGACGGTCCCGGCGTTCATCCAGGGTCCAGAGGATTCCGTCCCGGCCGCCATGGGCGGATATTTCCGGAGTCGAACCGGGATAGCTATAGGCGCCATAGCTGGTCCGCGAGGTCGCTATCGGACGTGCGTGAATCCGCGCGTGGGAGATCAAAAAAGCCCGGACGTAACTACCTATCCCGACATAGTAAATCATGCCGCTATTGGCGCTGGTTCCGGCATAGAAGGCGCCCGTGCTGAATGTCCTGCCCGTCGCTTGTTTCAACTCCTGCACCACATTGTTGGCGCCCCCGCCCCGGCCCGCGGCATTGCCGTGGTAGCCACCCATGTGGTTGCGGTCGAGGAGGTAAATCGTGCCTTGCTTATCGTTAATGATCATCAGTTGCCGGTGTCGCGCGTTGCCTACGGAATTGGGCAGCAGAACCGGACTGCTCGAGCCAAGGTCCTGATCGACGGCATTAAGCGACTGCTCGTCTTTGGGCGTAAAGTAATCGCTCACATGCAGGCCAAAGCCATTGGGGTTGTCGGCCTGCTGTGCGGTGTCCGAATCCGGAGATAACTTTACGCAGGAATCGCCATAATCGCCGCGGCAAGGCACTCGCAGGTTGGGCACATCCGTGTTCAAACGCCCGCTATAAGGGGCCTTGATCAATTGGGTGTCGAATGTTCCGTTGCCAGTCTCTACATAGAGATTTCCGCGGGCATCCACGGCTATGCCGCCGCCCCCCTGCCAGATGCCGCCGGCGCCGTCGCTAAAGCGCGTGCTGCCGGTACCGTGACCGCTGGGCACGGCGCACCACAGAGCCTGGAGATGCAAAGTGTCCGCCCTATTTTTGACGGCATCGTAGCCGACGATCCAGCCATTGTATGGTCCGCCATCACCGGGGTCGCCCCAGGCCATGTAGAGAGTGTGATTGACCATGTCGAGAGTCAGGCAGCGGCAGGTCAGGTCGCGCGCGTCAAATACGTCGCGTCCGCCGCCGATTCTGTTAACTGCGGGTCCACTGATGTAACCGGCATTCGCCGTGCCCTCGGCAATGTTTACGGTTTTGGCGTAGCGGGTGCCGTTGGCAAGGTTCAGGGCGGACAACATGTGGATCCAGTGAAGCGCGCCGTCCGTACCGGGACCCTTTTCGCTTTCTTCGCATTCGACATAGAGCACGTTTGTGTTTGGATCAATGGCCGGGGTGTCTTCCAGAGGTAGGCCCCTGCCGGTACTGCGGTTGCCGTCAGCCGCGGCCACCGTATCCGCGACACCATGGAATCTGGTCAGCAGGCTGGTCTTCCACAGAACCGCGCCGGTGTCGGCATTGATCGCCCAGACACTGTCGTTATTCAGGGCGACAAAGACAACATTCTGCACACCTTGGTGCGGTCCCACCGTAATGTTCACACCCGCCTTGAACAGCGGCTGGCCGCTTTCGGCCCCGGCCAAATGTATACTCAAGAGCTTGCCGAAGTTGGCGCTGCGGACGACATCGGGAGTCAACACGGTTTCCTTAAGGTTTTGCCCGTCGTTGAAGCCATCGTTGTGATAGATCAGAACATTGGCTGGCGCCCCGCCGGCCAAGGGATTGGCAAACGACATCTTCGGCGCGGTGATCACGAAGGCCGTGCCCCCCGCCAGGATTAACGTCGCCAAAATGGCTGTGGGAAATTTCATCACCATCCTCAATTGTTATAAGAGAGCGTCTGGGGCGCCAGAAAATCCAGATTCGGCGCGTGCCGCGCCGCGGTCAGGCGGAAATTATCGATGCCGCGGATACGCGCCCGCATGGCGCGCAGATATCGAATCTGGCGGTGCAGGGCGGAATTCGGCATTCCATTGAGTTGATTGGGATACGCCAGGTCCAAGTACTGGTGGTAAGCCGCGATGGCCTTCTCGTAAAGCCCCGTTGCCGCCGCCAAGTCCCGGTCGGCCGCGTCGCCCAGACGGAAGCGCCGGTGATTGACCTGCCACCGCACA
>JAJYDU010000050.1:11940-18147 GCA_021790475.1 Planctomycetota bacterium | reverse complement strand
AGCGAGTTGGGTTGAATGATGTTCCCCTTCGGATAGCCCGCGCGTTTTCCAAGCATGATGGCGGCCACCAGCCCCGACACGCCCGAAGAAATATGCACCACCGTGCCGCCGGCGAAGTCCACGGCGCCCAGCTGCGCCAACCAGCCGTTACCCCAGATAAAGTGGGCCAGGGGGTCGTACACAATCGTACCCCACAGGAAGATGAATGCGCACCAGGCGCTGAATTTCATGCGTTCCGCCACGGAACCGGCGATAAGGGCCGGCGTGATTACCGCGAACATTGCCTGGAACATATTGAAAATAGTTTCCGGAACGGGGAATTGGCCGCCCGCCGGCGCGCCGGGCGCGCCGGTTACCGCGGTGAGAGGATTAAGTCCCAGCATCATGATCCGGCCTGGATCCCAACCGATGAATTTCTGCACAATGGGATTCGATGATGTGCCGAACGCCAGCATGTAACCAAATATAAACCACTGCACGCAGATAATGCCCAGCGCCGAGTAAGAGGTCATCATCGTGGCCAGGAAGTTCTTCTTGCGCACGATGCCGCCGTAATAAAGCGCCAGGCCGGGCATCATGATCATGACCAGGGCGGTGGAGGCCAGCATCCAGGCCGTGCTGCCGGTATCGTAAGTCTGTTGGGCCCAGGCGCCGGTTGCCGGCGACGCGGCGGGCGCCGCCTGCGTGGTTGCCGGTGTGGCGGTTGCCGTTGGCATTGCGGTCGTCGCCGTTTGGGCCAGCGCGGGAGCGGTCATGGCCAACAACAGCGAAACCGCGATGAGTCCTCTTAACCATCGCATGGCTGGTTCACGGAACAGATTTCTCAAACGCATTGGCGAACTCCCCTAAACAGTAATAAGTCTTTCCTCAAATCCGGCGCACACCGGAGAAACAAACAACACGCTGGGCATCCTTATATAGTTGGGTGAGCAAGCATCATGCCAACCGAATATTGTGCTAACCGTTACGCCATAACATCAGTAAATGCGAGCGGTTACGTCATTACGGAACTTTTCTAAATTTAGATCAAGAGTGTGGGGGGATCGCTTATTAAATAGTCAAAAGGCTTTTTCCGGTACCTTTTACCGGGAAAACATGCCCGTAAATTAGGCGACTTGTATTTCTATCGAATATTTGGCTTATGCCCGCAGAGAGGCATGGAATTTCTTTTCCAGAACCTCCACCGCCCGCCGCACTTGGGTATCGACCTGTTCGGAACGCAGAGTGGTTTGGAGATCACGGAAAGTAAGCGTGAAAGTACAGCTTTTTCTGCCAATCCCGATCTGGCTGCTTCGCCACGTTCCCACGAACCGCACGGTTTCGAAAAATTCCATCCCCGAATTGATAATCGCCGCACGCACGTCGGCCCAGGGGATGGAATTCTCCAGTACCACGGAAAGGTCGCGAGTCACGGCGGGAAACCGTGGTAACGGCCGGTCTACCCGGATCGGACAATAAAGCCGGACCAGCGTATCCCAGCTTAGTTCCACACCGGCCGCGCTGAGGCGAAGATCATAGAATTTGACAACATCGCGGGAAAACTCGCCGGCGAATCCAATGTTCACATCTCCGGACGAACCGTTCTTTGGCCCGAGTATGGATACCCGCAATTCGCCCGCCGCCCCGACCGCCAGGCCGGGCCGATCCTGTGGCTTGACTGTCAGCGACGCTTGCGGATTGACGCGCGCCAGCAATACCTCTACAGCGCCGAGCACCTCAGCCACATCATTGCCGATCAGCGCCAGACGATGTTCTTCTCCGGGCGCCCCCGCAGGATGGGAACGGGGCTGCCAGTAAGCGCGGGCATGTTCAAAAAGCCGGGCCTCTGGTTCGCCATTGTTCTGGTTTAACTGGCGGGCGCGCAGCAAACCGGGCCAGACGCTCGGTCGCAGAAAATTGGTCGATTTTCGCACCGCGTCGCTGACCTGGACCGGATTCCGCGAATTATCAAGAAAAAACTCCGCTTCCTTCTGTTCGACAAAGCTGTAAGTGATGGCCTCGTGCCAGCCGCAGGCGGCAAGGGTTTGACGCATCATGCGCGCGGCCGCGACGACCGGATCCATTGGTTCGATTCCATGGGAAATAACCCGCTCCACCGGTATGTTTCCGTAGCCCCAAACGCGACATATTTCCTCAATCAGGTCGATTTCACGCGAAATATCGCCGCGGAAAGAGGGAACAAAGCATTCGATTCGATCTTCCCGCAATTGCGGATCGAATTTCAGTCGCTGAAAAATATCCAACAGGATCGACGTGGATACTTCCACTCCGAGAATCCGCTGAACTCGCGCCAGGCGAACCGACACACTCCGTGGCGGGACCGCCGCCGTACCTTCGGCCAGTACGCCCCTGGCCAACTCCGCACCGGCAATCGCAACGATCAGCGCCGCGGCGCGGCGTGAGGCAAATTCGGCCATGGCCGGATCAACGCCGCGTTCAAAACGGAACGACGAATCGCTGGAAAGTCCAAGCCGGCGGACGGAGGAACGGATGGCCGACGGCGCGAAGCGGGCGGATTCAAGCAAAACATTGGTGCTGTTCGATGTGACTTGGGTATCTTTACCGCCCATGATGCCCGCCAACGCAACCGGCGCCTGGGTGTCGGCAATCACCAGCGTTTGCGCATCAAGGCTATGGTTGCGGCCATCCAGAGTGGTAATGGTCTCGTTTTCCACAGCGCGGCGAATGATGATTCTCCGGCCGGCGAGCTTATCGAGATCAAAGGCGTGCAAAGGCTGACCGGTTTCCATGAGCACGAAGTTTGTCACATCCACGACGTTGTTGACGCTGCGCAGACCAATGGCTTCCAAGGTCTGCCGCAGCCAGGGCGGCGAAGGCCCCACTTTCACGTTCCGAATGACACGGGCGGAGTAATACGGACACAAGTCCGGCGCCGCCAGCTGCACCGCGGCGAATTGGCCGGCGGACGCGGCCAATTCGACGAGTGAAACTTCAGGCGCGCCAAACCGGCGGTCCAGCAACGTCGCGAGTTCCCGCGCCAAGCCGAGATAGCTCAGGCAGTCGGGGCGATTGCTGGTAACCTCAACATCCAGAACCTGCGTGTCGCCGACCCGCTCGATGCTTTCCACCACCAGGCCCGCTTGGATGAGGGCTTCCTGGGCCTCCGGCGCCGCCACGGGTTTGTCGAGATATTCGGCGATGCGATCCAACGCTATTTTCATGCACGAATCCAATACGAATGCGGCTACGCCCCAGGCGCGCCGCGACGTGCGCTGTCGGGACGTGGGCCTTGGCGCGACTCAGGAGCAAAAAGCCTACCGGAGCAATGGACTCGCGACAAGCCGGCGGCGGAATCTGGTACTCGGAATACAACAATTTGTTCAGGTGAAGCCGGAGAAACGGCAAGGTGTCTGGCACACGGTCCTGGCGGCAACATTCATAAGCAAGCTCCCGGACAATTGTCGCGGTCGCGCATGTAGCCGGGATTTGGACGACGTCAGGACATTATGTTATCATCACAACAAGTCGCCAAACGCGCTAGTAGCTCAATTGGATAGAGCGTCGGCCTCCGGAGCCGAAGGTTGCGGGTTCGACTCCCACCTGGCGCATGGTTTTATTGTCTATCCGCGGGCGTGGCGGAATTGGCAGACGCGCTAGATTCAGGTTCTAGTGTCCAAAAGACGTGGAGGTTCGACTCCTCTCGCCCGCATATCCACGATATTCCTGCGGCTGATCCAATCCCGATCTCAAAAGCTATCGGGATCGGAAATGGGACATGAAGGATGATATATTCGCAAACACGGAGAACATTTCTCTCTTTCCGGCAGGTTTCGAGATTCTGAAGACCATCCCAACGAAATGCCGATAATACACTCGAGGTTGACATCCCGATGCGAAATCCCCTGGCCGCCTTCATGCGAAGGCTGGCTCATCCAATAAAGTTTGCCCTTGTCGGCTGCGCGATCCTGCTGGCGGTGGCGGTTCCACTCTACCAGCTTTATTACGACCAAAGCCAGCGTATTAACGTTGCGAAATCCGAATACCACTGGACCCTTTATGTAAAACCACTGATTCCGTTAATGAACATGCTGCGGCGCCATGAGCAACTTGTCCTGGACGTGCGGCGGGGCAAACCGTTCGCCCGTCGCCGGGCGAACGCGCTCGCCGTGCAAATTCGCCGCCGACTTGCCGCGTTTTCCCGGATTGACCGCCGGCAGGCCCCCTTTCTGCATGTCCGCTCGCTATGGCCCATTATCCGCCGGCAATGTACGGAACTTCTTGCGACCGAATCCACCCTGTCGACCCAAACGATTCGCCACCGCTATCTCCAGACCATGACCGATCTTTGGAATCTCCTCCAGCACGCCTCGGATTATGCGGAGCTGGAATCCGACCGGCACCAGAGCAGCATTTATCAGATCGATGTTGTATGTGTACAGGTTCCCACTTTACTGGTCCGGCTGGCGCACTTACGCGACGATATCGCCCGGACATCTTCGCCGCCGGCCGGCGCATGGTATGCGTCCATTCGCCGCCAGGTATCGCTTATCCAATGGAACAACATTGCCGCGATACGTCACGATCTCAGCGAGACCTTTTCCACGGAACCACGCCTTGCCTCACAGACCGGGCCGCGCCTGGACGCAATGCGCATCCAGGCCCGGCAACTATCCGCGACGTTCAACGACGAAGCGACATTCCAGCCGCGTTCGTGGAATCCGAACCAATTCAACCATCTGACCAACGCGATGGGAAAAAACATTGTAGCGCTTTCCAATGACTGCCTGACCCGCCTAGCGGCGATCTTCGCCGCGCGTATAGCAACTCTGCGCTGGTATTTGTATTTCAGTTTGTTCATGACCCTGCTGGTGGGCGGCGTAAGCATTTTTTTATTCGTCGCGATGTACCAATCCATGGTGGGCGCCATTATTGAACGGATCGGCGCCGAACGCCACATGCGGCATCTCAAAGATATGTACGCGGCTTTGAGCCACATCAACAACCTGATCGCCCATCGCTGCCAACAGGACGAACTGCTCTCGGAAGTCTGCCGTTTGACCGTCGAATCGGGGCGATTTGAGCTGGTCTGTATTTCACTGACGGACCCCGTCACCGGCGCGCTGGCTCCCAGCGCGTTTGAGGGAAGAGCCGTTAATTTCATCAGAACAACCTGCCTGCGGGGGAAGAACTGCTCCCATCAGGCCTGTCTGCCCCTGCGGAATGCGGCTCTTTCAGACCGGCCCATTATCCTCAATGATCTGTGCGCCGCCGCAACCAACGAACAGGCGGCGCCGGCGGCACACAGCGGCCTGCCGGTTCTTAACAATATACCGGTCCCGGTGGAAAAATCATTGCGCTGCGAGATGGAGCACTTCGGCCTGCAAGCGGCGGCGGCTTTTCCCCTGCACCGCAATGGCGCCGTGGCGGGGTTGATAATCACGTACTCCAATACCCGCAACGCTTTTGATCCGCAGTTGAAGGGTCTGCTTATGGATATCGCCAACTGCGTCTCCTTCGCGCTGGACGAACTGCATCGGGAAAATCTGCGCAAGGCCGCCGAACACGCCCTGCGCGATTCCGAACAGCGTTACCACCTGGTCATGGAGGGCGCCGGCGACGCGATCGTGCTTATGGAAAGCGGCGGAAAAATTATGGAGGCCAATCGCCGCGCTCTCGAACAATTCGGTTACACACGGGAGGAACTGCTGAGTCTGGACGCGGAACTCCTTTTTCCGCCGGAAAGCCGGTGGGAAGCGCTGGCGCGGTACGAGCGCATCATCCGCACCGGCGAGCGCGTCGATTCAAGCATCATGGCGATTCGCAAAGATCGCCACTGCTTCCCCGTGGACACGGTGGAATCGCGCGTGGAATTGCGCGGCAAACAATTTATCCTGGGCGTGTTTCGGGATGCCAGTGAGAGAAAAGCGGCGGAGGACCGCATCCGCTACCTGGCTTATCACGATTCCCTGACCGGTCTGCCCAACCGCACGCTGTTGATCGACCGTCTCGACCAGGCCATACGCCACGCGCATCGCCATAACGCCATGGTGGGGGTGATTTTCATCGATCTGGATAATTTCAAGAACGTCAACGATACCCTCGGCCATGATTTTGGCGACGAGTTGCTCCAGAGCGCGGCGATGCGGATCCGCTCCTCGCTGCGCGCCGAAGACACGGTGGCCCGTCTGGGCGGCGATGAATTCATTGTGCTCGTGACCGATCCCCATTCGCCGTCCGACGTGGCGG
>JAJYDU010000050.1:0-11930 GCA_021790475.1 Planctomycetota bacterium | reverse complement strand
GAAAAATCATCCAGGCGATGAGTGAGCCTTTCATCATCTCCGACCACACGTTTCACGTCACGTGCAGCATCGGCATGAGTATTTACCCGCGTGATGGAACCGATGGCGGCGTGCTGATGCGCACCGCCGACGAGGCTCTCTACAAGGTGAAAGAAGAAGGCCGAAACAACGCGGCGTTTCACACGCCCGAAATGCACGCCGCGGCGGTGGAGTTTATTCGTCTGGAGAACGATCTGCGCGATGCCATACGCAAGGAATCATTTGTTCTGCATTATCAGCCGCAGGTGGATTTGCAAAGCGGCCGGATCATCGGGGCGGAGGCGCTGGTCCGCTGGCAACACCCCGAACGCGGCCTCGTGCCGCCGGACATGTTCATCCCTCTGGCGGAGGAAAAGGGACTGATCGTCCCCCTGGGCAACTGGATTCTCCGCGAAGCCTGCGGGCAGAACCGCCGCTGGCAGCAGGCGGGGCTGCCGGTGGTGCCGGTAGCGGTGAATCTATCGGCCATGCAGTGCCGCGACGCCGCGCTGCCGGAAACGATACGGCGTATTCTCAGCCAGACCGGTCTGGCTCCGAACCTGCTGGAACTGGAAATAACCGAGAGCACGCTGATGGCGCAGACCCAGACGCTGCCGGCGCGGCTGATGGACATCAAGAATGCCGGCATTCGCATCTCGCTGGATGATTTTGGAACGGGTTATTCGAGCCTGAGTTATCTGACAAGATTTCCCATCGATACACTTAAGATTGACAACCTGTTCGTGCGCGACATGATTGACGATCCGAAAGACCTGGCCGTGGTGGATACCATTGTCGACCTGGCTGACAACCTTCACCTTCGTACCATTGCCGAAGGCGTGGAAAAAGCTGAACAGGTCGCTTTGCTCAAACTGCTCGGATGCCAGGCCATGCAAGGTTTCTACTTCAGCAAGCCGGTTCCGGCAGAGGAGTTCGCCCGTATGCTTACGGAAGGGCGCCGCATGGATTCGCCGGAAACGCCGGTCCCAGCGACGGAAAATACGCCTCTGGTCACAGGATAAAGATCTCCCCCCTGCCATTGCGGCCGCGGTGGCATGACGCGCCGCGCTTGAACCAGGAAGTTATACATGTCTAAAACCATAGTAATGTTTTTCGCAACCGTATACGGTAATATCGTTATTAACGGCCGGACTCCGGTCTAAAGTTTCAAAAAACCTTCCAGACGATCCAGGCCCTTGCTGATGTTTTCCATGCTGGTGGCGAAACTCAGCCGCACATGGTCGCAAAAGCCGAAGTCATTCCCCGGTACCAGGGCGACGTGGACTTCATCCAAAACCCGCCGGCAGAACTCGACGGCCTCCCGGGCGGGCGCTTTCGACTTGCCCAGTGGTCGGCCCAGCGCGCCGCCAATGCCGGTAAAGGCGTAAAACGCGCCGGTGGGTCGCACACAGGAAAAACCGGGGATGGCGTTAAGTCTTCGCCACATATACTCTCCGCGTTTTTCAAACGCCGATCGCATTTTTTCCACCTCTTTTTCCAGGGTGGAATTGGTCAGCGCCTCAACGATGGCCGGCATACAGAAGCTGGTGATATTGCTGGTCATCTGGCTCTGAAGTTTGTTCATCGCGTCGATGAGCGGACGGGGACCGGCGGTATAGCCGATGCGCCAGCCGGTCATGGCGTAAGTCTTGCTCAAACAGTTGCAGGTAATGGTGCGATCTTTCCAGCGGGTGAAATCCAGGGCGGCCCAGGAGCAGGTTTTCTGCTCCCCGAAAATCAGTCGCTCGTAAATTTCATCACTGCACACCCAGATGCCGGCATGGGGAGCAATCACCTCGGCCAGCGCCGCCAGTTCGTGGGGATGGTAGGTGTGACCGCCGGGATTGCTCGGCGAATTGATGATGAACATCCTGGTGCGCGGGGTGATTGCGGCGGCGAGTTGTTCCGGCGTGATTTTGAAATCCTTTTCCGGACGCCCGCGAACCATAACTGGAACGCCGCCGGCCAGCTTGACCATGGCCGGATAACTCACCCAGTAAGGCGCCGGAAGAATGACTTCGTCGCCGGTATTAAGTACCGCCATCATGGCCAGGTAAAGGGAATGTTTCCCCCCCGCCGAAACGATGACCTGCTCCGGCGAATAGGCGAGTTTGTTGAATTGGGCGAGTTTATCGACGATCGCGCGGCGCGCTTCGGGAGTGCCGGCGGTTGGTTCATACTTGGTTTTTCCGGCCAGCAGAGCGTCGATGGCGATCTGTTTGATGGAGGCGGGCGTGTCAAAGTCCGGCTCGCCGGCGCCGAAACTCACCACATCGATTCCCTGGCGGCGAAGTTGCGCGGCCTGGGCGTTGACAGCCAGGGTAACAGATTCTCCAATCACATTGAGTCGTTGGGCGAACTGCATGAAGATGCTCCAAAGGTCCGTTTTATAAAATAGCCTGGCTATCTTCTAAAATTATATGGGAATTATAAGCATTTATGCTCCCGGAAACGTACTTCAGGCGTTGTGTTCCGGAATGGGCGCGGGGGGCGTCCGGCCGACCGCGGCGCAGGAATCGCATGTGCAATTTTCACAGTCGTAGTTATTCGCGGCGCACTGTTGAACTCGCTGAAGAATCACCTCGACAATTTTCCGCTCTCGTCCCAGCGGTGGGGTGACGTGAAATGCCACGCCGGGATGAGCCGCCGCCGCTTCCCGCACCAGGCGGGGAATATCCGTGGTGCTGTGCCGGCCCGGCGCCAGGAAATACGGATGCACCACCACCCGCGTAACGCCCTGGCGGACGCACGCGTCGAAGGCCTGCATGATACTGGGCGGGGCAAGCTCCATGTGGGCCGGCTCCACGATGGCGCAACCGGATATTTTTTGGAAAATCGCGGCCACATCATGGAGCATGTCATTGGCGGCGGGAAACCGGCTGCCATGATCGACCAGAATAATTCCCATCCGCTCCGGGGAGTCCTTTGACGTTGTCATTGCGGTGCTCCGAAAATGTTACCGTTTGCGAGGTAAAAAAATAGTAATTGTCCTGGAGAATAGATGATTTCCAAAACCCGCCCGGCCGGCCTGCGGGAGCAGCTTTCCTGCGCAGCCTTATAGGCTCTACTGATCCCCTGCTCTAAATTCACCTGCTCTATGTTTGCCCGCGGGCAAACATGGGGGCATCGACTCTACATTTTATCCGCGTGAACGGTTACGGCGCTCCGGCGCCTCATTGGTTTGCGGTAAATATCCAATCCTGCCAGACCGGCGGTAACGCGGCTATCAGGCGCCCCGGCCATTTCCACAACAACGCGCTGCGAACCGCGGTGACCGCTAACGCAGCGCCGGCCACCACGTCGGAAGGATAGTGATCATGACGAATCACGCGCTGAAAGGCTGTATCCAGAGCCAATCCATAGAACAGCGCCCGACCATTGGGGTAAAACCAGGCCAGACCAGCCGCCAGCGCGAACGCACCGCTGGTATGGGCGCTGGGAAACGACTGGTACGCCGCGCCGTGCAGAAAACCATACGCCGGCCCGAAGAAGCCATAGACCCCCGCATGCAGCAGCCACGGCCGCGCCCGGCCGCAAAGTCCCTTGAGCAGGTAACACAGCGCCACGGCGGTCAGGCATCCCACCCCCAGAGCGATCGCCCGGGTCTTGCCCTGTTTATCGAGCAAAGCCACGGCAATAATGATCAGGATCGAGCAAGTCCACTGGCCCCACTGCATGAGCATGATCATCTCGAGATTGATGTCGGATTTGAATACAATTGGGTTGCCCAGCGCCCACAGGCCGACGGTCTTATCAAATGGGAAAGCGATCGCCAACAGAATCAGGCAAACCAGGTATTTGGTCCACCGCGGCCAGGCGGAATCAAAATGAACCGGCGGCGGCTGATACCAGATCGCTTTTGTGGTTTTTTCGGATGATTCGCTCATATTTACACCGGTTCGTGATAAGCGGCCCGTCGGACTGCCCGTCCCAGAGCCTGCAGATTCGCCAACGGGACCCGATTCGGATCAAAAGTGCAGCCAGGCGCGATTATCATGGGCCGGGCGCCAGCCTGCCGGAGAGCATCTTCAACCTCTCGCTCTACGTCCCGCGGGCTGCCATTTGGTAAGGTGGCGAGATTGTCCACCCCCGCGCACAGAGCCGGTTGCAGCCAATCTTTGACTGCGGCAATAGCCGGTCCAGCGGCTCGGTCCGCCCAATTAATCACCGGGATCGGATATTGGCTAAAGGCGCCAAAGTTCACGGACTTGCCGCAAACGTGCAGGATATTGAACTTGGCGCCTTGCACCGCCTGCAAAATCGCCAGGTCTGTCGGGCGCACGATATCGGCGTAAAGAGTTATGCCCTTCTGGAGGATGTCCGGCGTATCGACCCAATCGTCGCGAACCGACAAGTAAATACCGTCCGCTCCGGCCCGCACGCAAAGAGCGGCAAAACGCGCCAGATTGGCGCCAATAGTCCGCAAGGCCTGTATTACCTGCTCCGGATGGCCGGCGTATGCATTTTTTATCCACAGACTCGGATCATCCGGAGCACCGCCCAGGTTGGGCGGCCCATGGGTGGCTGGCGGAGAGATCAATCGTCGCAGCACCGCCCAGGCATTGAAGAGAGTCGTGGCCAGATAAACCCGGCCCGCCACTTTCGTCCGAAGCGATTCGAGCAGCGAGAGTTGTTCGCCGAATCCCGCTTCATCGCCCCGCAAGTCCGCCAGCGAAGCCAGATCTTCCACCGACTCCATACGGCCCGGATGCGGATACGGGTTGTCGTTCATCACCTTGAGAAAGTCCAAGTCGAACTTCTCAAGAATATCCAGATGGGCCTTGAGAGCGGCCGGACCCGCGGCCTGATTTGGCTCAAAATGATGCCAGAAGCTGAAGGGAGGACGGTCCGGTCGCCGTCGAGCCAACACAGCGTTTACACGTTCGATCGGCGTCATGGTTATTGATCTCCCAACATCCGAAGACCGGCGTGGTTGGCGTGGTTATAGTGCCCAGGTAAGTTTATCTACGCCATCCCGATGGTTCCCAATCGGAAGACCTGACCCGATAGCCATCATGGGACAGGTCGGGAATTGTCGACCTCGCCGACCGGCAACCACCGGTGGGTGGAGTGCCCCGGCCGCGAATAAACGCGGGCCGACTTCATGAGTCCGTCATTAACCGGTGGGAAAATCTCTGTCAAGATCGTGGCGGAGTTTTTTTCGGGTGAATATCTCTGTATTTTCCAGCGGAGGGTGGCCGTTTTCAACGCGGGCCTCCAGCACGGGATTTGAGCACCGCGACATCCGGCAGATTCCGATAGTAATGGTTGAAATCCATTCCATATCCGACCACAAAATCATCGGGAATATCGAATCCGATGAAATCAGCGCTCCATCCCGCCCGCCGGGCGCAGGCTTTGCGCAGCAGCACGCAAGTGCGAATGGATGCCGCGCCGCGCCGCCGTAACAATCGGCCGACCGCTTCGATGCTTCGGCCACTTTCGAGAATATCATCAAGAATCAGCACATGCCGGCCGGCCAGCGGCATGGCGCCGGGCAACAACACCCGCGGCCGGCGGCTTTTTGTGCTCCGGCCGGGATAACTCGATACCGCCACCACGTCCACGCGCATTTTCAACGGCAGGCGGCGTACCAGGTCCGCCAGAAATATGATGGACCCGGTCAATACCGGTACAATCACCAGTTCCTTGCCCCGGTACGCCGCGGCGATCTGGTCCGCCAGCCGGCGCACGCGGCGCGCGATGGTGGAACGATCCAATAAAATGTGATCAAAGTCCGCGCCGTTCATAACCAAAGAATAGCGTTGCGCCGACAGCCCGGCGAGTGCTTGAGAGTTTTATTCTTGCCGCGGGTCAGCGCGATGCGCGGGTCGAAGACCCGCGGCTGAAATTTTTCATCGTCCGTCGCAATCCTTTCACAGGCCGGCGTGGCTGACGAAATTCATGGCTGGCCGGAATTCCCGGCGGGCCGTATAGTTTTCAATCGGTATAACGCGAATGTACTTCATCGGATATCCGGTACGTGAAGCAACTTAAGATCAGGAACACGCGGCGCTGGTGGAACTGGGAAGATGTGCTGCTGATTCTGCTGGTGGCGGGGGTGTTGTATCTGCCTGGTTTGCGGCGTATAGCTCTGTTTGACCGCGACGAGCCGCGGTTCGCGCAAGCCGCCCGGGAAATGATCCTGAGCCACAATTTTATCGTACCGCGTTTCGACGGCGTACTTCGCCCCGACAAACCACCGATCATTTACTGGCTGATGGACGTCGCCTATGCCGTACTGGGCGTCAATGGAATGGCGGCACGGTTGCCCAGCGTGGTTTTTGGTTCCCTGACGCTGCTACTGGTGTATGGGATGGCCGGCAAACGATTCGGCCGCGCCACCGGCATTCTCAGTGCCTTGATGCTCTCGGTATGCGCGCTGTTTTTTATTGAAACACGCCTGGCCACCGCCGATTCCACCATGATTTTCTTTACTACCCTGGCCATGGCCTGTGCCTGGTCGGCGTGGGATCAATCACAAATCCCGGCGAGCGGGGGAGCGCCGCGCCTGCGGCCGCGGGCGCAATTGCTTTATGACGTCGATGGCGGCGGTATTCTCAACGAGACGCAACCGACTCAAACCGGCGCCGTATCGCTCTGGACCGTTCTGGTTTTCTGGTTCGCCATTGCGGCCGGTATATTGACCAAGGGCGTTACGCCCATATTCGTATTGAGCACGATGATTACCCTATCCATCGCCACGGGTTCCTGGCCTGTCCCCTGGCGCCAATGGCGGCAGTTAGGTTGGGGCGAAAAGATATTCGCCCTGCCCGGCACAGTCTGGAAATCCATTGCCGGTGGCGACTGGCGATGGTGGCGTTCGCTGCGACCGCGGCTGGGCGTGGTTATTCTGATCGGTCTGGTTCTGCCGTGGTTTATAGCCGCCTGGATTCAAACCAACGGCAAGTTGATCGAGGAAATGCTCTTGCAGAACCTGGTTGCGCGGACTACCAGCGGTCTGCAGAGCCATGGCGAGCCGCCGGGCTTTTATCTGGCCGTCGTGTGGGGAACCTTCTGGCCGTGGAGCGTCCTGCTGGTTCCGGCGGCTTTCCATACCGTACGCCGCGTGCGGGGTAAAACGGCGATTGTGATTGATCCAACGCCCTACCAGTTTCTGTTGGCGTGGATTGTACCGGCGTGGATTATTTTTGAATTGATCGTCACCAAGATGGTTCAGTACGTGCTGCCGCTGTTCATACCGATGATGATCCTCTGCGCCGATACGCTGGTACAGAGCTGGCATCGGCTTACCGATGTGCTGGCCGCGAAATGGTTTGCCGCAGCACGCTGGGTGTGGATGGGAGTGTGGATCGTTCTAAGCGCGGGCCTGATGATCGCAACATGGTTATTCCTGGCGCCACACCAGGAGCGAACATTTCTTCTGGTCGTTCCCACCGCGGCCGCTCTGGTCGCTACAGGTTTTGCCGGAGCAATTGCCTGGAACCGGCCGGCATGGCCTTACGTGACGGTGCTGACCTTCGGCTTGGCGCTGCTGCTGGCTGATACCCTCTCCCTTCCCGCGATCAAGTCGCTGCAAATCAGCCGGCAGGCGGGAAGGGAAATGCGCCAGTTGGCCGGTCGTGGTTTTCATCTGGCGGCAGCCGGCTACATTGAGCCGACGCTGGTGTTCTACAGCGGTGGAAATATCCGGCTTTTTTCCAGCCCGCAACAGCTTCTGGCTAAAGTTCCATTTTTGATCCGTGGCGCCCCGTCAAAAAAAATACTGCCTCCTTACTGTGTCCTGGTGGATCGTCGCGTGTTAAAATATTTGCGCGCGCATCAGGTCATACTTTTCCGCCGCGATTGGTTCAATGGGATCAAGATGGCCAAGGGCCGGCCGGTGCGTATCACCCTGATTACGAATGTGAACTCCTTCCGTCACTTTCGACCTTCGACGAGGAAATAGAAACAGGATATTACTTTCTGCCAAGCTGGCAGGACGAGGTGTTGTTCTGCCTAAACAAACACCAAAATGATGTGGCGTCACACAAACTATATTTTTTGTAACACTATGTTATAACGACGGTTATGACAACAACACTGGGTTAAAAAAAAAAGGGCGGCATGGCTCTTGCTAAACAATTATTGTGAAAGGCTGCGGCGGAACATCATGGCTATTATGATGAACGCCGGTCTCTCGACCTGCCCCGATACCTAATTCGGGATAACGATTGGGATCCCGATGGCATCCTGGTCCATCCCCGGGGCGCAGCGAGGCTTCGAGCGCTCAGATAACCAGAAAAAAGGAAATGACGTATGGCAAAAGTAATTGGTATCGACCTGGGAACGACCAACTCCGTCGTGGCGGTCATGGAAGGCAGCCAGCCCAAGGTTCTCATCAATTCCCAGGGATCGCGGTTGACGCCATCGGTTGTCGGCTTTACCGACAAGGGTGAACGGCTCGTGGGTCTTCCGGCCAGACACCAGCAGGTTACCAATCCGCAAAACACCATCTTTTCAATCAAGCGCTTCATGGGGCGGCGGCATTCGGAAGTAGCCAGTGAGGAAAAGATGGTTCCGTACAAGATCGTGGGTACCCCGGAAGAGCTGGTGAAAGTGGAAGCGCGCAGCAAAGCTTATACTCCACCGGAAATATCCGCCATGATTCTCCAGGACCTCAAGAAAACCGCGGAGGATTATCTCGGCCAGAAAGTCACCGACGCCATTATTACCGTGCCGGCCTATTTTAATGATTCGCAGCGTCTGGCCACCAAGGAAGCCGGTGAAATCGCCGGTCTGAACGTCAAGCGCGTTCTTCCGGAACCCACCGCCGCGGCTCTCGCTTACGGCATGGACAAGAAAAAAGGAGGGAAAATTTGCGTGTTCGATCTGGGCGGCGGCACCTTCGATGTTTCTGTGCTCGATGTGGGCGACGGCGTTTTTGAGGTGCTTTCGATCAATGGCGATACGCACCTCGGCGGCGACGATTACGATCAAGTACTGGTCGATCACATCGCCGAAGAATTCCGCAGGCAGAACGGCATTGACCTGCGCAAAGACCCTATGGCCCTACAGCGGCTCAAGGAAGCCGCGGAAAAGGCCAAGATTGAGCTTTCCAACAACATGGAAACCACAGTCAACCTGCCTTTCATTACGGCCGACGCCAGCGGTCCCAAGCACCTGCAGATGACCATCACGCGCAGCAAATTTGAGGCGTTGACCAATCATCTGACCGAGCGCTGCCGCCAGCCGGTTTTCAAGGCTCTCGAAGATGCCAGGCTTGCCGCCAAGGACATCGACGAAGTTCTGCTGGTGGGCGGTTCCACCCGCACGCCGCGGGTGCAGCAACTGGTCAAGGAAATTTTTGCCAAGGAAGGCAACAAGAGCGTCAACCCGGATGAAGCCGTGGCGCTGGGCGCGGCGATCCAGGGCGGCATCACCACCGGAGAAGTCAAGGACATCCTGGTTCTTGATGTAACCCCGTTGTCGCTGGGAGTGGAAACTTACGGCAGTGTGATGACGGTTCTGATTCCGCGCAATACCACCATTCCCACCAGCAAGACGGAAGTGTTCAGCACCGCCGCCGACAATCAAACCAGCGTGGAAATTCACGTGCTCCAGGGCGAGCGCGAGTTCGCCAAAGACAACCGCACCCTGGGAAAATTTCAGTTGACCGGTATTCCGCCGGCGCCGCGCGGCATGCCGCAGATCGAAGTCACCTTCGACATCGACGTCAATGGCATCCTGAACGTAAAGGCCAAGGACAAAGCCACCAGCAAAGAGAACAAGGTCGAAATCAAGGGCCATAGCGGCCTCTCGAAGGATGAAATCGAGCGCATGAAAAAAGAGGCCGAACTGCATGCGGACGAAGATAAGACCCGCCGCGAACTGGTGGACCTGCGAAACCGTTCCGAAGCCGTGGTGTTTCAGGTGGAGCGGGAACTGCAGGAACACGGCGGCAAGGTCGGCCCGCAGGAACGCTCCGATATCGAAAACGCGCTCAATGCCGCCAAGGAAGCGATGAAAACCGAGGACAAAAACGCCCTCGAAAAGGCGATGGAGACCTTAAACCGGGCGCGGATGAAACTGGGGGAAGCCATCTACAAAGCCACCGCCGACGCCGCGGGCGGACCCGCACCGGGAGAAAGTCCGGCGGGGGGTCCGGCGGCGAACGAACCGCACGCCGCGGGCGAGCAGGCCGCCGACGGCAAAAAAGGACCCGATGACGTCATCGACGCGGAGTATGAGGTCAAATAAAAATCGGCGTGTGTCATTTTGATGTTCCGCCGAAATTTCCGCGTGTAAATACCGCGCCGGTCCACGCCATAAAAGCAGGGTGGGTATTCCATCATGGAAAATTTCTCCCCCGGCGAACCGGTTCGGCTTGCGTTAAAAAAATCGCAATGCCTAGAAATCGACTGGTCGGATGGCCGCCGTTCCATCTATCCTCTGCGTTTGCTGCGGCGGATGTGCCCGTGCGCCGGCTGCCAGGGCGAGCGCGACCTGCTCGGCCGCCAACTCTTGCCGGTGGTTCGCACCGCTTACGATGGTCCCATCGCCGCGCTGGGGGCCGAGATGGTTGGTAATTACGCCATCCGCATCGTCTGGTCTGATCAACATTCCGCCGGAATTTACAGCTTCAAATATCTTCGGGAGCTGGATCGCCCGGCGGGCCGGACCGCTTCCGCAGTTGAATAAAAAATAAATAATTATGGGATTGTGGATTGTGGAAGGGTGTGGCCGTTTTTTTTGGCAACAAGGCAAAAACCGGCTTAACACGGTGTTCACCTCTTATGAAGAGAATTCCTTTTTTCGGCTAACGAGGCGGCTGGGACCAGCTTTGCCAAAAAATATGGCCAAACCCTTGTGGAATGGGGCGGGCTTCTCTTTTGTTATAAATCTCCCGTGCGATTATGCTGCCTGTTCTAAACGCAAGCCGCCCGCACAGTGGGCGCAGTGCGCATGGGTGAATACATGAAAATGGCGAAAGTTGTCGGATCAGCGGTTATCAGCCTGCTTGTTCTTCTGACCGCGGGCTGCCAATCATTTGGACCGCTGCGCATCAAGCCGGTTGCGGCCGCGCACGGCGCGGTGCTCGAACCACACTTCCAACTCGCCTATTACCGTGTGGATCGAGCCGGCATGTACCATTTCTATCTGCAGGCAACCACACCCCCAACCGGTACAGACGCTGCCATCACTCAAATCGCCATAATCCGGGTGCTCTGGAAGCCAATTCCCGGCGTTACACCTATATTACACACGGCGATCAACGCCACTTTTCGATATCTGGTCATCACCCCCTCCGGCGCCGGCATGTATCAGGGCGCGGGCTTTATCCGTATTCATAACGGTCCCCGCGCTCCCGTCATGCATGCCTCCGTTGTGGCCGGCGATCTTCGGCTGACCGGCGCCGCCGGTTATTTCCGCGATGCCCTTGGTCCGTCGCGAATCGTCGGCAATATCACCGCCGTTCGTTCCGGCTCTAAAACTCTCGCCCTGACGCTTGGCGCGCAGCGCGAGTTTTACCTTAAGACCTACCGGTTTCGTCAACGCCGTTGACCCGGGGCGTGGCAATTTTTCCGGGCATCCCACATCAACCCGACCGGCGAGCCACCGGGGTTTATCCCGGTGGGCTTCCGAACTCCCGTGAAAAGGCGGCTTTTTCAACCCCTGCCCGGATTTATTGCCACGCCTTTGACCCGGGCGCAGCCAGGGTCTTTTAGTTTTCCCTTAAGCGGGCTTTATCCATTTTTATGGAATTCTGGAACAGACCGATTTATTGGGAAATCGGATCAAGGCTTTCCTGCAAAAATGCGAGCAGCCCTGAAAACTAAAAGACCCTAGTGCTTTGTCACATCATAATTTTAGGGTAGACGCTGGTCAACTTTATGCGGGCGTCTTCTACCTGCATGTGCCATTGCACTCCATTTTGTTGCGTGTTGACATCGGACGACCACGCCGCCGTT
>JAJYDU010000193.1 GCA_021790475.1 Planctomycetota bacterium | reverse complement strand
GCGCGGCCGGCACCATCACCCGCATTCTGGAACTGTTTCCGCCCGACATGCACACCAATATTCGCCAGGCGCTGGCCGCCAATATGAAGGCCATCGTCTTTCAGAAGCTGGTTCCCGCCATCAAGCCGGGGGTGGATCGCGTGCCGGTCGTGGAAGTGATGCTCACCTCGCCCTCGGTGCGCAAGTACATCCTGGAAGAGCGGGAGAACGAATTGACCCAGGTGATCCGCGGTGAACGCGGCACCGGAATGATCGACTTCAACGACATGCTTGTGGACCTGGTGCAGCAGGAAATGATTGCGTCCAAGGAAGCCTATGCCGCTTCGCCCAATGCCGACGAACTGCGCATGCGGATGAAGGGAATCAAAACCAGCGGCGGGTGACCGGCTCAGGGAATGGACAAACATGCCGATGCGGGTGATCCCGGCGCCGGGGTTTCCCATATCGTCGCGATCCCCGGCGGTGGGGCGTTCCCGTAAACCTTGTCCGTCGCGCTGGCAATCGGGCGGGGCTCGTGGTAACTTCTGTGGCGGGTAATGGTTCGTTCGCCTCCCGGGACGGCGTGCGGCAACGGATTGAAATCAGGCATGATTGCATTCGTTTATATAAACGTATATTGTTTCGCGGTCGCCCTGTTCCTGGCGGCGTTCTGGGCCAGACTGATCGTCTGGATAAGCCAGGACCTGGCGAATCTTCCCGATCAGCCGGCGCTGGTCTGGAAATCACTCCTGCTGGCCTCCCTGGGCCTGATGCTTATTTTCTGGTTTATTCCGAACTTTTGGGTGGCTTTGCTCCTGAACCTGTTGCTCGTGGTTGCGCCCGCCGGCTGGTACTTGCGAATCCGGGTGCGGCAACTGGGCTCCGCCGGGGATATATTCGGCGCGATCTCGGGTCGCATGGAAAATTTGGCGCAAGGGCGGCAAGCCCGCCGGTCCACCGGCCAACTGGCGCTGAGTTACCGCGTGGCCGGCCGACCTCCGCCGCTGCCGCCGCCGGGGGACCCCGCCTGGAACAGCATGGTGCAGATGGACCGATTGATTGTTCAGGCGATGGAAAACCGGGCGCAACGCATCGATTTAATTCCCGGTCCGCAGACTTATGATCTGCGCTTTACCATCGATGGCGTGGCTTATCCACAGGACGGTCTGCCGCGCGCATCCGCCGAAACGGTGATCCAGACGGTCAAATCGCTGGTCGGATTTTCACTGGAAGAGCGCCGTCGTCCGCAAAAAGGCGCTTTTGCCGTTACCGATTCCACCCAGGCCCTCACTGCCTGGACCGTGCACAGCAGCGGCACCACGGCGGGCGAACGTCTGGCCCTCCTGGCCAATGAGAAGCAAAACTGGCGGGTGCCGCTGGATCAGCTGGGATTTTCCAGCAAGCAACTCACCGCGTTGAACGCGGTTCTCAAAACGCCGGATGGTTTGTTAATCGTCGCTTCCCCCCCCCACATGGGCCGCACCACCACGCTTTATTCCTTCATCGCCGCGCACGACGCCTTCACTACCAGCATTCAAACCATGGAAACGAATCCACGAGTCGATTTCGAATCAGTCACCGTCAACCACTTTGATCCGCAGGCAAACGAAGTCGGCCATGCGCGCGCGCTCCAAAGCATCATGCTCAAGGATCCTCACGTGTTGCTGGTCGCCCAATGCCCCGATCCGGCCACCGCGAACCTCATCACCCGCTATGCCGCGGAAGAACACCGCATTTACCTGGGGGTGCGCGGTATGGATGCGCTTTCCACACTGGCCATGTGGCGAAAAATTGTGCCTGATAGCCGCGCCTCCGCCCAGGCGATCCGGGCTATTATTGCACAGCGACTGGTGCGTCTGCTCTGTCCGACCTGTAAGGTCGCCTACCGGCCCGACACGGCAATGATCGCCAAGCTCAACCTGCCGGTAGGCCGCGATCTGCAGGCTTTCCGCGCCAATCCCGGCGAGCCGGTTTCCGGGCGCGACTCCCGCGGCGGATATGCCAAATGCCCGGACTGCAACGGCTTGGGCTACCGCGGCCAGACGGGCATCTTCGAAGTCCTGCTCGTCGACGACGAAATTCACCGGGCGATCGCCGAGGGCGAGCCGATTGAAACCATCCGCACCTTGGCTCGCAAAAACGGGATGCAGATTTTGGTGGAGCATGGCATTCATAAATTCGCCATGGGTGTTACCTCCCTCCAGGAAGTATTGCGTGTCTGCGGCGGCGATAAGAAGCCCGCCCCCAAGAATCCGCTGGAAAATACCGGCGACATGCCTTAGATGGTCCAATTATGATTTTGCAACTGATTGTGTTGACGCTGATCATCCTGATCGCCCTTTTTTTGGCCAACGAGGGCGCTCTCTCCGCCATGCTGCTGCTTTTTTCCGCCGTGTTCGCTTCCACCCTGACGATGGGAATCTATGAGATCGCAGCGCAGCCGCTGCTCGGATGGCAGCCGGATTACGCCCGCGGATTGGCCTTTTTGCTGATCTTTTTTCTAAGCTTCTCCGTCATCCGTTTTCTCTTTGACTACCTGATCCGCGGAGACATCAATCTGCCCCTGTTACCCGGTCGCGTCATCGGCGGCGTTGTCGGATTTTTTGCCGCCCTCGTGATCGTTGGAACCACCCTGATCGGCATCGATATGCTCCCGCTGCCGACGACCATTCTCGGCTATAACCGCTATCCGACCTCGTCGGGCATGGCCGGCAAATCCGCCGGTATGTGGCTGGCGCCGGGTTCTTTTACCTCATGGATTTGGAGTCAGCTCAGCGGCGGCGCCTGGAGCGGGGGCGGGTCCGTTCCCTTCGCCCAAATTCATCCGGATATCCAGCGTGAACTTTATGGGTATCGGCATACTGTTCAATACGCCGGGATGAAAACGCTCCCGCCGAATCTTCTGACCGTTCTGGCGGCCAGTCGTCTACCGTTCAAAACTCTCCCGGCCTTGGGTATTCCAAATCCCGGTGCGTATCACCATATTCTTGTGGTTCGCAGCCGGGTGCGCCGGGGCTCCAAACCGCCCGATATCAGCGACGATGAGGGCTATTTCCGTTTGACGCCCACTGAAGTTCGTCTCGTTACTACACACCAGAGGCAGTATTATCCCATCGGTTACCTGAAATTCGGCAAGCACTTCCGCGCTTTGAAACTCCATTCGCCGATTGTGGATGACTACCGCTCGGTTGGCGGGAGCCACGTGGTGATCCAAAATTGGGTATTTCGTATCAGGGAAAACGAATCTCCACTGGTTTTTGAAATCAAAAGCACTGCGCGAGTGGATTTCCAACGTACCGCGATTTCTAAAAAATTGGTCCCTCTTGCAGCCGCGGATTATCCACAACTTCCCTACAACCGCGCCGCTTTGAAGCTGACCCTGTCCCTGCATGCGCCGCCGGGACCGGTTCATTTGTGGATTCTGCGCGCCACGACCGATTTGTCGCATGTTCGTATTGCGGTTCAGCAGGCCTATCGTCGCCTGGGACGCATCGCGAAGGCGGTGCAGGGGCACCAGCCCGTCTGGTCGATGGCAGCGCAGCGCACCAGGGGAAACCCCAGCGCGGCCGGCGCGCAGCAATACCGTAGCATCGCCAACACCATGGTGGGCCAGGCCGGCCATTTTACGGAATCGTGGACCGAGCTGGTTCCGGTGTTGTTGGCTTCGCAGGTCGGCCATAACACCACCGAATGTATGTCCCGTCTTCACCACTATCTGCAAACCACGCTTAAAC
>JAJYDU010000049.1 GCA_021790475.1 Planctomycetota bacterium | reverse complement strand
AACACAACCGAAAGGATCATGGGAATCTACGATTTTAGTTTTTACGATCAACTGCTCTTAACTATGCGTCGCTACCATATCCGGCCGTTGTGGATACTCGATGACGGCAATCCGCTGTACGACCACGGCCTGGCGCCGGCCACGGTCCAGGCCCGCTGGGCATTCTGCCGGTGGGTCGCCGCGGCGGTGCGGCATTTCCGCGGCCACGGCGTGATATGGGAAATGTGGAACGAACCCAACGGCAGCTTTAATGTCCACGCCTACATCAAGTTGGCCCTGGCCGTGGGCAAGACCATCCGCCGCGTGGCGCCGGGGGAATTGTATGTCGGACCGGCCCTGGCGGATTCTTCGATCGGAGCCAGAAAGTTTCTCCGTCAATGTTTTCAGGCGGGTTTGCTTAAATATTGGGATGCCGTGACCATCCATCCTTATCGGTTGAGCGGTCCGGAAACGGTGGTTCCGGTCTACCGCCACGTCCGGGCGCTGATCGCCCGCTATGCCCCGCCCGGTCGAAACATACCGGTCCTCGCCGGCGAATGGGGTTATTCCTCTTCGCCCGCATGGACTCATTACAACGCCGCCCGCCAGGGGCGTATGCTGGCACGGGAATTTCTGGTGAATTTCTGGCAGGGGATTCCCCTGACCATCTGGTATGACTGGCACAACGATGGCGCCGATCCGAAAAATATGGAGGATCGTTTTGGCACGGTTCACTTTGTGTACCATGCCGGTCGCAATCCGGTGTATGATCCCAAGCCAGCTTATCTGGCGGCCCGCACGCTGGCGACGCAGCTGGCCGGCTGCCGGTTTGTTAAACGGCTGAAAATTGGTAAAGCGGATAATTACGTGCTGCTGTTCCACGGGCCCAAAGGCAATCGCCTCGCCGCCTGGACCACATCCCGCCGGGCACATGCGGTAGTTTTGCCGCTGGCTTCCGGGCGTTACCGTATTACCAATGAAACCGGCACGAAAACGCGCACGCTTGTCGCCCGGACCGGCAAGCTCCATCTTTCTCTTTCCCATGATCCGGAGTACATCGGCAAAAAACGACCGTGACTAAAAACCGTGCCGCATACCGCTTAGGAACAACCGCACGTGAATGACCCTGCCATTATTCAGATCGATCAATAATGGAATCGCCGGTTTAACCAACCACTGCCGCGACGCCGGTAAGCGAAGATGCAACATTCCGGCGGTATGAATGCCCGCCGGCAGCCGGCCAAAGGGTGGCAGCTCAATTCGTGCCACCTGATGGAGTCGATGCGTTTTTTGAAGGCGCCGTCCGATCGCCGCCAAGGCGTGTTGGCAGGCCGGGCAGCCGTGGTAATACAAAATCACCAGCCACCGTCCCTGTTGAATCCGCAAGCTGTGTGGTAGGAAACGCAACAGTGGGAACGCCTGCCCGTTCCAGGCCGCCGGCGCCAATGTCACCACACCATGGCCGCCCATGATTCGGCCATTTGTGTCCAGTACTGCCGGTCGCCAGTACCGCCAGCCCCACGTCGCGGCGGCGACGCTCAACCCCGCCAGCGCAATTGCCGTCAGCCCGCGCCACCGCCGGGAGCGCACGCCGGGCTGGGCAAGCGGTCCCCACCGCCACTGCGCCGCCAGGGAAAGAAGGACTGCCATATCCAGGGCGAGGGTAAACCAGGGATTGATCTTGATCGGTCCGAAACAGCCGCAGGAATGGCGCCCGGTTAAGGCGCGAATCAGCGATACGCCGGCAAAGGCGGCGAAGGCGGCCAGGCTGATCGCCGTTGCGTGGCGTCTGGCCAGACCGCAAATCAGCCACAATCCCAGTGCCCATTCCGACAATACCTCTACTATGTGAAAATAAACATGTGTGTTTGTAACACCGCGCGCCAGGTCCACGCCCTTGAGCCCCGCGGCGGCAATCAGCAGCAACCCGATCAGCAGCGATGCCGTCCCGATAGCCGGCCCGACCAGCCAACTTCCCGCCGCCGTGGCGAGTTTCCCGCCCGTCTTACCCGAAGGATTGGTTTTCTTCATTATGTTCATTTTTCGAAAACGGCCGGCGCCAGGGAATAAGTTTTCAGGGGCTTTTCCGCAATGTATCGCGCATAGCCCATCAACAACCGGGCCGCCGTCAACAACGCCCGCGAATTCGCTTCCCGGGGCGGTGGCTGGGCGCGCAGCCGCAGAGGCGTCGGCAACCGCGCCAGCGCCAGAATCACTGAACCGTCCACTTTCATCGCGGTTTTATCGGCACGGCAATCCGCACACCACACCCCTCCGGCGGCGGCCACAAATCGCATCGTCCGCCCCGGCCGCGCCGCCGCCTGGCACGCCAGACAGCCAGCCAGCCGCGGCTGGTAGCCGGCTTCAGTCAAAGCACATTTCATGTACGCAACGACCGCCCGCCGTCCCTGCGGGCCGGCGAGCAGTTCCAGCGCCGCCACAAGCTGATCGTAGAGTTCCGGGTGCGGGTCCAGCGGAGAAAGCAACAGCGACGTGAATTCACAGACCATTTGGCCGGCGTAAAATAACCGTAGTTCCATCCGCAATTGCGGGTGATGATCCCGTACGTCCCACGCCGTAAGCGTGCCGAGTCCCGCGTCCGCACGGGCCGGCAAAAATATCGCCTCGCCCCGGCAGAGCAAGTCCAATGGTCCACCCATAGGTCCGGCCCGGGATTTGCCAACCTTGCGTGCTCCCTTGGCCAGCAGCCCCATCAGACCGTGCCGGCGAGTGAGCAACGTGACCACTTGACTGGTTTCAGAAAAGTCGATCACACGCAGGCACAGCGCTTCATCCGTCTGGTAGTTGGCCACGCCATGATTTTACAACTCTTAGAGCCTGTCTCAATAGATAGCGAGGGCCACGTTCGATCCCCAGGCGGCCAGATGCCAGGAAGAGCAACGAGTAATATTGGAACATAAATATGGCGAGGAGCTTTGACGCCGCCTGCCTGCAGCAGGCAGGCAGATGGCCGCCCGGGGGTCGAACCCTTCGGGACGGGGCTCCCTGGCCCCGAATCCGGCCTCGCTCCTTCTCGAAGTATCGTCCCGGCCAGATACGCCTCGGCGTCGCCCCTTGGCTCGGGACCAGGTAGCCGACCTGCCTACCGCCTGCCAGGCTGATAGGCAGGGCAGGCAGGCGTCATGGCCTCGATCTCTATTGAGATAAGCTCTTATGCCTCTGTCGAACCATGCAGGGCAAAACGGCGTGCGGGGCGCGAATATTCTCTACAACGACGGCTCGGTTCACTGAGAAGGCCCCTTCGGGCTGCATTGCAACTATTTCGACGGCGGGTCGCGGTTTTTCCGGGAATAACCAACCCTGATGGCCGTTGGGATAGGATCGCCGTGCCCGGCCTTTATTCGATAATATCCCGCAGTCTGCCGCCGGCTTTGGCCAGCAGTGCGTCGGCCTCCGGCGTTTCGCAGCGGCGGCGGTGCATGACCATCGCCCGTTTCACCTTGCCATCGGCGCGCGTGAGCAGGTACAGCGCCTCCGAGCGCGCCAATCCGGTCAGTTGCATGAGGATTCGCACCGCCCGATCCACCAGCTTGTCGCTTGTTTTCGCATCCAGATCGACCATCACGTTTTCATATACCTTGCCAATCTGCACCATCGCCAGTGTGCTGATGATGTTGAGGACCGTCTTGGTGGCGGTGCCGGCTTTGAGCCGGGTGGAGCCGGCGATCACTTCCGGCCCGGTAGGCAAGCAGATGAACAAATCCGCCGGAACACGAATGTGCTCCCGCGCGGTGCAGGTCAAGAAAATGGTTTTGGCGCCGAGGCGACGTGCTTCATCCACCGCACCGTGCACAAAAGGCGTGGTACCGCCCGCGGCGATGCCCACCACCACGTCCGCCGCGGCGACGCGCCGATCCCGCATCGCCGCGGCGCCGGCGCCCGGATCGTCCTCCGCATGTTCCACGGGTCGCTGCAGTGCCGCGGCGCCGCCCGCGATGACGCCCACCACCATGGCCGGATCGGTTGAAAATGTCGGCGGGCATTCCGCCGCATCCAGAACGCCAAGGCGTCCGCTGGCGCCGGCGCCCACGTATAGCAGCCGGCCGCCGGCGGAGAAAGCATCCGCCGCCATCCGCACCGCCTGGGCGATCGCCTCGGCCTGGCGGCCCACGGCCTCCACGGCCTTGCGGTCTTCCTGATTCATCAGCCGCACCGCGTCCACGATGGCCAGGCGATCCAGACCCCGCGAATCGGGATTTTGCTGTTCGGTCTGAATATGGCCGCGATCGTTGATCATATCTTCATCCGTATCAATTCACGCGCGGATCGGGAGGAATGATTTTCGGATTCAGATCCGGCACGGTTCTGGCGCGGGCGACGGCGCGGGTTAAATCAAGCCATTGCCTCTCGTCGCTTGCGAAAACCAGTTCCGGCGTCGCCGGGGCGATCAGCCAGGCCCCCTGGTCAATTTCCTTTTCCAGCTGACCGGACGACCAACCGGCGTTTCCGACGAAGAATTTAATCGGCGTCGCTTCGCCTTCCACCAGGGCCGTCACCGCGACGCTGGACATGGTGAAAAATAGTCCGGGCAGGGCCTGCCCGTCGGCCTGGTTCTCCCGCACGTGCAGAACAATCAGAGGGCTGGGACAAGGCCCCCCGTCGAATAAAGGCGATGGATTCTTGTATGGCTTTTCACTGATCTGCTTCCACGCCTCGCCGATCGTTTTAGACAAGGGCCGGTTGATCACCACGCCCATGGCCCCTTCGCCATCGTGTTGAAGAAGCAATACCACCGTCCGGAAAAAATTCGGATCGTTCAAGGCGGGCGTGGCGATCAACAGATGCCCGGCCAGAGAATCATCCATAGTGTTCTTTCCTATCGGCGCATCCACCGGCCGGCGCAGGGGGCTATACAGAGGCAACGCCCAAAACCAGTGCGCCACGTTGGCACACCGTCCCCATGCCGGCGTTTTCCGTCCGCGGCGCCGGTCCGGTGTTTCAAGTACCGTCGCAACTGTATTATTTTAGCCTGTCTTAATCATTTCCGGCAGTGTCGTATCTTTTTTGACAATAGCGGATATCGCTTTTTCTTTCCACGATACGCCGTTGGGATCATGCTGAAGATATGCTGATGCTTACGATTGAAATAGGCCAGGTCATGGAAACCGCTGCTTAACGCGACAGCCAATACTTTTTCATCACCGCCGCGCAGGCGGAACATGACCGGCAGGTCGGGATGAACCTTCAATTCGACACTTCGCCGAATCCGTCTTGCGCCGCGGGTGTTTTGCCGGAATAATGCACGGCGCGAGTCAGCAGTTCAGGAAAGGCGTCCAAAACGGCGGCGGCAACTTCGCCCAGAAACGGGCGCATCAGCAACGCCGAATACAGATTGCCGGCACGCAAACGCCGGTAGAATTCACGCCGCCAGGCCGCTTCATAGGCGTGACCAATATCATCGAACCCCTCCCCGGCCCGCAAGCCGCGGACAAGCGTATCGGAAAGCAGCCGGGCGGAGCGCAGGGCGAGCGTGATCCCTTCCCCAATAAGCGGTTGAACCTCGCCGGCGGCGTTGCCGGTGAAAAAACAGCCGCCGGAAAAAATGCGACGCACGCCCGGAACCAGCGGCCCGCAAGCAAGCCAGCGATCAATCCGCCGGGCCTGGCAAATCATGCCACGCAACGGCGCATTGCGCCGGAATAGATAGGCCAGCAGGGAATCGGCGTCGGGGTAATGCGCCAGAAGCCGCCGCCGCGCGACAAAAGCGAGATTGTACCGCCGGCAATCGGCCGCGGCCGACGAACAGGTACGATCCCGACAGGTATCGGGACCGGGGCTGGTAGGCGCCAGGCCGGCGTAAAGGTCCCGAACTCCGGCAATGGCGATCAGATCGTCCGGCAGGTCGCAGCCGGTGAAATGAGTCTTGAAGCAGAGAAAACCGTTGTCAGCTACGGTGGGAGCAAGGCGACCCGCCACGGCGGGGCTGGCGGGCATACCGTGCGCCACGACAACGCAACGCGAGCGAATATCGCCGCCGCCGGTTCGCAGAAGCAAACCCGCCGCGGTGGAACCGGCGATGGCTGTTACATGGCAGGGTTGAAGAATGTGGGCGCCCCACTCCCGCGCGCGGGTGATCAGAAGTTGATCAAAAAGATCGCGGGAAATCGCCCGCGGAAAAGCACCGGCGGTATCGGATGGAAAGGGCGCCTCGACGCTCCGGCCGGCCGGGGTCAGCACCCGCACGCGTCGCAATGGAGGACCGGCCAGCGAATCAAATTCCGCCAGCAATCCCAGCTGTTCCAAAACCGGCCGGGCGCCATTGGAGATAAACTCACCGCAGACTTTCTGGCGGGGAAATGATTTTTGTTCAGCCAAAGCGACTTGCAACCCCGCCCGGGCCAGCAGGGCGGCAACGGTGGAACCCGCCGGTCCGCCGCCGACAATCGCCACGTCCACACCGTCAATCACGCGTAAACTCCAACGCCATGGTATTGGACACGGGATTATAGTACTACAACGAACCTTCGGATTAAGTGCAGCAAATATGTTGGGTTATAATCGATCCGGGCGGCGGGACTTCCCGCGTTCGCCGATATTATCGGAAGTCGTGTCCAGTAATGGTTTTGTGAAGCAAGTGGCGGAGCTTTTTATTGGCAAAGGTTCGTTGTAGTAATAGTTACCGTGCTGAAGTTGGTTCCAGCGGGGCGGCGATAACTGCGTCGATGTCGGCGATACGGTCCGCCTGGTCGGCTTGCAGATCAGCGATGGTTTCCCGGACACCCAGAATCATGTGTTCGGTTTCCAATTGGTTTTCCACGCTTGTGGCGCCTTGCTGGTAATCGGCCCGGTCCAGGGCGGCAATGACTTTCAATTGCGGCAGAATGTTCCCGGTGAACAGGGCCAGTTGGCGACTCTCGCTTCGTAAGGCGATGATGTCGATCAACAGCCGGGCGGCCAAATTGACTTTCGCGCTGCGCAACGCCGCCCGGGTGGCCCGCAGTTGATCCCTGGCCTGGGCGATGGATGCGTTGATGGCCTGGTAGCGAAGCGCCGGAACTAATAGAGCGCCGGTAAAATTCTGCATCGTGCCGTCAAGCGACGTGGAAAGCCCCAGGTCGAAATTAGGAATATATTGCATTTTGGCGCGGCGGATGCTCAGGCGGCCGGCGGACACAAACCGGCGAAGGCCGCGCAATTCGGGATTGCGCCGCATCGCCAGGAATAATAGCCGGCGGGCGCTGATGACCGGTCCTGATGCGCCGGGATTGGGAATCGCCCGCGGCGGATTCAACGGCGCATCCGCGGCACGTCCCAGCAGAGCATTGAGAGCGGCCAACTCGAGCGCCAACTGATGGTGCAACGCCACAATCACGGCCTGATGTTGACCTATCCGGACCTGCACCGCCGGCAATTGCCGCGGCGGCCGGCCGCCGGCGCCGATGCCGGCCCGCAGTAACGCCGCCTCGGCCTGAAGAAGATGCTTCATATCCCGCTCCAGGCGCCAGGTCACGGCGGTAAGTGCGTACTCGTACCAGGCGGCAAGCACAGCGCGGCGCACGGCGAAGATTTCCGAGCGGTATCGCCAGCCGGCGGCGCGGGCCGCCTGGAGAGCGGCGCGCGCCTGCACGGACAATTTCGACGGCCAGCGAATGTCGTCGCTGGCATTGCCTGCGCCCAGAATGGTATTGGCCAGCGAAGCCTGACCATTCTGGAGCGTTGTGCCGGCGTTAAGCATCAACGTGGTTGCCTGCGTACCGGCCTGGGGGATTTCTTCAATTGCCCAGCGCCATTTCCAATAGGCTTTCTCCACGGCGGGATTATTCAGCACCGCATACCGGACCAATTGCGCGGAGGTGGCGTTAACCGGCGGCGGCGGCAGATGGCGCCGGGCATAAGGCTTTTCAAAGAGCTTCCCGGCGGTTGCGGCCGCGCGGCGCAAACGGTTCTCACCTCTGGGTACAACGGTGCATCCCGCCAGCAGAATTGCACTGACCAGAATCGCTCCGACAATGCGCCGGCGTGCCGCGCAAAATATTTTTAAATTCAAAGCGCGCCGCGACCTGTTGATATTCATACGGCGCCTCCTTGGCCGGGCGGCGCGACGTCGGCGGATTCCGCCTGTGTTTGGAACTCATGGCGCAGAAGCCGGCGCATCACGATGAAATACAACACCGGCAGAACAAGCAATTCAAGCACAAACGCCGTGCCCAGGCCGCCGATCATGGGCGCGGCCAGACGGCGCATCACGGAGCCGCCGGCGCCTTTGGCCCACAGCAGCGGCGTCAGGCCGATCAGGGCGGCGCAGACGGTCATGGTCTGCGGCCGGATGCGGCGCACCGCGCCGGTGTAAACGGCGTCGAACAGCTCGCGCTTATTCCGCAGACGCCCTTCGCGTTTAGCCTGCTGGAAGCTTACGTCCAGGTACAGCAGCAGCACCAGGCCCATTTCCGCGCATAATCCGGATAGTGCGATGATACCCACCCACACCGCCACCGATAAATGGTAATGCAGAAAATACAAAGCCCATATCGCACCCACCAGACCAAAGGGTACGGACAACAGCACGCCCAGCACACGGCCGACGCTTCCGGTGGATACGAACAGCAGGATAAAAATGGTCAGCAGCACCAGGGGCACGGCGAGTTTGAGGCGGGCGTTGGCCTCTTGAATCTGTTTGTACAGACCGATCCATTCATAGGTGTAACCGGCGGGCAGGACTACACGTCCGCGGATGGCGGCGTTGGCGCGCCGCACGTAGCCGAGAGTGTTGCCGGTGGTGGTAGTGATATTGATGTAATTGACGGTCATGGCGTCCTGGCTGTCGATTTCCGGCGGGCCCGGGCTGTAATGAATGTTGGCCAGCATTCCCAGAGTGATAAAACTACCACGGGGCGTAGCAATGGGAAGTTCTTTAAGCTCCGCTACGCTGCCGCGGAGATTGCGAAAATAGCGGACATTGATCGGCAGCCGCTGCAAACCGAGCACCATGGTGCTGACTGGATCGCCGCCGATGGCCAAGGTGATGATGCGCTGAACCGCGCCCTGCGTCAGACCATAACGCGCGGCTTTCAGGCGGCTCACGTGGATATCCAGGTAATAGCCGCCCAGAGGCTGATTGGCGATGGCGCTGCCCGTGCCGCGGACACCTTGCAGCGCCCGCGCGATTCGGTTGGAAATCTTGCCGAGAACCTTGAGATTTTCACCGAACACACGAATACCCAGCAGCGTTTTGCTGCCGGTATTGGCCATGTTGACGCGATTGGCGATGGGCATGGTCCAATAGGCCGCAAAACCGGGGATTTTCAGCGCCCGGTTCAAACCTTCGTGGAATTTCCCGCGGGAATCCGTCCAGCCGTGCATCACCTGATGGAGCGAGACAGGGACGCGGCCGGGCCAGAACGTGCGCCGGAACGGCCATTGGAGCCATTGCGGCCAGGAATGATAGAACCGCGCCACCGGGGCCACGGGCCATTGGTCGCGGCGTTTGAGCCGGATAATGGTGTCGATCATGTTCAGCGGGGCGCTGTCGGTGGCGGTATCGGCGCGGCCGATCTGGCCCCATACGCTTTTCACCTCCGGAAAGCTCTTGATGATTTTGTCGCTTTGCTGAAGCACGTATTTGGCCGCTCCGACACTCAGGCCGGGATAGGTAGTGGGCATGTATTCCAAATCGCCCTCATACAATGGCGGCGTGAATTGCGTGCCCAGGCGGACCAACGGCCAGAAAATGGAAACGCACAATAGAACGGCCAGGAGAATTACCAGCCAGCGCAGACGCATGGCCGCGTGAAATACGGGATGGAAACTCTTCTGGAGAAACATGCTGACCGGATTGTGCTCTTCATGGATGATTTTCTGCGGTATCACCAGCAGCGCCGCCAGAACCGCCCAGCTTAAACATATCCACCAATGATAGCGGGCCAATTGACCGTCGCGGCCGACGATGTAATAAAGTCCCAGCGCCGGCAATACGATGATCGCCAACGCCGCGGGCCATTGCCGCCACCACGGCCATTTTTTCGGGAACAAACGCGGAGTGATGAAATAAATCATCAACACCGGCACGATGGTGATCGAAAGCAGTGCGGCCGCAGCCATGGCGAAGGTTTTGGTCAGAGCCAGCGGGCTGAACATCTTGCCGCTTTCGCCGGGAAGCGTGAATATCGGCAGAAAACTCACGGTGATAATCAGCAGGCTGAAAAAAAGACTCGGTCCGACTTCCTGAGCCGCGGCAAGCATGATGTCGGCGCGGGCGCGCGGCGGCCGGCCCTGCGCCACGAGCGCATCCTGGCGATTGAGATGCTGGTGGGCGTTTTCAATCATCACGATGGCGCTATCAACCACCACGCCTATGGCGATGGCGATGCCGCTTAAGCTCATGATGTTGGCGCTGATGCCCAGCCAATACAGAATCGCCAGACTGCAGATCATGCTGGCCGGGATGACAATAATGGCCACCAGAGCGCTGCGCCCATGCAATAAAAATACCAGGCAGATCGCGGCCACCACGATCATTTCTTCCAGCAGCGTGTCGGAAAGCGTGTGGATGGAGCGATTGATCAGATTGTCCCGGTCATAACCGGTTTGGAACATGACACCGGGCGGCAAACTGGCGGAAATCGCGGCGATCTTCTTTTTTACCCGCTGCACCACGCGGTAAGTGTCCGCCCCGTAGCGCACCACCACAATGCCGCCGACCGTTTCGCCGCGACCGTTCCAATCCAGAATTCCCAGCCGCTGCGCGCCGGCGATTTGCAGAGTTGCCACGTCGTGAAGCAACAGCGGCGTACCATCCCGGGCCTGGCCTACCGGCACCTGGCCGAGTTGACCGAGGCTTTTGAGATATCCCCGGCTGCGGACGATGTATTGCAGTTCGCTCCTGTCGACGACCGCTCCGCCGACATCATTGTTGGATTGCTGGATTGACCGGACCACCTGGCCAACACTCAGGCGATAGGCGCGGAGTTTGTTGGGATTGAGAACTACCTGGTATTCCTGCACGAAGCCGCCGAGGCCCGCCACCTCCGACACGCCCGGCACGGCCTCAAGCTGGTAACGGACAAACCAGTCCTGCAGGGACCGCAATTGACCCAGATTGATGTTGCTGGCAACCAGCGGCCGGCCGGAAAGCGGCGATTTACCGGGCCGATCGAACGCCCGCACCCGCACCAGTTTTGATCTGCGGCGGGCCGTGGCCTGATTCCGGCGGGCATACCATTGATTGGTTTTCGGATCATGCCATATCCCCTGGGGATGATGCCGGCAATACCAGCCGGGGTATAGAACGTACTGGTAGGCCCAGCCCGCGCCGGTGGCGTCGGGACCGAGCTGCGGGGTAACGCCCGCCGGCAGCAAAGCTTTGGCGTAATCCAGGTATGCCAGCACCTGGTCGCGCGCCCAGTAAAGATTGGTCCCATTTTTGAAGACCACCGTCACCAGGGAATACTCGAACATGCTTTGGCCACGGACCGCCGTCACGTCAGGTACGTGGATCAATTGCGTTTCCAGAGGATAGGTCACCTGTTTTTCCACCACGCCCGGTGTCTGGCCGGGATAATTGGTGAGCACCAGCACCTGCACGTCGGAGAGATCGGGAACGGCGTCGAGTTTGCTGTGGAAGGCGGCCCAGGCGGCCACGGTGATGGCCAGCAGGGAAAGCAGAACCACCAGCAGGCGGTTGCGCACGGAAAATTCAATGATTTTTCGGATCATGACGCGGTCCGATTCCTTTCATCTCTTTGGGTTTTCCATCCGGCGGCATTTTCATATTCATATTGGATTTCAGCCTGGCCTTTTTCGCCGCCGGTCTGGTGATCGCCGCCGACTTGGACGTGGCGGGCTTTTCCGCCGGCGAGAACTTGGGCATGAAACGAGCCTTGATCTGGTTAAGTCGCGATTCCACATCAATCATGAACTGGCCGCTGGTGACCACACGCTGCCCCGGTCCCAGGCCGGATAGGACCTGCACCATTCCGTGCTCGCCCCGGAGACCGGTTTTGACCGTGACGGGATCAAAATGACCGCGGGATATTTCCACAAACACCAGTTCGCCCGTGCCGGTGTTAATTACCGCTCGGCGCGGAACCAGCATGGTTCGCATAACAGGTTCGGTACGGATATCCGCCAGGGCATACATGCCGGGACGGAGCTTGTGGGAGGAATTATCCAGCACAATGCGGATGGCGGTGGTGTGGTTGTACGGGTTTTCATACGGAGCAATGAAAATTATTTTTCCGCTGAAAGTTTTTCCCGCAAACGCCGCGATGGTTGCCGTGACCCGCTGGCCCATGCGAATCCACGGAAGTTGGTTTTCGTATACGTAGCTGTCCAGCCAGAGGGTGGAAAAATTTTCGATTCGCATGGCGGTCGCACCGGCGTTGAGGCGCGATTTCTGGCGCACTTTCACGTCCAGCAACACGCCGGCGGCGGGGCTGTAAAAATTCACGTAGGTCGGTGCGTGCAGGGTCTTTTCAACCTGTTTAATCTGCGCGTCGTTCACACCCAGGTAGGCCAGCCGCAGTTCCACGGATCGCACCAGTTCCCGCGCATCGCTCTCGGCCGAGCGGACGGCGGTTTTACGGGCGGCGCGCAGGGATTTTTGCGCGGCGATGAGTTCATCCTCGGCGGTGACGATACGGGGACTGTAGAGCGTGAAGAGCTTTTGTCCTTTTCGGATCTCGGCGCCATTGGTGGTGGCGTAAAGTTTTCCGATCCAGCCGCCGGCGCGTATGGTGATGCTGTAGCGCTGCGGCGCCGCAACGCGCAGAGAGCCTACGGCCCGGACCGGGTGGGTAAGCGACCCGAGTGTTACTCTGGCTGTTTGTATGCCCATATCCTGCACCATGGCGGGATTCACCCGCACCTGGCCCGCCACGGATGCGCTGGACGCCGGCGCATAAACGGGTATCAGCGGCATGCCCATGGAACTGAGGCCCGGCTGGGGCGATATGGAGGCCGGCCCGACCATGGGGTCCCACCAATAGAGAATTTTGCGTGGATGGCTGGCGGTACGCTTTTTCCCGGCCGCTGCGGCGGATTGACCGCCCGCCGTTCGCACCGCTCCCCCGGGCGCGGCGGCGAAGCGCTTAGCCAGGAAAAGGCCGGCGAAAAAGCCGCCGCCGCCGACCGCCAGCACCAGAAAAATCATCAACAGAATGCGACGAACCATGACACACAAAACCTCAAAGTTCACAAAAGGCGGGCGTGTTCGGAAAAGGGTGACATCCACCTTTTCCGGTTCCGGCAACCGGAAACCCAACGAGGCGGGTAGTAATGTCAGATCAACAGCGCGCATTTGCCGCGCAGGGGAGAAATGGGCGGCGCAGCGAACTGCCGGGGCGACTCCATGCGGTGCGGCGTTGCGGAAATCCGCCCGCCATCCAGCCGGTTCACCGGCGTGGTGGAAATCCCGATCAGTCGGGACGCAACAGTGGAATAAGTCGAGGGCGTGAATTTGCGGTGGATGACCATGCCGCTGCAAATGCCACAGTAATTTGGCGGAGTATTTTTCCCCGGCTTGGGATTGTTCCGGCCGCCCATGCCGGCGCATAACGCGGCGCCGGCGCAACAGGGCATTCTACAGGTTGTGCCGCAATCCCGACGGATAGCCGCTTGACATAGCGCCGCCGGCGGCGTGGAAACGCCCAGCACAAGTCCCAAGGTTACAACAATGGTCAATACCGCTTTCATCATTTATTCAAACGCTTGCCGCGGGTGAAAAAGTTCCCGGAAAAATGATCTCCAGAAATGGCTTGCCGAAGCTTTAACCAAGAGCATAATACTATCAGCGGGACTTCGGTTATAAATACATTTATTACATTGATTTACAACCAAAGGTCTACGAATTCAGGTTGCGGGACCGACCAGCCAATTAACCAGTATATGCACACGAGTTGATGGATTTTTCTCAATAATATTATTGAGGTCCGGTAAACAACACGGGGATCGAGCCGCCGCCTCGACCTTGCGAAGGTCTTCGTCAAAGAAGCGCTTCCGTATCCAGTCGATGTTGCGGGGTTGGACAACGCCGCCGCAGGCGGCTTCAAGACTGCGCCGGGATTCGTCGGATTTCACCCGCTGCCGCGGAACCTGGTCGAGGTGAGCCAACAGCCAAATATTAAAGCAGGGATTAGAGAGGGCGATACCGAAGTCGCGGCCGGCACATTTATTAATCGTTTCCGCAAGCGAGTTACAATCCGGGTCGCTCTCGTCTGATTCAACATCGAAGACACACCAAACCTCATCGAAGGAGCCGCGCCGCTTATTATTGCCGGTATTCTTGACGGCCTCATTCCATACGCCCTTGTGCCCGCCGCCGCGAGAAGAGCGAACGTCTATGGCGAGATTGTTACGGGCATACTTTTTCAGCGCCCTGAAATAGTTGGTTTCTATTTCACCCTCGCAAACAATAAGCACAGGCCGGCGGGGTTGCCGATTGGGTGAACGAGGCCGGAGGCTCATGGGCCGCTCCCGCTTTCGCCGGTTGTGCCTCCGCCAATCCCGGCCTGATCCCGATGGTTATCGGGTCTTTCCGCGGGGCATAGCGGGGATCCCGCGAGTGTCGGGCCGAAACTTCCCACCCCGCCGTAGCGGCCATTGAGATAATGTTTCTCAAATGGCTCCGAGCTTCGGGTATATTTATCGGCCCGAAAATCGGCCAGACTGAAAAGTTCGGTCTGGCCTTCCGACGATTTTTCCACAATCCATATTTGATCCTTACGGAATAGCGCCGGGGTCATCAGCTGGCTGTGGTGAGTCGTGAAGACCAGTTGGGCGCCATCATTGGGATTGTTACGCGAATCCTGGAATAACTCGATGAGTCTCTCGGAGAGCAACGGATGAATGTTGGCGCCGAATTCATCGATGAAGATCGTTGATCTATTCCTGATCGCCTGCCTGAAAATTCGCGCTAATTGGGCGAAAAGCTGGGTTCCTTGCGATTCATCGCTCCACGGGAATTCCACACTTGACCCGTCGCGTCTTTCATGTTCGGAGACAATTGTTTTGGGGCTGCGCTGCGCGGCTAATTGCGAGGCCACCGCACCGGCGCGTTCACCGTATTGCGGCGCCAGTTGCCGCTGGAGTTGTTCGATTTCGGTTAGCGTCGGTTCGGGCGGTTGTCCAACACGGACGCCTTTGATGCCAATATCCGCATCGCGCAATAGGGCCGAAAGCATTCCACGGAACTCCGCATCCTCCTGAATTTCTTCGGCCAGCGGGTCCGGTATCATCCTGAACGGTGAAAACTGGACACAACTTATACCGGTTGCAATACGGGAGTAAATGTCCCTTAGCAGCGGCACATTCAAGCTTGCGCCGCAAGAGAGTACGAGCGCGTTGTCGCGTGTTAATTTTGGAACGTTTTCGCGGGCGGCTTTATCAAATTCATCTCCGGAAAAATCAACATTGGCCGCATTGTCCGCACCCTTGGCATGGCGCCTCATGAGCGTCCTGCGGTTGCCTGATTTGAGTTCTTCCTCCAGATGCTCATCCAAAATAGCCTGTGGCAGGGCGGAAAATCCATAACGAAAGACTCTTGCACCCATGGGAAACACAATCTCAAACCGCGTTGGCTTGCCATCCCATTGCGGATCCAGCCGATGCGGCTCGATTCCGGGGATAGGACTACCGGGATTCAGACCGATGGTGGAAAATTGTACCGCCTGGATAAAGGTCGCCACCGCACGGAAAAGATTGCTTTTTCCGGAGGCGTTATGTCCGAAAATGGCGGCCGTCTTGACTACTTTAGGAAATCCGTCAGGACCGGAGATGAGATTATCCGGTTTTTTTTGCTCTTTACCTTTGATCAGGTTGAGCGTTTGCGCCTGGCCGAAGGAACGGAAATTTTCTATGGTGAATTCGTAAATCATGATTTGTGTCCAACCAGTGCTTACCAATACGGCCTTTGAACCAATCCCGATTGCTATCGGTACGGACACCATCCTTGTGAAGACAATACGTGGAATCCAGCGGTCAGTGGCTGGGATTCACCGCGTTCTTATATTTTATTCGGCTACGTATCAAATTGCAAATTAGGCGCAATTACTTATATCATACAAGGGCCATCGCCACAAAAATAATACGATAATGTATTATTATAGCATTGCGATCATGTTATTCGTCTTTACGAATAGTATAGATTCCTCGTTGATTTTGCCCTTCGGTACATGTTGAGTCAGACGGATAGGCTCTGAAGTAAATACACTTCGTAGCTGTCACCTTTTCAGCAGCGCGGCCCGGAGCATGTCGCGCCCGCGATGAACGCGCGAACGGACCGTTCCAATCGGCACGGCGAGCGTATGCGCCGCCGTTTCGTAATCAAACTGCGCCACGTCCACCAGCAGCAGCGTCCAGCGCATTTCCGCCGGGATGGAGCGGAGAGCGGCAATGATTTCCTGATCGGAAAATGTATTGAGCAACTCCTCGGGATTGGTGATTTCACCGGTGTCGGCAAGGCCGGTATCGACGGGCGCCGGCGGATCCTCCGGCCAATCATCCAGACTGATCTCCCGTTCGTGCCGGCCGGCGGCGCGCAACCGATCCACCCAGCAATGACGCAGGATGGTCAAAAGCCAGGGAAGCATGGCGCCGGTTCGGGAATCGAAACGGTCGATCGCCCGCCATGCCTTGAGGAGAGTTTCCTGGGTTATGTCCTGGGCATCGCATTCGCGATGGGTCAACAGCACGGCGGCGCGTAGGACGCCGGCCCGGTGCGGCCAGACAAGTCGATAGAACAGATCGTGATTGGTCGGGCCGCCCACGCGCTGATCTCCGCAGCCGTATGACGAATGGAAAAATCGGGCAAAAGGCGCGCCGAATAAATGGCACGCTATAAAATCGCCTTGGCCGCCTGGATGATATGCGCCGCGTCGATGCCGGCGGCATTCATTAATTCAGCCGGTGTACCGGATCCGGGCATGCCGCGGACCGCCAGGTGGCGCACCAGCGGGCGCGGCGCGGGACTTTCGGCGAATGCTTCCAGAACCGCATCGCCCAGACCGCCTTCCGGCCAGTGATCTTCCACCACGATAAGTCTATTTCCGGTTTCGCTCGCGGCGCGGCGCAGAGTTTGTTCGTCTATCGGCTTGACGCTGTATAGATCCACCAGACGCGCGGCAATTCCCTCCTTCGCCAGCGCCTCGCACGCCTTGATCGACTCATGCAGGGTGATGCCGGCGGCGATAATCGTCAGGCGATCCTGGTCGGACTGCCGCAGAACCTTGCAGCCGCCGATCGTAAATTCTTCCCGGGGATCATAAAGAACCGGCGTTTTCTCGCGGGTGGTGCGCATATAGGAAATACCGGGCTGCCGGGCCATCAGGGCGGTCAAACGGGCCGTCTGATTCGGATCGCTCGGATACAGCACGGTGCTGCCGTAAACCGCCCGCATCATCGCCAAATCTTCCAGGGCCATCTGCGAAGGGCCGTCCTGACCGATGCTAACACCGGCGTGGGAACCGACCAGGCGGATCGTGGCGTTGGAAACGGCGGCCATGCGAATCTGGTCATAGGCACGCGTAAAGAAAGCGGCGAATGTGGACGCAAACGCTTTTTTCCCCAGCACGCCGAATCCAACGGCAGCCGATACCAACTGCTGCTCGGAAATATACATTTCAAAGAAGCGCGTGGGGTGCGCCTTTTTGAATTCGTCGGCGTGGGTGGAATTGGAAACCTCGGCGTCCAGCGCCACCAGATCGGTATAGTGCCCGCCCAACGCCGCCAGCGCGTCGCCATAAGCTTTGCGCGTGGCCTGCGCCGTACCGGGGGCATAAGCGGGCAGTTTCAGCGGGACGGCGGCGCCGCCGGCGGAGGGTTGGATGTTTTCCGGCTGGCGCACGGGGATGACGAGATTGGCCGGCCGGCCCAATTCCTCCCAGGCTTTTTTTTCCTCCTCCACGGAAAGAGCCTTGCCGTGCCAGTTATCCTTATTCGCCAGAAATGATACGCCATGACCTTTTTCGGTCCGGGCGATCATCACCACCGGCTGGTCATTCGGGCGCAGGGCTTCGGCATACGCGTCGCGGATGGCCGAAATGTCGTGGCCGTTGATCTCGATGGCGCGCCAGCCGAAGGCGCGGGCGCGGGCGGCATACGCGCCGCTGTTCCAGCCCAGGTCGGTGGGACCGCGCTGGCCGAGGCGGTTCATATCCAGAATAGCGATCAGATTGTTCAGTTGGTAGTGCGCGGCCTTGTCAAACGCCTCCCAGACCGAACCTTCCGCCATTTCGCTGTCCCCCAGCAGCACCCAGACGCGATAGGGCAGAAAATCCACGTATTTGCCGTTGAGGGCCATGCCCACCCCGATGGCCAAGCCCTGGCCCAGCGAACCGATTGCTGCG
>JAJYDU010000048.1 GCA_021790475.1 Planctomycetota bacterium | reverse complement strand
CATACGACGGACGCCGCCCTGTTTGACCGGGTGATGGCGATTAACGTGCGCGCTCCGCTGCTGCTGATCAAAGCGGCCCTGGAGCATCTCCAACGAAGCAGGGGAAGCGTGCTCAACATCGGTTCGGTCAACGCCTATACCGGCGAGACCAATCAGTTGGATTACAGCATATCCAAAGGCGCGTTGATGACCTTATCGCGAAATCTGGCTGATGCCCTGGCCGCCCGGGGGGTACGAGTCAACCATTTCAACCTGGGCTGGATTCTTACACCCAATGAATACAAGCTGAAAATATCGGAGGGATTGCCGGCGGACTGGCCCGAACGCGTACCGGAGAAATTCGCGCCTTCGGGCCGCATTCTCGCTCCCGAACATATCGCCGCCGCCGCGGTGTTCTGGCTCAATGACGAGAGCCGGCCCCTGTCCGGGACGGTTCTGGATCTGGAACAGTACCCTGTGATCGGCCGCAATCCAGTAAAAGAGACCACCTTGCTGGAGGGCGTTTATGATGCCTCCGGCCCCGTGCTCCGCCGCCAGCCGGCAAAGGAGAATAACTGATGCCACGACTGGCGGTATTTCCCAAGGCGTTCCTGGACGCCCTGTGCATCGATGGCTCGCTGTCTCTGCGGCAGTGGATTGAGTTGGCGGCCACTCTGGATATTGAGGGGCTGGAGTTTTACAGCGGATTCCTGGACCTGAAAGACAACAGACAGTGGCCGATTGCGGGAAAAATAGCGCAAGATCATGGTCTTTGCATCCCCATGATCTGTTGTTCCCCGGATTTTACCCATCCCGATCCCGCTTTTCGCACCGCCCAGATTGAACAGGAAAAGCGCTGGATCGATATGACCGCCGTCCTGGGCGGTCAATTTTGTCGCGTGCTTTCCGGCCAGCGCCGGCCGGAGGTGAGCCGGGAAGATGGCATTCGCTATGCGGTCGAATGCATCGAAGCGTGTCTGGAGTACGCGGCGGCCCACGGCGTGACTTTGACGCTGGAAAATCACTACAAGGACAACTACTGGAAGTTTCCGGAATTTGCCCAGAAAATGGATGTATTCTGCGATCTGGTCCAGCGCATCGCGTCGCCCCATTTCGGCGTTAATTACGACCCGAGCAATACCATTCTGGCGGGAGAAGACCCGCTGGAACTTCTCCGGCGCGTCAAACACCGTGTCGTTACCATGCACGCCAGCGACCGTTATCTGGCGGAGGGAACCATCGCGGATCTGCGGCGCGAGGAAGACAGCGTCGGTTACGCCAAACGGTTAAGGCATGGCGAGATTGGCAAAGGACTTAACAATTACGATGCCATTTTTTCGGAGTTGCGGTCGGTTGGATTTGATGGATGGATCAGCATCGAAGATGGCGTTGAGGGTATGGAACAATTGCGGCAAAGCGCGGCCTTTTTACGCGATAAAATCCAAACCTGTTGGCCGGACCGGAATGGAATGGTCCGACGCGGGGGCTGATAAAGCTTTGCCAAGAGAGTTCCCGCCGGAATTGGCAAATTTCCGGGGCGGCGGTTACGTTTTGTGGTCATGCTGTTGCTCAAACGACATCTTGTGGCGCTGGTGCGGGCGGGGAAAAAAAAACAGACCATTCGTCTCTGGTCGCGCCCCATCGTCTTTGCGGGCCAGATCAGTTACACGCCGGGGCTGGGCAGGCTGCGTATCCTGCGCGTGGAGGAGTTGCCGGATTGGCGCGCCTTGACTGATGCGGACGCCATCGCGGACGGTTTTTCCAACCGCGCCGAATTGCTGGCGGAATTGCAGCGGCATTATCCGGTAGTACCGGCGGGCAAACGGTTGTTCCGCGTGGTATTTCAGTGGCCGGTCGAACCGGGCGCGGCGAGTCGCACCCGCCCGGCCGCCGGCGAACCGGCGCCGGCCCGGGAGCGGCCAGGCGTTGCCGGAGATGAAAACGTTTCGAGGTCAAAAGAAATTCAACAAGCCCCGCTGCCTGTGGATATTCCCCGCTCCCGGCGCGCGGGGATTGATCCGGAACCCGCGGCGGAGCGCCCGCCCCGCCGGCCGGCGCTCCGCGCGGCGAGTCCATCGCATCTGATGAAACCCGACCAGCGGGAGATCCTGCGGAAATATGTTCTGACCCATCGACCGTTGGAACCGGAGCGTGCCGTCAATATGGAATGATCGGCGCGGCCGAACAGGCAAAAAGATTAATATATTTATGTAAGATAATTTATAGTCCCATCGTCCACCCCTGCGGCGCGGTGCAGCACGAGCATGATGGCCTGCGGCGGGCAGAACAGGCGTACGCGCAGGCCCGCCTTGCCAATTCCACGGTTGATGACCAGCCACGTTCGCCCCATCCGGTGGACGCCCGTGCACAGGCGCGGCGGCAGCGTATCCTGGCGGATCAGGGGCCGGCCATCCGGTAAACAAATCTGGCCGCCGTGGGTATGACCGGCCAGACAGACATCCGCGCCGGCGGCGGCCGCGGCCTGCACCAGGTCGGGATAGTGCATGAGCATGAGCTTGCAATCGCCGGGCCATACGTCGCGCAGGGCGGTGGGAATATCGGTATCCAGGCGGCGATGCTGAGCCAGGCCGATCAATGCCAGGCGCTGCAACCCGCGTTTGAGAATCACGGACTGATTGGCGAGCATGACGAATCCCTGTTCCACCAGCGCCGGCCCCAGTTCCGGAGAATCATGATTGCCGAGAATAAAATAGAACCCCAGCGGCGAATGCACCGCCTGGAGCAGATGAAGTATGTGGGGCAGCGACTGGCGCCAGCGCCAGCTTCGGTGTCCCAGATCGCCGGTGATCACCGCCAGGTCGGGGCGGAGTCGTCCCAGCCGCCGCCGCCAGCGCGTCAACCGCGGCGTCCACCGCGTGATGTGCAGATCGGATAGATGCAGAATGCGCAGGCCGTCAAAAAGGCGCGGAAGCGCCGGTACGGGAAGATGAATGGTATCCATGTATAAGCGCAACATGCAAGCGATCCCGGCGTGCCTGGGTACGGATGGCGTGGCAAGATTTCCGGACAGCAGCCGCATTTCGCTGATCAGGGCTTAAACCAAATGCCGCCGCGCCGTCGCCAGGGAGGAAAAGCGGCTGGGGACAGCCGCACTCCCGGGGCCGCCCGGAAATATTGCCACGCCAGGTGCGGAGCAACTGCCTGAATTTACTGGGCCGCGGCCGGCGCCGGGCGACGAGGCGCCAGTACCGATGACACGGCTCATTTCCATATTAGCGCCTGTTTGATGAGATAGCGAGGCCGCGACGAGTTTTCGATCAGCCATGTGGTAATTTTTGGGACCTGCCCGTCGGCAGGCAGGGAGGAGCCGGAAAAGAGGCGACATTCATGTTGCCGGTTCCCCCGGGTTCACCCGAAAAAATGCCATGCCCCAACAAAGCGAGTGGTATCGGATTAAATTTCGTCAGACCGATGGCCGATAAATAGTAGTGCTGCGGACGGCAATTTTTCAGGTATGGCTTGACACCAGGCGATGAATGCTTGAATATGCGGACACCATTGAGGCCGGGGCAATCTCGTGGTATCCTTATACTGCGGTATTGTCGTACCGTCGATTCAACCGGGTTCGCTCCGGCACAGGTTGGTCAGCGGGCGAGATTATACACACAGAGGGTTAATGAACTAAGGAACTCGTCGGCGGGGTGTCCCGCTCATAATTTTATTATGCCTGGGTATGCCTAGCCTTGTTCGGAGTTGTAGATCATGGGTCGGATGGAAACTCGCAGTTTGGAGCCGCGGCAGTCCCGCGCGAGCTTCGTTGTGAAAAAATTACACGCTTTGTGGCGCCGTCGCGCGCTGTATCAAGTCATAGGAATGGCTCTGCTGGCCGGTGCGGCCGGTTCTCTGGTCGGCTGCAATTATCTGAACCTTCGCAACTCGTTTCTTAATCCGTCGGAAGTGGGCCGGTTTGACAAGGCCAACCCCTGGGGGCGCGTGCAGCCGGTGACCTGGCCGATACTCGACTCCCTGGCCGTGGATGATCCGCCGGCGCACCCCTGGAGGGATTCGGTACTTCCAACCGCGGCGGATCTGCTCCCCACTCACAAGCCCTATGTACTCGGTCCGGGCGATGTGGTCACCGTTTCCGTGTTTGAACTGGTGGTTCCCGGCCAGGAATCGGTGCAGACCCGGCAGATCAATACACAAGGCGATATCACCCTCGATTTCATTGGAACCATCCATGCGGCGGGCTTAACGACCCGCCGGCTTCGCGACGTAATTGTACAGAAACTGATCCAAAGCGGGCAGATGTCGCCTCCCGGTCCTCATCAACCCGGTCCGCAGGTGAATATCGCTCTGACCGAGGCGCGGCGCAGAGTATTTTCAGTCCTTGGAGCCGCGCTGCACCCCGGCACTTATAACATCATGTCGCCGAACTTCCGCCTGCTCGATGCGCTGGCGCTGGCAGGCGACATGCCGCTCCAGCCGGGCATGCGCTGGCTCTACGTGATTCGCCCCGAATCCGCCAAGGCGGCGCCGAAAGCGCGGCCCGGCGCCGCGACCCCGAAAACCGGCACGGCGGGCACAACGGGAACAAGCGCCTCCCCGGCGCGAATGCTAGAACAGATCGCCCGGCGGCTTGGCGAGAAAACCACCACCCGCCCGGCGCCGTCCACGCGGCCGACGGAGAATTTGCGGGGCTTGTTGCGGCGCGCGGTTTCTCCGCCCGCCACGGCGCCAGCGCCGAATTATGTATATCTGAACCATCATTGGGTGGAAATAAAATCCGCCACCCGCCCCGCGCCGGCCGCCACCCGCCCCGCGGTTCTCCCCGCGTCTCCGGTCGTCTACAATTTCGCCAATGCCCGGAGTAAAAAACCGCCCGCGCCGCTGTATCTGGCGCAAAAGATCATACGGATTCCCATCAAGAAGCTGCGGGAAGGAGATCCACGCTACAACATCGTGATCCACGCCGGCGACATCATCAATGTGCCGACGGTGGAACCCGAATATTATTATGTCATGGGAAATGTGAATCGGCCCGGCGTCTACAGCATGACCGGCCAGAGAATCACATTGAAAATGGCGGTTGCCGCCGCCGGCAATCTGGGCACACTGGCCATTCCGCGCCGCTGCGAATTGATCCGCCGCATCGGCCGCAACCAGGAAAGCATCATCCAAGTCAATCTACAGGCCATTTTTGATGGTCAGGAGCCGGATATATTTCTCAAACCCAATGATGTGCTCAATGTCGGCACGGATGTGTTTGCCTATCCCCTGGCGGTTATCCGCAACGGCTTTGCCGCCAGTTATGGTTTTGGCTTTACCTATGACCGGAACTTTTACATCCAGCCGACCATTATTCAGCCGCCATAATATAGTATAAATCCTTTTCACGCCCAGGCGACTTCATGTTAAAATTTAATTGATGACATTGGTTGGTCGGACGGGCGGAGCGGAATCCATGAAATGGCAAAGAACCGAAACGACCGCGGTGAATGGACTCGCCCCCGCGCCTGGTGCGACCGGCAACGCCGGTACGCCGCAAACGCGTTTTGACTATACGCGGGCGGGGCAAATCCAAACTGCGCGGGTTTCGGGCGGCGCAACGCCCGGGCAATGGGCGCTCCTGGGGCTGGTGGCGGCGGCGTTCATACTGCTCTATCGAATCAATTTCCTTCAGCTTCTGGCGGTATGGTACAGCAACCCTAATTTCAGCATGGGTTTTGTGATACCCTTGATCAGCGCCTTTTTCGTCTATCTGCAATGGCCAATGCTCCAAAGCCTGCCCGTGAAGCACCATCCGCTGGGACTGGCCCTGCTGGCGTTCGGCGTGGCCGCCCAGACGCTGTTCCTGATCTGTGGCCAGATTCAGTTCTCGCATCTGAGCATGTTTGTGGTGCTTTTCGGACTGGTGCTCTGGCTGCTGGGATGGGAGCAGATGAAAATCCTCTGGTTGCCGATCTGTTATCTGATTTTCATGATCAATCCGCCGCAGGCTCTTTACGTCAAGTTCACCACTCCGCTGCAATATCTGTCCGCATCAGCGGGCGTTCATCTACTACCGCTGTTCGGCGTCAACGCCATTCGCACGGCCACGCAGGTGCACATCCAGGTGGGCACGCACTGGGAATCCCTCAACGTGGCGCAGGCGTGCAGCGGGATACGGATGCTGACGGCCTTTTTCGCACTGGCCATCGCGCTGGCCTATTCCAGTCAGCGGCCCATGTGGCAGAAGATATTGCTGGCCCTGTGCGCTTTGCCGATCGCCATCGCCTGCAATGCGCTCCGTGTCACCTTAACCGGCGTGCTGTTTGTGACGGCCGGCTCCGAATGGGCGCGGGGAAGCACACACGCAAGTCTTGGTCTGCTCATGCTGATCCCGGCGTTTTTGCTCCAGATCGGCGCGGCATGGTTCATCGACCTGATTGCGGCGAATCTATTGGTGGAGGAGCGGGCCGGGCATCCATCCGCACCGTTGGGAGCCAAAGCGTCATGAGCAATTCGAAAACAATTCTGGCGCGGTATATGCCGCTCGTGGTCGCTCTGGCGATACTTGTCGGCGGACTGGTTTCGCTTACTCTGGCGCAAAATTCGTTTCACGTGGTGCTCCAGAAACTGCACACGCCTCTGCAAAGGCCGTTGTATACCCTGCCGAAAGTTCTGCCGCCGTTCCGGGTGCGCCAGGGATGGGCGGACAGCAAGCTCAGCGCGGATGTCGTGCAGGTGCTTGGTACACACGAATACCTGCTGCGCAAATACTGGGACAGCCGCCTGCCGCGCAACGCGCCGGGCGCGATTGTGTCCTTGAATCTCAACTACTATCCGACCGATTTCGCCACCCCGCATGTGCCGAATGTCTGCTGGATCGGCATCGGTCTCAAACGCATCCACGACTCGTTGATCGTGATTCACAACGTCCCCCATGCCAATGGAACGGTATCCAACATGCCCATGCGATTTCTATCGTTCGCCGTGCCGGAAAGCGGTTTTTCCGGTCTGCCGCTGATAATCAATCAGACGCATGGCGGGCGGTACATCAACACCGCCTACACCTTCCAGGTGGACGGGCGCTACGTTCCCGATCCCCAGCAGGTGAGCGAACTGTTCTGGCGTCGGCGCAGCAAGTACGGCTACGATGCCAAAATCGAGATCGACGTGCGCGGCCCGTGCACCCGCGCCGTGGCGCGGCGGCAAATCGCGGCGTTCCTGCGCGCCGCCCTGCCGGCGATTGAACGGCGCCTGCCGGATTGGAAAAAACTTAACGCCCGTCCGGCAAGCGCCAAAGCGGAGCGGCGCCCGGCGGCGCGGAGCGCAATAACAACAGCGCCGGCGAATTAGACGCGCGCCGCCGCGGCATGATGCAAAAGGAAAAACATGGCCAAACGTGTCAATACTAAATTTCTCATTCTGCTCGTGACGATCCTCGTGCTGATTGTCGCCGGCGTCTTCGGCATCGTCTACGGGATCCACGTATACCAGAACAATCCCGACCGGCTGGTGGCCAGCGCCAAACGGGCACTGCGGGCGGGACATATAGATGCGGGCATCGCCCGCTACCAGCGGGCGGTGATCGTATGCAATACCCATCACCTGCCTCAGACCGCCGATCTTCTGGTGAAGCTCGGAGACGTTTACTACCAGAACACCGCCCAACACCCGCGCCGCTTCTGGAAAGCGATCGGGCGATGGCGGGGGGCGGTGCAGATTGATCCATCGCTGCCGGCGGCGCGGCTTCGCCTCCTGAACGCCTACGACCGGATGGCGCGGTGGCACATAACCGGGACCGGCACGGCGACCCTTCTGGCCGGCGCCGCCAAACATGTGATTCGTCTGGACCCGAAAAACGCCCGCGCCTGGCGTCTTTACGGTCAGGGCCAACTCATGCAACTGGCGGGAGTGGTAAGCGTCAGCAACACACGTTTTGTTAAGGTGGCGCACGATCTTCAGCGGGCTTGCCGGCTTGCTCCTTCCAGCGTCAAGGCCCACGCCGCGCTGGCGGAGCTTTTCCTGGAAGAGGCGCAAACGGAATTGCGACAACGCGTCATTGGTCCCCGGCGGGCGGCGGTCCTGCGCCGGCGGGCGACAGGGATCATGGATTCGCTTCTAAAAAAATATCCGCACAACGCCCAGGGGTGGGCGGCGCTGGCGGGTATCCATCAGTCTCTTCCAAAAGGACAGGCCGCCGCCTTGCGGGCGATCCACAGAGCTTTGACCCTGGCGCCCAAAAGCCCCGGGGTTCTGACGGTTTACATCCGGTTACTCATGGCGCAAAACGCCTCCGCACCGGTGGTGGCGGGCGTCTGGAAAAAACTTATCTCACTCGAACCCGGCAAGATGCTCAACTACCTGGAGTTGGGCGACTTCTATCTGCATCATCAGCGTCCCGACCAGGCTGTCATTTACCTGGAACATTCGCTGGAGCATCTTGCCGGCGGCAAAGGCATCACGCCGCTGGTGAATCAATCGCTGCTTCGTCCCCGCGCTAACGAACAACTCACGCGCTCTTACCTGGAACTGGCCGAGATGGCTCCCGCCGGCTCACCCCAGGAGAAATCGTATCTGGCCAGGGCCGCCAAATATCTGGCCTGGATCGCCCGGCGGGCGCCGGAATCGCCATGGGTGTACGTTTACCGAGGGCGGCTGCGGCTGGACCGGGGCAGACTCAGTTCCGCGCTCCGATGGCTCAAACGCGGCGAAACGACTCTCTCCCCGAGTAATTCCGCCGAAGCAAACCTTTGGTTCCTTGATAAGCAGCTTCAGGCACGGGTGTACCAGTTGCGCGGCCAGTCCGGATCCGCCTTAAAGCAGCTCAACGGCATCGACCAATATCTTCCCGGAAATCCCGCCATCATGCTGGACCGCGCCGCGCTGCTTCTCAAGCCGGATCCGACGGCCGCGCTGAGTGCCGCCAATAAGGTTCTTAAGATTCAGCCGGGCGATCCACGAGCAACGATTATCAAAGCCGAGGCGCTGGCCGAAATGAACCGGCTTGCCGATCTGGAAACGGTTCTGGCCCATGCCAACACGGCCCAAAATTTATCCCTGGCTTTGCTCAAGACCCGGTTGAACCTGTTGCGGCGCCGCTATTCCCAGGCCTGGTCCACCGTATCTCCATGGCTCAAACAATTGCCGGCGGATCCCCGGGTGGTCATGCTCGGCTACGCGGCGCTGGCGGGGTTGAATCGGCGGGCCCAAGCCGCGCAAGTCGTTGACCGGGCGGTCCAGGCGTCGCCTGACAATATGGAGTTCGTCCTGCTGAGTGATCGATTGCACAAACCGGGGACCGCGTTGCCGCAGGTGAAGATATCGTCATTAAGCAGTAATGTGGTCCAGCTTGTTATGCCGGGAGTTCCGGCTCGGCAGACCCGGCGGACGCAATTGGCCGCGATCGGAAAAATAGCGGATCCGTTACGGCGCAATCTGATTCTGGCCCGATTCTATCTGGGCGCCGGACAGTTTACCCAGGCAAACGCGGCCGCGGCCCAGGCGGCGAAAATAAGCCCTGCTAATCCCGAAGTCGTTTCCACGCAATTTCAACTGGCGCTGATCCAGAAGAATTTTAAGAGCGCTTCCCTGATCGCCGCCAAAGCCGCGGCTCTGAATATCGACGGTCTTGGCGGAGCGCTCTTCCAGGCCCGGCTGGACATGGCGCGGGGTGATCCGGCGGCGGCGATCGGCACGCTGCGACCGGTGCGCCGCAAACATCCGAACAACGCGGTCTTGCAGGCTTATTATGGCATGGCGCTCCTGGCGTCCGGCAATATCCAGCCCGGTATTTCCGACCTCAAGGGCGCCTTGCAGAGCAAGCCCGATGATTTAATCGTTCTCAAGACGCTTATTCCCTATTATCTTTCCCGGCCCGGCCCGCAAGCGCTGGCGCAGGCACGCGATTTGATCAATCAGGGCATGGCTTACTATCCCCTGGACGCCCAGTTCAGATCATGGCATTACACCTTGGCCGATCTTTACGGTCCGCCGGGACCGGAGATTACCCGCCGCCGAGTCATTCTCAAAAATGATCCTAATAATATTCATAACGTCCGGCGTCTGGCTCTGCTTTACGCCCGCGCCAAAGAGTTGACCCGGGCCATTACCCTGCTGGAAAAGACTCTCCAGGCGAATCCCAATCATATCAAGATGACGCAAGAACTCGGCTCACTGTACCTGGCGGATCACACGCCTTTGAAAGCCCAGGCTCTTTATGAAAACATGGCGGAAAACGCCAAACCATCGATGGCTTTCCTGGGACGGTTGCTGCTGGGCGATTTTTACCAGTCGCAGAACAGCCTCAGTCAGGCTGCGCAGCTTTATGAATCGGCGCTGAAAGTACAGCCAACCGGCCGTACCGTTGTTCAGCGGCGACTTGGCGACATGTTTTTCAAATATGGACGATTCAAGAAAGCTCTTAAATACTACGCTCTGCTGTACAAGGCCAGGCCCGGCCACCGAACGGTCATTCTGCGCTATGTGGAAACGCTCATCCGGGCGGGGCGGCCGGCACAGGGTCTGGCGATACTCGGTCGCACCATTCTTGCCAAGAACCCGCATGACGAAGAAGCCCTGGTGCTCAAGGGCTTTGCGCTGTTACGCCAGAGGAAATTGCCCGCGGCGCTGGTCGCGCTTAACGCGGCCCTGGCGGTCAATCCGCATGATACCCATGCTCTTTACGACCGGGCCACGGTTCTCGCCGAAACTCATGGCGGAAATCTGGACCACGCGATCGGCGATCTGGTTACACTGCTGGGCATAGCACCCGACAACGTACCCGCCCGGCTGCTCCTTGCGAATCTGTACGTCCAAACGAATCACGATGCGGAAGCCGTCCATGAATACGTTCGCACGCTGGCGATCAGTCCGGATTATCCGATAGCGCGGGTCGGCTACGCGCAACTTCTTTTGGCCCTGAGCACGCAATATCTTAGCCTGTCTCCGTCGGACCAAAGCGAATATGCCGCCACGCTGAGAACCATCCGACCTTTATCCCGCCTGCGAATGCTGCTGGCGCGGAGCATCAGCCGCTATCCGAAAGATCCGGAATGGCTTGTTCTCCAAGGTCGTCTGGACATGCTCCAGGGGCGCCGGCATCACGCTCTGGCGATGGATCGGCGGGCCTACCGGCTTGCGAACCGGGGTTCCCGCGCCGCGCTGGCGTACCTGGACGCCCTGCTGAGCCTGAAACAATATGCCACCGCCGTACACGTGGCCGGCGAGGCAATCGCCATCACGCCGGGAGAGGTTGGACTGTATGTGGCGCGCGGAACGGCCTACGCGGGTCTGGGCAAGTTTGCCGCCGGCGCCGTGGATTTTGTGCATGCCTTGAAGTTGACATTGTCCGATCCGACGATTTTCCTGGACATAGTGAACCGTTACACGACGACAATGAAAGGTAAACAAGGCGCGACAATTGCGCTGGCCGGCCTGCGGGGACTGGCGAACCGTCATCCGGGCGATGGGGCGTTAATCGACGCGGCCCTGGCGATGGTGGAGTTCTCCCACCATCGCCTGCCTGAAGCTTTGGCGTTGGCCGACCAGGCTCTGGCGAACAAACCGGCCGGAATGGTGCGACTGTACGCGCTGCGATTGGCCGCGTTGGCCAACTATAAATCAGGACGATATACCCAGGCAAAAACCAATTATCTGGCGCTGATTAAACTGGCGCCCAATGATCCGGATCTATTGAACAACCTGGCTTATTTGCTGGCCGTGAAGCTCAAAGACCCGCACGCCGCCCTGACTTTTGCGGAGAAAGCCAATAATCTGGCGGCGAAATTGCAAGGGGGAGGGGAGTATACATATAACGCAAGTATCCTCGATACACTTGGATGGGTGCGATTTCTTAATGGCGATACTTCCGGCGCTTATGAAGCTTTGCGCCGAAGCATTCATCATGGCCCCCCCACCGCCGCGTATTATCATCTGGCGCTGGTACTTGTGGCGGAAAAGAGGCCTCGGGAAGCACGCCGGACGCTGCGTGCGGGTATCGTGGCGGCCCGCAAGAGCAATGATTTGATTGTGGAACGGGAAGAAGAATCTCTGCTCAAGAAGATTAAAGGGCAGGCCCGATAGTATTTGCCATGTGCGCAGGTTGGCGTTTGCAAAACGACGACGATCCGCGGCCAGCCAGAAGGGTATGGCCAATGACGGGGCATAGGCCGGGGCCGGCGAATTTTCCACTTGCGTGTGACTTTCGCTCTGATTTATAGTATTTATGGATGTTTGTCGCCAAAGAGATCACTCGTGTAGCGTACCATCGGGAGTAATCATGACGCAGTCTAACGCCCTTACCCTCGCCGCGCCGCAACCGGAAGGTTTTCCGGTTTCCACGGGACCCAAGCTGGATTTCGTGTTAAAAAAGCATAAGTGGCTCATTGTGCTGGGCACCGTGCTTGGTCTGGTCCTGGGAACCGGCCTTTATCTGGCCTTCCGCGTCTTTGATCCGCGCTACCGCGCCACGGCGGTTTTCAAGGTGGAACCCGCGCTTCCCAATCCCCTGGAACGCTCCAAGTATAATCTTGTTGCGCCGGGCAGTTCAACCGTCACCCGCCTTCTTAATGATCAGATTGTCATTGTCCGCAGTCCGACCATCCTGGGAAGCGCTCTGGAAACTCCAGCCTTCCAACGTAACTACCGGTATCCGAATGACCCGCATCGCCAGAGCACGTGGCTTCAGGCCCACCCGGTTGATCCACTCGACAAGCTCAAGCGCGATCTGACAGTTTCGCCCCTGCTTCACACCAACGATTTTCAAATTACCATGTATTGGCATGACCCGCGCGAAACCGCCGATCTGGTCAACGCCGTGGCCGGCGTGTACACGCAATACGTCAGCAATGAAGAACAGCGCCGCCTCTCGCGCGAAGCAAAATCCGTCTCGGCGGCGGAACACAAGGTTCGAGATCGCGTGACGGCGATGCAGGCGGAGCTGGAGACCTATCGGGTTTCGCACGATGTTCCCGGTCTGATCGAACGGCGCGGCGTTATGGCCAACATGCTCACTCAGTTGAATGGTTTACTCATTAAAGCTCAGCTGCGGGTTCAAGAGGCGCAGGCGAGTTATCAGGAGATCCAGCGACAGGTGAAGAATAATACGCTTACCCTGACCCCGGCGATGCAGGAGCTGGTGGAAAGGGATCCAAGCCTGCGGGAGTTGCACCTGACTTTGCTTTCCCTTAAACAGAACATCGCAGTTTCCAAGGCCACGCTGGGAGTGGAACACCGTTCCACCATTGCTCTGGAAATTCGCACCGCCAGCGTGCGGCGGCAGATTGATAGACTCCGGCAAAAGCTCGAGGCAAGGGCGCGCCTGCAGATGGAGCAGACCGCCGCGACCGATGTGAGCGCCACCCAGGCCATGGCGGTTGACGCCCGCCATCGACGCGATCAGCAACAGCGGCTGGTGCGTGATATGGATGCGGCCCTGGCCGGCTATGAGAACAGAGCCAGAGCCTTGAAAACCCAGCAGACCATTCTCAAAGATCTGACGAATCGCGCGGTTCTTCTCAATTTGCGCCGCTCGCAAAACGCTTCCCGTGTGATTCTGAAACTAAGCGCCACCCCGGCCAGGAGAATGAGTTATCCCATCCTTTCCCATTTCCTTGGGTTGGGAACCGCCCTGGGACTGCTGCTGGCCGTGGCTTTGGCGTATCTGATTGAGTTGACCAATACCCGCGTGCGGACTCCACGCGATATTACAGCGATCATGCGGCTTCCCCTTCTTGGGTTTATTCCCGAACAGGCGGACGATCCACTGCTTACCAGCAATCCCATGACCTGTATTCGTACTTCGCCCGGCTCAATGACTGCCGAGTCTTTCCGTCAGATACGCGGCCGGCTGGCGGCGGCCGGGGGAGAAAAGCCGCTGCAAACGATTCTGGTCGCCGGTTTTTCACCGGGTGGCGGCGCCTCCACCGTGGCGAGCAATCTGGCCAACGGCGCGGCGTTAAGCGAACTTCGCGTACTATTGGTCGACGCCAACTTCTATCGCCCGGTGCTCCAATCGGTGTATACGAATATTCCATCCGTGGGGCTGGCCGATGTTCTTGCCGGGCGTGCGACGCTGGATCAGGCGATTGTCCAGAATCCGGAACTGCCCACTCTCTACCTGTTGGGCAGTGGCGCCCGCACCCGGGCGGCCAATGAAATCACCGAGCATCGCGCGTTTCCCGATATCATGGCACAGCTCCGCGGCCGCTTTGATATGATCATCTTCGACGGAGCGCCTCTGACTTTCGTTTCCGATTCCATCAATCTGGCCGCGAAGGTTGACGGTGTTATAGCCGTTCTGCGGGCGGGTTTGACGACCCGCGGCACCGTGGCGCGCATTCGCGACCAGCTCGGCCTGATCCGGGCGAATCTCCTGGGCATTGTGCTCAACGCCGCGCAGTCGTGGAGCGCCGGCTATTTTCGTCAGAATTACCGCGCTTTCTTTGAATACGCCGGGCAAGGATCACCCCCGCGCCAGGAAGAAAAGAAATCCCTGCCCCATGCGTAAGAGACCGTTTGGAAAGTTATCGAAGCCGCAACACCGGTCATTTTTGTTCTCAGCCAGGGGCGCCGGCGAGCAGGACCCTGGTTGGGACGGGTCTTGGATCCCCAAGCGACAACGTCGCCGGTAAAAAGGGCCGCGTCCCGCGGGTTGGGCCTTCCGGCGTTTCTTCAAAAAGTGAACTGTTCCGAGTGAATATCCGATGGAAAGACACCCATCCGCCGTAAAATCCTGATCGCAAGACGGGTCAAGGGGAGAGGCCCGCAGATATAAAATGAAGACGTTCCAACCACGTCGCTGATATACTTTTGCATGATTTCCCGGCTCAAACGGCCCGTTTCTCCGTTCCACGCCCCCTGCGGCCGGCTCAAGACATGAATGACACGCAGTTGGGGACGACCCACCCGCTCCATCTTCTCCAGCTCATGGCGAAACAGAATATCTCTTTGCGCGCGATTGACAAAAATAAGCAGTACACGGCGCGGGTCGCCCGTGTCGCGCATGTAACGGAGCATGCTGATCAATGGCGTGATTCCCACACCTCCGGCGATAAAAACGATATCTTCCCGTCCGGATCGCAGGATATGAGAGAATCGGCCGAAGGGACCGCGAATCGTCGCGCGATCGCCCGGGCGAAGGGAGGCGATGGATCGCGTAAAATCCCCCACCGCCTTGATCGTGAACGTGAGGTATCCGTTTTCCGTAGGGCTGGAGGAAATGGAGAAAGGGTGTTCTTCCTCGGGCAAGGCGGAATCCAGAAAAGTGATAAAGTGAAATTGGCCGGGAAGGTGCCTGCGGCCATTGCCATTTGGCGCTGCTCGAACCTTTATAGTCCAGACATCGTGCGATTCCCGCTCCACTTCGGTTACTTCACAGGATGTGAGCCGGTTTCGGCGCGGAGCAAACCAGCGATGGTGGAGGTAGGCGGCCAGGGCGATCAGAAAAAGCCCGCTCCACAGGATGCGCATGGGCCACGTGGACAGATCGCCATGCCTTCCCGAACCCAGGATCAGGCTGTGAACGAACCCAAGTCCCAGCACCGCCAGCACCAGGACATTGTGCAGGCGGCGCCAGCGTTCATACTCCAGGCGGAGGAGCCGCCGCCAGAGAGATGTTCCTATCACTCCCAGCAAAAGCAACAGAGCAAGTCTTCCGAGTTGCACGGGCCAGGGCACGATAAGGCGGGTCAGGATCGTCCAGTTTCCACGGCCCCAAGCAATCAACAGCGGGTGGGCCAGGAGCATCAGCACGGCGAAGACGGCCATTGCCTTATGGAACCAAAGAATCGCATCGAGGCCAAAATGAGCCTCAATCCATTGAAGGCGGGCGGCGACCACAAACTGCAGGGCCAGAATGCTCAATCCCGCCAGGGCGAGATTCCGCGAAAGGTTAAGGAGAAATCCGTTATCCCGGCGATGCGCCCATGACAGGTTGGCCAGAACCACAGGAAGCAGTACCGTACCGGTATAAAGTACAACCCAAAGAATCGCCATAGCGGCGATTGGCCGGCGTCTTCCTGTTTGACTCATCATAAGAGCCTGTCTCAATAGAGATTGAGGCCACTCTGCCCGCCGGCCCTGACTATCAGCTGGCAGGCGGGCAGGGCGGCTACCCGGCCGCGCGCCAGGGAGCGACACCGAGGCCCTTTTTTACCGCGCTTTGGCGCGTTGCGTTATTCTCCAACCTCCATACGTTGCCCACGCGGCGGATGTTCCGTGTTACTTTGTTGAATATCCATTTATTTATTTGACAGCCTTTTCCCACTCCATGAGATCCAGCGCCGGCGCGCGGCGCCGTTGCGCCTGCTGCGTGAACATGGCGTGGTACATTCCCCGGCGGGAGAGCAGTTCCTCGTGTGTTCCCCGCTCCTGGATCCGGCCATCCACCAGCACCACAATCAGGTGGGCTTTCATAATTGTGCTCAGGCGATGGGCGATCGCAATGGTCGTGCGGTTATGCATCAACTCCTCCAGCGAGCGCTGGATCAGCCGCTCGCTTTGCGTATCCAGCGAGCTGGTCGCTTCGTCGAGTACCAGAATGTGGGGATCGGCCAGGATCGCGCGGGCGATGGCGATCCGCTGTTTTTCTCCACCGGAAAGTTTCGCCCCGCGCTCTCCGATCGGCGTATCGTAGCCCTTTTCCATCGCCATGATGAATTCATGCGCATACGCCTTCTTCGCCGCTTCTTGAATTCCCTCCGCGGTCGCATGCCGGCGGCCAAACGCGATGTTGTCCCGTACCGTGCCGTCGAAAAGGTATACATCCTGAAGCACCATGGCGAAAAGTCGCCGGTAATCTTGCAGCCGTATGTCGCGAATGTCGACGCCGTCCAATAGAATTGCCCCCCCGCTTACGTCGTAAAACCGGGCGATCAAATTCACCAGCGTGGTTTTTCCACCGCCGGATGGTCCCACCACCGCCAGCGTCGAGCCCGCCGGCACGCGCAAGTTCAGGCGATCCAGTACTATCTGTTCCGGCCGATAGCCAAAACGTATGTCGCGCAACTCAATGTCACCGCGCACTTTCCGGGGCCCCAGGGCGACGGCCCCGGTCCGATCCGGCATGTCCGGAGGCTGGCCGAGCACGTCGCAGACCCGGTCCAGCGCGCCGAGATTCTGCTGCAGGTTCTGCATGGAATCGATCATCTGCGTAATCGGTCCCAGCAGCATCAAGGCGTAGGTTTCGAACATGACCAGATCGCCCACGGTGAGTTTCTTCGCCAGCACCATCTGGCCGCCGAACCAGACAATCGCGATGCCGATCATCGGCACGAAAATTGACCAGCCCGTCATCAACAGGCGTCCGAGCACCGAGGTGTAATACTGTTTGCGCACCATGGTGAGCTGGCGGGCGCCAAATTCCCTCCCCTCGCTGCGCTCGCGCCGGAAGCCGCGCACCACACGTATGCCCGCGAACATGTCGCTGACCCGCGCCGAAAGCATGCTGCGATCATCCTGGATGTTCCGCCAGAGGGGCCGCAGTCGCCGGAAAACAAGCAGGTGGATCACAATTACGGGGGGAATAAGGGCGGCGGCAATCAGGAAAAGTTTCCAGCTCGTCGCGATTAAAATTACCAGGATGCAGGCGATGCGAAACGCCGCCGCCGTAGGGTTCACAATCGCGTTTTGCACCCCGCCGACCACCTGGTCCGTATCGCTCATGATCCGGCTGATGATACCGCCGGTGCGGTACTCGGCCAGTTGCCCCAGCGGCAGCGTGGCCAGATGCGCATGGAGTCGCTGTCGCAGCGTCGCCGCCAGGCGGTAATTCAGGCGCTGGATCGCCAGCAATCGGGCCCACGACGCCGCAACCGATATTGCTTCCGCCGCCGCCAGAGCCAACGCCAGAAACGCCAGTCCATGTACCGCTGAAACCGTCAACCAGTGCCGCAGACCGCCATGCGGCAACAGCCAAACCACCGGCAGGGGCTTGCCATGAAAGACATAATCGATCAGCAGCTTTAGAATAAACGGAGAGACCAGCGCCGCAAGCGAACTGACCACCACCACCAGGATCAGCGTGGCAACCGATCCGTAATAGCCCCGCAGCATCAGCCGGTATTCTTCCAGCAGTCGCCGCTTGGTGAATTTGAAGACATGTTTATCGTGGCTGGGCACAGAGTGGTGGGCTCCCCCGGCTGATTCCCCGCTCCGGGGATCGGGTTCCCGGAGCCGATCGCCCTGGAGCAGACCCTGACGAACTTTCCGGCGAAAGTCCTGAAATCGTTGGCGACTGGGTTTCATAAGCCTCCATAGGCGGCGCGCCGGCCGGTTTCCTGTCGTGGGCCGGGGCGGCGATCGCGCTTAAGCCGGCCAGCCTGCCAGCCGTAGTCCACTCACCTCCATAACCACCCGCCGGGCTACCGTCAAATTTTGTGGACGGAGATTATCAGGCGGCGGATTTCTTCACTCCATCCTGATAGTACTACAACGCTATAAGTGACTCCAATCGCAGGCTATCATGTCCTTCAATTTCAGCCCCAGCGAGTGCAATCGCTGAATGGTCCGCTTGCGGTGGCTGCGTTCGGCAGCGGCATTACGGCGTTGCGTCCGAACCAGCGTCTGGGAGATCATCCGGGCCAGGGCTTGTGTGCATCGGCCGCCGCGTGTCCAAACTCCCACCAGGCTGGCCGTCGCGGTCCGTACCTGGCAAACCGTCCGTGCTGGATTTTTTTTTATGCGCCTGGTGGAATTCAGCCAGAAACAAATAA
>JAJYDU010000192.1 GCA_021790475.1 Planctomycetota bacterium | reverse complement strand
CTGCTCGGCCCGCTCGGCCTCCTTGCGCGTGAGCTGTTCCCGGGGAATGAACGTGCCGTCGATGCGGGCGCGATTGTCCATCAGGCTGTTTTCGTACAGGGCGTATTTGGCGCTTAATTCGGCCTGCATAAAGGCGGAACGCAGCGGCGCGTGCCGCCCGCCGTAGGGGTCTTCCACGGCGGGAAAACGGAAATCGACCACGTCGTTCCTGGCCAGTTGAATCCACGCGCCGCGCAACGCGGGCATATACTTGTACGCCACCACGGCCAGATCGGTGTTGCGCAGCGGCAGAACGCGCTGCGTGGGCAGTACCTTGATTTGTCGCACCGGCTCAAACGGCCCTTGTTCCAGCAGCCAATACGCTCCACCGAACACTTCCATGTAAATGTCGGTCATGTAACGCAGTTGGAAGCCATTGAGTCCCTCGTTGTCTTTTTCCAAAAGGTTCAGCAGGGGGTGATCGGTGATTTCTTCCACTTCGTTGGCGCCGGCGAGCGTGCGGGCCAGGTTGGGATTGCCCTTGAAGCGGCGAAAGGCGGACTTTTCAACCGGCGCGGTGGGGTGCGAAACAATCGCGTTTTCACCGGCGCGCCGCCGGGCGTACAGGCGAAATGGCACGCGGGCCACGGCGGCGGCGTTCCAGTTGGCACAGGTATAAACCAGGTCGTTGGTGAGATATTCCAGCAGAAGCTGGGCGTCGGTGGGGATGGGCCGGCCGCCGGTGTTCGTAAGCGGCGGCGACCCAAGGGTGATCCAGAAATCCCCGGCCGACTTGCGGACTTGATCCATGCGGTAGCTATAGGCGCTCAAATGGTTGGATAAATGGGGGCGGCCGCGGCGGCGCCATCACCGGTCACACTCCCGGCCAATCGCTATACTACGTGAACAGCATGGCGATTCGCTTTGAAATTCCGCGACGGGATTTTTCGTTTGCCGCCGGCGGCCGGATCGTCCCGGCCAATATTTTCCTTCTGATGCCGCAACCGGAAGGATTGCCGGCGGCGCGGCGGCCGCATTGGATGGAGATGATGCATGGACTCTGACAACCAGTTTATGGAAGCGGCGCTCGCGCTGGCCCGCCAGGCCGCCGAAAACGGTGAAATCCCGGTGGGCGCGCTGGTGGTGCGGTATGGCCCGCGCGGACCGGTGGCGATCGGCGCCGGCGGCAACCGCCGGCGGTGCGATGCCGATCCCACCGCCCACGCCGAGATTGTGGCTTTGCGGGCGGCCGGGACCGCCCTGGGCCGCTGGCAATTGACCGATTGCGACCTGTTCGTCACCCTCGAGCCATGCCCGATGTGCGCCGGCGCGCTGGTCAACGCCCGGATTCGGCGGCTGGTTTTCGGGTGCCGCGATCCCAAAGCGGGTGCGGTTGAAACTCTCTATCGAATCACGGCCGATCCGCGCTTGAATCATCAGGTGCGGGTGGTGGAGGGGATCGGCGCGGAAGAAGCGGCGGCCCTGCTGCGCGCCTTTTTCGCCCGGCGGCGCGAAGCAACCGCCCGCGCCACCGGCGCTTCATGATCTTACCGGCGCATGGTTCCGGAATGGCTTGTTTTGGAAATGGGCGTGGGCGCCGGCGCGGGTTCCGGCACTGCCGGGAACAACACCCCATCAATGGGATAAATCACCGCGTTGCGGGTGATAATCGGCCGGCCGACGATTTTAGCTTTGTCTATGGACAGGAAAGTTTTTCCGTTGGAAACAATCCGCGCTTTGCCCTGGTTGCCCATAATCTGGTTCGGCGCCTGCCGGGCCATGGCCGGAGTGAGCCGGAACAGCGTGATGTGATACCAGAGCAGGTTGCGCAGCGCCTGGCGATTGCGCCTTTGGGCGAGTTTTTGCAAGGTGGCGTAGGGCACGCGGTTAAACGCGGCATTGGTGGGGGCGAAGATGGTGTAATCGCCCGGCATCGCCAGCGTATACGCCAGGCCGGCTTTCTCAATCGCGTGCCGGAAGATCGAGAATCGCCGCTGACAGCGCAGTACGGCGAATGCCGTATGCGCCGACATCTGGGCGAGCGTCATCCGGCAGGACGCCACTCCCTCCGGCCGGCAACCGGCCAGTCCGAGCGTCAACACAGCCAGAACCGTCCATAAAGTCCATCGTTGTGATTTCATCATGATCGCGTCCTTTTTCACACACGAACCAGCACCAGGGGAATTATAAAGGTGTTGGACGGAAAAAGCATGTTCCATCGCGGGAAGATGCCGCCGCCGGGTCCACCGCCGGCGCCGTCTAAAAAATCCCTTGTTCGCGGCTCCGCAGCGCCAGCGGCTTGTTAAGAATTTCAGAAATAACCATCACCGCCCGCAACCCTTCTTTATTGCCAAGCACATTGCGCACCACCTGGCGCAGGGGGCACGGCGCCGCACGGGCGGCGGCGGGCGGCGACGTTCGATTGCCCTTACCGCCGGCGGAGGGTCCGGTCGGAGCGGCGGCGCCAGTGGGCGCGGGCGCCGCACGCGGCCGGCTTGTTTGCTCCGGCGGGCGCGACGCGGGCGATTTCGCCGGCGGGCCGCCGAATGTTTGTGGTGCCACGCGTACGGGGCGAGGCGGGTCAACCCGCGCCGCGGCCGGGGCGGAGCGCGGCGGCGCGGACGCCTGGCCGACCGCCGCCTGGGCGGCGCGGCGGCGGGCCTGCTCGCGGGCAAGCTGCCCGATGGTGATCCGGCCCGAGAGAATTTCCCGGGCCAGTTCATTCGGATCGCGTGGAAGTTCTTCCATAATGGTTGTCCCCTGGGACGACGCCATCAGAGGTTTGGTAATCGCCGGGCGTTCCCATGTCCGCGGATTCGCTTGGCGGCGTTACCGGCTCGGCGGCGTCTCGCCGCCGATGGATTCGCGCATCTGCGTATCGGCCTGAATGTTTTTCATGCGGTAATAATCCATGACGCCCAGGTGTCCGACGCGGAACGCATCGGCCATGGCCAGCGGAATCTGAATCTCCGCCTCAATGACTTTGGCGCGGTTAAACTGGGCCAGCGCCTTGTTTTCCTGTTCCAGGGCCACGGCCAGCGCCCGGCGTTTTTCCGCTTCGGCCTGGGCGATTTGTTTAGTGGCCTCGGCCTGGGCGGTCTGGAGTTTGGCGCCGATATTCTCGCTGACATTGAGATCGGCGATGTCGATGGAGAGAATCTGGAACGCCGTGCCGGCATCCAGGCCTTTGGCCAGCACGGTTTTGCTGATCATGTCCGGCTCTTCAAGAACGTGTTTGTAGGTCTCGGCGGAACCGATGGCCGCGACAATTCCTTCGCCGACCCGGGCGACAACGGTTTCCTCGCCGGCGCCGCTGATGAGCTGCCGCATGTTGGTGCGCACCGTTACACGGGCTTTGACGCTAAGCTGAATCCCATCTTTGGCGACACCCTCGTGCGTTTGCCGGCCGCTGTTGGCATTGGGCACGTCGATGACGCGCGGATTCACGCTGGTTTGCACCGCCTCGAGCACGTCGCGACCGGCCAGGTCAATCGCCGCGGCCTGGTCCCAGGACATTTCGATGGCCGCCCGATGGGCGGCGATCATGGCCCGCGTTACGTTGGGAACGCGCCCCCCGGCCATGAAGTGCGATTCGAGCTGCGGCGTGGTAATTCTCAAACCCGCCTGCACCAGCGATACTTTCGCCTTGGTGATCACGTTGGCGTCAACCCGCCGCAGGCGCATGCCGATGAGGTTCCACATGCTGATATCCGCGCCGGCCGAAAGTGCCTGCAGCCAGAGTTTGAATACCTGGGCGACGGTGATAAACACCACGAAAACGACAATCGCGATGATTACCAGCAGCACGATCAACCCGACGCTGACGCCGGCGGCGGCCAGC
>JAJYDU010000047.1 GCA_021790475.1 Planctomycetota bacterium | reverse complement strand
ATCTTTTCCGAGCCTGTCACTGGCGGACCCGATACGATTCTGCATTCATTTGGCAGTGGGAGTGACGGCCATGATCCTTACGGCTCGCTGATCCAATCCGGCTCGACCTTGTATGGAATGACCTCGCAAGGCGGGAGCGGCAATAATGATGGCACGATCTTTTCCGAGAGTGCCAGTGGCGGAAACCCGACAATTCTGCATTCATTTACCGGCGGGAGTGATGGCGTGTATCCTGTCGACTCGCTGATCCAATCCGGCTCGACCTTGTATGGAATGACTTATTATGGCGGAAGCATCAGTAATGGCACGATCTTTTCCGAGAGTGCCAGTGGCGGGACACCTACGATTCTGCATTCATTTGGCAGTGGGAGTGATGGCTCAAGTCCTCACGGCTCGCTGATCCAATCCGGCTCGACCTTGTATGGAATGACCGCCTCTGGTGGAAGCGGCAGCCATGGCACGATCTTTTCCGAGCCAATCACTGGCGGACTCGATACGATTCTGCATTCATTTACCGGCGGGAGTGATGGCGCATATCCTTCCGGCTCGCTGATCCAATCCGGCTCGACCTTGTATGGAATGACCGCCTCTGGTGGAAGCGGCAGCCATGGCACGATCTTTTCCGAGCCTGTCACGGGCGGACCCGATACGATTCTGCACCCATTTACCGGCGGGACTACGGATGGCGAATATCCTACCGGCTCGCTGATCCAATCCGGCTCGACCCTGTATGGAATGACCAACTATGGCGGAAGCGGCAATGATGGCACGATCTTTTCCGAGAGTGCCAGTGGCGGGACACCTACGATTCTGCATTCATTTACCGGCGCGGATGGCTCAATTCCTTACGGCTCGCTGCTCCAATCCGGCTCGACCTTGTATGGAATGACCAGCTCTGGCGGGAGCAACAATGATGGCACGATCTTCAGCATCACCACTCCCGAACCGGCCACGCTGGCGTTGCTGGCGGTTGGCGGGCTGGGATTGCTGATGCGCAGGAGAAGGAAAGTAGAAAGTTGAGAGTAGAGCGGCGGCGGCGCCGCGGGCAAAGCCTTAATTTTAGGATTTGTTCAATAATTTTGTTGTTCTTTTTAGGATACAGTTATGAAGATTTCAAAGGGGGTTTCCTGCGGAATTGCCGCCGTGGTTTTCGGAAGCGCCGGCCTGTTGCTTCCGTCTTTGGCAAACGCTGACACTATTTTCAGCAATATGACTTCCGACCCGTTCAACACGGGGCATTCCTGGATTGTTGCCGGTTCAAGCTCCAGTTATGGCTACAACGGCTGGGCCAGTCCCTTCACCCCCACCAGCGATGCCGCGGCAAGCCAGATAGATGTAGCTATACTTATGTCCTCTGGAACCTATTTGGCCAATGTCGGCCTTTACGGTGATTCCAGCGGGTTGCCGGGAACTTTGATCAGTGGTTTATACCCCGTGACCATTCCCAGCGGCGCCGCATCGCCCGAGAGCGTTACATTATCCACGCCCGTCGCTCTGACCGGCGGAAGTCAGTATTGGGTCAGCGTGCTGCCCGGGGCCGCAGACACCAGCGGATACTGGAATCAGAATCCGGGCCTGGGAAATAATGTCGCGTTCACGGGCGACGGTACTACTTGGGGTCCGTCCGGGTTCGGCAACACCGCTTATCCCGGCGAATTTGATGTGCTTGGAACAATCACCCCCGAACCGGCCACGCTGGCGTTGCTGGCGGTTGGCGGACTGGGATTGCTGATGCGCAGGAGAAGGAAAGTAGAAAGTTGAGAGTAGAGCGGCGGCTACGCCCGCGGGCGGAAAGTAGAAAGTTGAGAGTAGAGCGGCGGCTACGCCGCGGGCGGACACAGGATCTTATAGCAAACCGCAGGTTTGCTCCAAACCGAACATCAAATTCATGTTTTGAATCGCCTGTCCGCTGGCGCCCTTGACCATATTGTCGATGGCGATCGTCACTACGAAGCGATCGTTATATAATCGCACCGCGATGTCGGCGAAATTGGTGTTCGCCACGTACTTGGTGCTCGGCAGAGGCGTTGCGCGAAGACGGATGAACGGTTTGTCCGCGTAGCGGCGCTGAAAGGCGTCCCAGGCGTCGTCCAGCTTCATACCCGCCCGCGGACGCAGATAGATCGTTTCCAAAATTCCCCGGTCCATCGGCAGCAGATGAGGCACAAAGACCGGCCGCACCGGCCGGCCCGCAATGGTCGCAAGCGTTTGTTCGATTTCCGGCGCGTGACGGTGCGTGCCGATGGCGTACGCCTCAAAGGTTTCGTTGCGTTCCGGAAAATGGTGCTGCGGCGCGGGCGTTCGACCGGCGCCGGAAATGCCCGACGCGGCGTTGATGATTATGTCCTCCACCTCGGCCACCCCGTCCGCCAGCAAGGGGGCTGCACCCAGCGCCGCCGCCGTCGGATAGCAGCCGGGATTGCTCACCAGTGCCGCCGGTTGGATCTCCGCGGCGAAAAACTCCGGCAGTCCGTAAACGGCCCGGGCGAGATGGACGGTATCCGTATGGGCGTGTTTGTACCATTTTTCGTATATCGCGGGGTCCTTGAGCCGGTAATCCGCCGATAAATCAATCACGCGCAGGCCGGCTTGCAGCAGCGCCGGAACGTGCTCCATGGCGGCCAGATGCGGCAGGCAGACCAGGGCGACGTCGGCCTGGCCGGCGATGGCGGCGGCGTCGAACGGCGCCACGGGCAGATTCAGCCGGCCGAGCAGTTCGGGAAACAACTCGCTGATCGGCTGTTCCTGTCTGCGGCTGGCCAAATAGGCGATCCGGGCCGCGGGATGGCGCAGCAGCCAGCGGATGCTTTCCAGCGAGGTATAGCCGCCGGCGCCGATAATGGCGACGCGAATCGTTCTCATCAACATATCGCCCTAATATATATTATCACAGCAGTTACACTTTGACACCCATTGCCGTTGCGCCGGGAGCAGCGGGGGCAGGGCGGTGGTTGGCGTCATGGCCGTTCCTGTCCGCCGATCGCCGCCAGCGCCGCGGCGTAGTTCGGTTCCCGGGCTATTTCCGGAACCAACTCGCTATGGCGGACCCTGCCGTCCGGACCCAGCACCACCACGGCACGGGCGAGCAAACCCAGCAGGGGGCCGTCAACGATTTTGATCCCGAGAATATCGCCAAATTCCGGATGCCGAAAGCAGGAGAGCATTTGCACGTTCTTGATTCCCTCCGCCGCGCAGAAACGATTGGCGGCGAACGGCAGATCGGCGGAAACGCACAGAACGGCGGTATTCGGCAGCCCGGCCGCCTCCCGGTTGAATTGCCGGACCGATTGGGCGCATACGGGCGTATCCACGCTGGGAAATATGTTCAGCACCGCCCATTTGCCGGCCAGAGCGGCGGAATGCAATTCGCCCAGGTCGTTTTGGGTCAGCGTGAAGGAAGGCATTGGGGAACCCGGAGCGGGCGGATGGCCCGTCGTATGCAGCGGATTGCCTTTGAACGTAATTGTCGCCATGGTCATACTCCTTTCAACGGTTTGAACATCTTGCCGGCCATTGGATTCCGCGTGCCGGCGGAGTTATTTAACTATACGCGCCGGGTCGTATTTCAGCTACCCGAAAATCGTTTGTTTCTCAGGGCGTGGCAATTTTTCCGGGCAGGGGTTGAAAAAGCCGCCATTTCACGGGATTTCGCAAGCCCACCGGGATAAACCCGGTGGCTCGCCGGTCGGGTCGATGTGGGATGCCCGGAAAAATTGCCACGCCTGTTTCTCATTTCCCGTCATGTTGCGCTTAACGAATCAAACCCGATCGAATATCCTGTTATCGCCCGCACTGGAAGTAAGGGATACATTCGATGAAGAAACTGCTTGTCGCCAACCGCAGCGAAATAGCCATACGCGTATTCCGCGCCGCCACGGAACTGGATCTGGCCACGGTCGCGATTTACAGTTACGAGGACCGCTACTCGCTGCACCGTTTCAAGGCCGACGAGTCCTACCAGGTGGGTGGTCCCGACGCTCCGGTCAAGAATTACCTGAACATTCCCGCCATCATCGAATTGGCGCAGAGGCACCACGTTGACGCGATCCATCCCGGTTACGGCTTTCTTTCCGAGAACGTTGATTTCGCCGAGGCTTGCGGGAAGGCCGGCATCATCTTCATCGGCCCGACGCCGCAGATGCTTGGAGCGTTCGGCGACAAGACCGCCGCCCGGCGGATCGCGCAGCGCGCCGGCGTGCCGATTCCGCCCGGCACCGAACATGGCCAGACCGATCCGGCGAAAATCAGAAAGCTCGCCAAAGAGATCGGTTTTCCGTTGATTATCAAGGCCAGTTTCGGCGGCGGCGGGCGCGGCATGCGCGTGGTCAATAGCCCCGCGGAACTCATGGATCGGCTGGAAGAGGCCCAGCGCGAGGCCGGCGGCGCGTTTGGCAAGTCGCAAGTGTTTCTCGAGCGCTACATTACCCGCGCCCGGCACATTGAAGTACAGATTCTGGGGGACCAACATGGTGAAATCGTGCACCTGTTCGAGCGCGATTGTTCCGTGCAACGGCGGCACCAGAAAGTTGTGGAACTGGCGCCGGCGGCCGGTCTTGATCCGGTTCAGCGCGATCAGATGTGCCGGGCCGCGCTGGAAATCGGCCGGCAGGTTCGTTATCAGAACGCCGGCACGGTAGAATTCCTTCTGGACGTCGATACCGGGGAATTCTTTTTCATTGAAGTCAATCCCCGCATTCAGGTGGAGCACACCGTTACGGAGATTGTCACCGGTATCGATCTGGTCAAAGCGCAGATACTTATCGCCCAGGGACATGCTCTGCATGCCGCGCCGATCAACATTCCGCCGCAGGAGCATATCGCCTCCCGCGGCGTGGCGCTCCAGTGCCGCATCACCACGGAAGATCCGGCCAACCATTTTATTCCCGATTACGGGCGTATCACGAATTACCGTTCCCCGGCTGGATTTGGCGTGCGTCTGGATGGCGGAACCGCTTACACCGGCGCGATGATCACGCCCTATTTTGATTCGCTGCTGGTCAAGCTCACCTGTTTCTCACCCACTCTGGAAGAAACCGCGGCGCGTGCCCTGCGGGCGCTTTCCGAGTTTCGCGTGCGCGGCGTGAAAACCAACATTCCGTTCCTGGAAAACCTGGTCCGGCATCCGGCTTTTCTCTCTGGTCAGGCCACCACCGCTTTTGTGGATTCGACCCCCGCGCTGTTCCGTTTCGCCGCCCGGCGCGACCGGGCCACCAAATTGTTGAGTTTTCTGGGCAATATTATCGTCAACTCGTCTCCGGACGTGAAAAAGTCGCCCGATCCGACCGTTCTCAAGCCGCCGCCGCCAGTATCGTATCCCGCCGCCGCTTCGCCGCCGCCGGGTATGCGCGATCGTCTGCGGGAACTCGGCGCCGAAAAGTTCACCCGGTGGCTGCGGGAGTGCAAGCCGCTGCTTTTCACCGATACGACCATGCGCGACGCCCACCAGTCGTTGCTGGCCACGCGCATGCGGACCATCGACATGCTCGGCGCCGCCGAGGCGATCGCCCATTTAACGCCGAATTTGTTCAGCTTGGAAATGTGGGGCGGCGCCACGTTTGATTCCGCCATGCGGTTCCTGCATGAGGATCCCTGGCGACGTCTGGCGCAACTGCGGGAAAAAATTCCCAATATTCTCTTCCAGATGTTGCTGCGCGCCAGCAATGCGGTCGGTTACACCAATTATCCGGACAACGTGGTGAAATTTTTCGTCAAAACCGCCGCCCGGGAGGGGATTGACGTTTTTCGCGTATTTGATTCCCTCAACTGGACCGGCAACATGCGGGTGGCCATGGATGCCGTGCTGGAAAGCGGCGCCGTTCTGGAGGCGGCCATCTGTTATACCGGCGACATTCTGGATCCGCGCCGCACGAAGTATTCGCTGAGCTATTACGTGAAAATGGCCAGGGAGCTGGAAAAGATGGGCGCGCACATTCTGGCCATCAAGGACATGGCCGGCCTGTGCAAGCCCTTCGCGGCCCGGAAGCTCGTCAAGGCGCTGCGCGAGCAAGTCGGTCTGCCGATCCACTTTCACACCCACGATACCACGGGCGTGCAGGCAGCGAGCGTTCTGCTGGCGTCCCAGGCGGGTGTAAACATTGTCGATGCCGCCATCAGTTCCATGAGCGGAATGACCAGCCAGCCGAATCTCAACTCGCTTGTGGCGGCTCTGGCCAACACGCCGCGCGACAGTGGACTGGACCAAAACGCCCTGGCTCGCCTGGCCGACTACTGGGAGGCCGTGCGGCGTTTTTACCAGCCGTTTGAAGAGGGTATGCTGGCCGGTACCGCCTCGGTGTATGAACACGAAATGCCCGGCGGTCAGTATACCAATCTGCGCGTGCAGGCCCGCAGTCTTGGTCTGGCGGATCGGTGGAATGAAATCGCCGTTATGTACGCAAAGGTAAATGAACTTTTCGGCGACATCGTCAAAGTTACACCCTCAAGCAAGGTCGTCGGCGACATGGCTCTGTTCATGGTCGCCAACAACCTCAAACCGCGGGATATTCTCGATGAATCCCGCCACCTCGATTTTCCGCGCAGCGTGGTGGAAATGTTCCACGGCGACATCGGACAACAGCCCGGCGGTTGGCCGAAAAAACTCCAGAAAATCGTCCTCAAGGATCAAAAACCGCTTTCCGACCGACCGGGCGCCCGGCTCAAACCGGTTGATATCGAAGCGACGCGCCGGGAGCTTGCGGCTAAAATCCACGGCAACGTCGCCGATACCGATCTGGCCGGTTATCTCATGTACCCGGACGTGTTTGTCAATTTTGACCGCTTCCGCCGCCAGTACGACGACGTGGAAGTGATTCCCACTCCCGCATTTTTCTATCCTATGCAGCCTTATGTGGAAGTACCGATCCAGATCGAACCCGGCAAAACCATGCTGGTGAAATATTTAACCATAGGCGATCCGGATTCCGATGGAAATCGGACGGTGTTTTTCGAGCTTAACGGCCAACCGCGCGAAGTGAAGGTGGCGGATCAATCGCTGGCGGGCAAGGTTCGGCCGGCATTACCCCATGCTCAGAAGGAAAATCCGAACCACGTTGGCGCGCCTATGCCGGGTAAAATATCCGCACTTTCGGTCAGCCCGGGTCAGGCGATTTCCCGCGGCGATAAACTGCTGTCGATTGAGGCGATGAAAATGGAAACCGCGGTGTATAGCCCGCGCGACGGCAAGATAGCCACCATTCACGTGCATCCGGGAATGACCGTATCCAGCGGCGATCTGCTGATTGAGCTGGAATAACGGCGGTTGTTTTTTGCAATTGTGGATGGACGCGGACGGCGGCATTTGTTGCAATGCTTAATGAAAATATCCATCAGGCCAGCGGCGCAACCAGTTCGGCCCGATAGCGCGGACCGGAACCGCGCCGGGCGCCGCGACACTCAAGCGTTCCAGGATGGAACCTTCCTGCAGGTACAACTGCGTCAAGGCGTCAAGATAATTGACCACGGCCTGCACTTCGCCAAGCTGGGCGGAAAACAGGTTGTTCTGGGCCTGGGCCACCAGAAGCGAAGTGCTCTCGCCGACACGGAATTCCCCGATGGTGGCGCGGAGCGACTCGGCCTGCGCGCGGCGGGTGGCGGCCGTGGCGATGATCTCCTGACGGGCGGTCTGCGCCTGAATGTATGCGGTGCGCACACTTAATTCGACGCTTCGCACCAGGTTGGCCAGCGCGGCCTGGTCCTGGTCGCGGGAGAGCAGGGCGCTTTGATAGTTGGCCCGGGCGGTACGGTTAAAAACAGGATGGCTATACTGCAAACCGCCGAGAAGCTGGTAATCCGGCCCGTTGAGTCGATCAACCGAACCGCCGAAAGCGTCGGCGTAGCCCGTCTTGCCCAGCGTAATGAACAGATCGAGTTTCGGCAGCAGGCCGTCGCGTGTCTGAACAACCACCAGGTTGCCTTGCTGTATCTGCAGGCGGGCTTCATTGAGCAGCGGGCTCATGCGCAGCGCCAGTTCGGTATGCAGAGCCAGCGGCGAAAGCGCATGGCGGGGTACATAAGGATGATTGAGCAGCCGCAACGGCCGTCGCCAGAAATTCCACTCATTGGCCACGATCAGGCTCAGAAGATTCAGCCGGGCGATACGAAGATTTCCTTCGGCGGAGATGAGTTGCTCGCGAATCGTGGCGACCTCGGCTTGCGCCGCGGGAAATTGGGAAGGGGCGATGCGCCCCACACGAATCAATTCCCGCGCTTGATGCTCCTGCTGTTGCGCCAGGGCCACCGCTTGCCGCAGGATGCGGACGTTCTCCCGGGCCAGCGCGTATGCCCAATAATCCTGGATGATCTGCGCCGCAATGGACTGCGCCACGCCGCGCAACTGATAATCCGAGATGCGCCGGCCGATCCGCGCCTCGCGAATGGCGGCCAGGTTGACCCGCAGGCTGGCGCCTTGCAGCAACGCCTGCGTCACCGTGATCGATCCGCCGGTGCTGGTACTTTGTCCCCCACCTGACCCTTCCACGTTGTTAATAGTGGTGTTGGCGGCGGCCTGAACGCTCGTGCCGGTCGGCAGCAATTCCGACAATCCCACCTGGCCGGTTTGGCTACCTGTGATGGTATAACCGCCGGAACCTGGCTCGCTATTTTTTCCGGCGGTGGTTTGGGCGGTTAATATGGGATCAAACACGCCGCGTTGCGCTTCGACATTCATCTGGGCTATGGCGGGGGCATAGCGCTGGACAATCAGGGAAGGGTTATTGGCCAATCCCATGAGAATCGCTTTTTCCAACGTCAGATTGAGCGTCTGGGAGGCTGACGGGAAGGTGGTGGCTGGCCGGCCGGCGGGGCGGGTGGCGGATGCAAGCGCCGGCTCGCCGGCATCCACGGTAATCTGATGCTCGATGGCGGCCTTCATATAGTGCTGGTAGCCGCCGTTGTGAATCGACGTGCAGGACGACAAGGCGGCCAAGCCGATCGCCGCGCCGATTCGCCCCCATTGCCGCTGTCCGCCTGGACTGCGCCGCCGTGCTGCAAACGCGGCGGATAACCTCCCGTCATTCATAGCGCAGGGCCTCAATCGGATTCAGACCGGCGGCCCGGCGGGCGGGATAGTAACCGAAGAACAGTCCGACGCCGACGGAAATGCACAGCGCAATCGCGGCCATGGAAGGCTCGACGTGTCCGGAAAAATTACGATTGCGGGAGTAATGCAAGTGCACGTAATGAGAGGACACAACGCCCACGACCACGCCGATCAATCCACCTAGAACACTCAGCAAAGCCGCTTCGATGAGAAACTGGCGGAGAATGTCGCGCCGGCGGGCGCCAATGGCCTTGCGAATACCGATTTCCCGAGTGCGTTCCGTTACCGTCACCAGCATGATGTTCATGATGCCGATGCCGCCGACCAGCAACGAAATACCCGCCAGGGATCCGAGAAAAAGCGTCAGCGCGCCGCCGATGTGATTGGCTATCTTGATGATCCGTATCTGATTGGAAATCCAGAAATCGTCGGTATCGCCGGCGATCAGGCTGTGCCTTTTTCGCAGGATGTGCTCGCAGGCAATCTGCACGCGGTTGAGATCGGCGGCGTGATCCACCTGCAGGTCAATATGGTTCAGGGCGACAGCGCGGCCGAACAAATCCGCCATTGCGGTGGTGTAGGGAATGAGAATCTGATTGTCGGGGTCATACCAGCCCAGGCGCCCCTTGGGCTTAAGCACGCCGACGACTTTGAACCGCACCGTGCCAATCGTAATCTTATGGCCGAGTGGATCAATGGAGCCAAAGAGCCGCTGGGCGGTTTCCGGTCCAATCACCGCGACGGAGGCCAGATCGCGCACGTCGAAATCATTGAGATTGCGTCCGCTCTGAATCCGATAATTGTGGATTTTCAGCCAGGTCGGGGCGATGCCGATGTTATTGCAGCGCGTGAAATAACCATTCCATTTGACGGGTTCAAACTGGGCAACCACCGGCGAGATTCGCTTGATTCCCGGGATTTTGAGGATGGCCTTGGCGTCGCCGACGGTCAAAGGTTCGGCAAACCCGTTGAGTACCGGTGGAATCCGCGGGTTATGGGGAAAAATCATAATGGTGTTTTTTCCCATCCGGGATACCGAGCTGAGGATTTTTCGCCTGATGCCGTTGCCCAGCGCCATCATGGCGATCACGGCCGCCACGCCGATAATCATGCCCAGCATGGTCAAAGCGGCGCGCAATTTACCCGCCGACATGCTGCGCAGGGCGAGTTTAAGCGTTGTCCATAGAAGCATAAAAAACTCTAATGCCGCCAGGGCGTCCACATGCTTTGGGCGTTGCCCAGGTGTATCTGAACCTTCTGGCCCTCCTGCAAGCCGCCGGTAACCTGCCAGTCCACGTCGTTCCTTTTGCCCAGGTTGACCGTTCGCGTTGTGGTGGAACCATTGGAGTTGACCACCGTGACCGTGTCCAAGCCGTTGTTAATCACCACCGCCTGCAACGGGATATAGAGGACATTTTTAAGCTCGTCGGCGAAAATATCGACGTCCGCGGTCATGCCCGGTTTGAGGAGGTCCTTGTTCTTTCCCAGCACCTCAATCTTCGCCTCAAACGTAATGATGTTGCTGTTAATAATGGCGTTGCTGTTGCTGTTCTGGTCCTGGATGGAAACCGGGGCGATCAGTTCGACGCGGCCGGGAAACACTTCGCCGGGAGCGCCGGGCGCCGTGATTTGCACTTTATCGCCGATGCGCACGTGATTGATATCGCTTTCATTGATGGTGGCGTTAACAAAAATGTGGGATAGATCAACGATGTTCATCACGGTCGTGCCGCCGCCGACATTGGTCAGGGCGGATGAAATGACCTGGCCGGGTTGAACATATACCGTGGACACCACGCCGCTGATCGGCGCTGTCACTTGGGTGTATTTCAGATTGGTTACCGCCTGTTCCCTTTCCTGTCTTTTACTTTCCACCGCGACGTGCGCCAACCGCACGTTGAGCTTCTGGAGCTGGACTTGCAGCGCCTGGGTTTGGAGTTGTTCCATCTGCACCTGGGCCAGCCGCAGCGACTGCTGATCCCGGACCAGCGTGGTTTTATCGTTGTCGAACGTCTGCTGGCTGGCAAGCTTTTCCACCAGCAGCATCTGGTCCCGGTGGAGATTGAGCTGATCATTAGCGACTTGCGCCTCCATGGAGAGTAAATTAGCCTGGTCATTCTCGCGCGTGGTGATCAGATTATTTTTGGCGATCTGGTAGTTCAGCATGCTGGTCTGATAATTCAATTTTGCCTGTTTCAGATCCTGCTTGGCAATGTTGAGCGCCTGCAGTTCCACGGTGGGATCAACATTCAGGATGATCTGGCCTTTTTTAACCGGATCGCCGATCACCTCGTAAGGTTTACTCCTGATCTGCCCGCCCGCCAGGCATTTGATGTTTACAGTGCGGTTGGCCTGTACCGTTCCGGTGGCGTACACGTGCACCGCCAGCGTCCCGCGCCGCACCGTCGCCGTTTTGAGCGGTTCAGGCGGGTCCGGCTGGTGCGTGCTTCGATAGTATTGATAGACCGCCAGCGCCACGCCCGCCGCCGCGATAATCGCACCGATTTTGATCCATTTTTTCATCATCTAAGCCGTCGCCATAAGCTCGTCGCGCCCTACGTGCGCATGCTCGATCTGAATGACAATCTGGCCGTCGCGAATCTGCATCTCCCGCCCGCAGTGACGGGCCACACCGGCATCATGCGTGACGATGACAATGGTGCGCTCCTGATCATGAAGCCGATGAAACAATTCCAGAATATCCCGGCCGGCGCGGGAATCGAGGTTGCCGGTTGGCTCGTCGGCCAGAATGATGTCGGGATTGTTGGCCAGGGCGCGGGCAATAGCGACGCGCTGCCGTTGTCCGCCGGAAAGCTGGGATGGTTCGTGCTTGAGTCTGTTGCCCAGACCAACCATCTCCAACGCCTGGCCGGCCGCCTGGGTGGCATCACGCCGACCAGAGTACAGCAGAGGCAGCTCAACGTTTTCCAGCGCGGAAAGCCGCGGCAGGAGATTGAAATTCTGGAATACAAAACCAATATACCGGCTGCGTATTTTGGCCAGTCCATCGTCGGAGAGTTTCGCCACATCCGTCCCGTTCAGCAGGTACGACCCGGAATCAGGACTGTCCAGGCAACCAATAATGTTCATCAGGGTGGATTTGCCGCTGCCGGACGGCCCGGTGATGGCGACCATCTCGCCGCGATCGATTTGCATACTCACCGCGGCGAGCGCCAGGACATCGGAATCGCCGATGCGGTAGCGCTTCACCAGGCGGCGGGCTAGAATCAACGGGGAATTCTTATTGGAAGGTTCCGTATTCATGGTACTTTTATAATCGCTGATTTATACGTTGGAAGCAAGCATACTCGTTCCTGTTTTGGCGCGGCCGCGCACGTCCCGGTAATGCGCCCAACGCATGACGGCTCCCGCAGTTGCGGACATTGCGGATAATTTCGCAAAATATAGAATAATTACATATAATTACAATTGCTTATTACAAGCGGCGGCTCTACGGGCGGGTAAAATCACGGAACGAGAATAATGTCGTTCGGCGAGGCCGGCTCCTCCCGGCCGGTGTAATGAAGGCGCGGCGGGTTGCCGATCGTCCAGATATTGTGCCGGTTCGGTCCGACATCCGGCGTTGTTGCCCAGCGCACGCGGCCATTGTTATAAAGAATATTCTGGCCGCCGCCGCCATGATTGAAGGAATTAAACTGCGCCGAGGTTACGCTCCGACCGGCAAAGAGGGGATTGCTGTCAGCCAGCACCACGATGTTACCGGAACCATTCCATTGGTAGTGGTAGGGAGAAAGCTGGTCCAGATAGCTATAGCTGACCCTGCGCCACGACAGGCGCCTCTTGCGAGCCGCGAATGTCCGGATCGGGCAGGCCGGACACACCAGTCGGTTCCAGGAAACATAGCGGGCATGGCCAAGAACCAGCGGCGTCAGGTTGGCCAGATTGCAGTGCGCATCAGAGGAGCGGGCCAGCGAACCGGTCAGCCGCCGCGGCAGCCAGTTTCGATCATGGGGCGGGGCAATCTGTGGAAGCTGGTTTGCGTTAGCGGCGGCATACTGGCCAAACGCGCCGGCCAACCGTACAAGATTGTCCGCACAGGCGGTGCGCAAAGCTCGTGTGCGGACCTGTATCAGTCGCGAGACCACGATTACCAACAGGATGCTTGCAGCCGCCACCGTGAAAAAAATGTTCATCTTGTGCGCGTTCCAGCCCGGTCGGAAGCGCCGCTTCCCGCCGCGGGGCAATTCGCCGATGGGGAGAGATTGAACCTTTTCCTTCCTGATTCGCGCCATAGTGCGTGCCGCCAGATCGCCCGGCGCCGCCAGTGCTGGAGATTGCGCCAGTGCCTCGAACACCGCGCGAATTCGCCGCGGCGCTGCATCGTGACCATCGCCCGGCACTATTGGGTGTCCCACAGGGCGGCCTTCGCTCAACAGAAGGTCCACAAAGGTCGCCTCGGTTTCGCTTAGACCATCGACCGGAGAACCCTCTTCCGGGAAGGGATCTTGCTGTGGCGATGAATTGGGCATGGATAGCCTCGGAAAACCTCATGCAATTTTATGGCCGTGCGATCCGCGCGCCGGTCATTGCTTATTCATTCTTCCGTTCCAGAGCCGGGCGAACTGGGCCAAGCCCGCATGGAGACGGCTTTTTACAGTTCCCAGCGGAATGTCCAGCATTTGCGCGATTTGCTTGTATGCGAAGCCGTGAAAATAGCTTAGCAACAGAACTTCGCGATACCTGTCCGGCAATTTCGCCAGCGCCTGGCGGACCGCCTGCATGTCTTCGTCCCGCATCAGGCGCTCGGGCGCCGAGGGAACATCCGCCTCCATCAACTCCACAAAACTGGACCGCTCGTTGCCCGCCCCCGCCAAACTATCGAGCGACTGTACGACATGGCGCACATTCAATCGCAAATAGTCACGCGCCTTGTTCGCCGCTATCGTAAAAAGCCAGGGCCGAAAACGCCGAGTCGAGTCGAAACTGCTCACGTTGCGATAAACCTGGATGAAAGTCTCTTGAAATAAATCCTCGGCAACCACGGCGTTATTGACGAACCTTTGGAGAAAGGCGAACAACTCCTGCTCATAGCGCGACAAAAGCTCGGCGATCGCCGTCTCATCGCCCCTGGCGAAATCGGCTAGAAGCTCTTCATCTGTGGCCATCAGGCCCATCCTTCCTACGTTTGAATCACCGGAATGGTTCGCCGCAACCCGGGAAACCACACACTTTCACAATACTGAAACTCTGACTGCCTGAAAACCGTTCGACCGCCAGAATCTATTTTAGGGAGGAAGCCCGCTTTTTGTCCCACACCCATGTTTTGAGCACGCATTATGCCGCCTTATCCGTAGACGTTTCCGGACTCGATAGCAGAGAACTTACCCGCCGTCGCGGGCGATTTGCTCCGCCAGTTGGATCAAACGCGTCAACACCGGTTCACAAGCCGGGTCGATTCGTCGCGATTCCCGCAGCCATTGCATTTGGGCCCACGGCGCAGCCTGCCCGGGATGGCGCGACTGCCAGCGCAGCACCAGCCCCTCCCAAGCCGCCAACAGCGATTCCCTGGCAAGCCCATGTGCCGGTTCGCCTTCTGTATAGAACCCCGGTCCCGGCAAGATTACGGTCATGTTTTCCGGCGACGCCGGTTCGTTGAGCGCGGCCGGGTCGCTCGTGAACCGCACCGGCAAGCCGGCGACAAAGGTTGGATCCGCCGGCGAGCTGATCCGCCAACGTTCCCACCGTCCGCATAATACGAGAGCTTCCAGCGGCGTGCCTCGGCATCGCGCCAGTCGCATAATATAACGGCTTTGTTGAATCGCGCGCGGGCCGGAACAAATCATCGTTCCCGCACCCCACCGTATCAACTGCGCCGTCGCCCGGCGTTGTGCGGCGCGGCTCCAGGGATCGACAATCACAATGATTCCATCGCCGGCCTGGCGACGCAACTGGCGGCAGGTCTCCAACAACGGTAAATATAACCGGCTGAGGCAATAAGCGTCGCCGCGCCGCCAGGCGATGGACTCGGCCGTTTCCAGCGCCCGCCGCGCCGGCATATAAAGACCCGCGGCGAGGCAGCGCTCGCCGGCGTCCCAGCAGGTCAACATCCGCCGCGCCGCGGAAGAATGATTGCATGGCGAGGCCATGGTTCCGATGATCAGGGACGGCAGCGCGACTGTCAAAGGGGCGCCGCGGACGGCGTTGGACCGGCGATGCGGCGTTCGCGACATGTTCGCGTGGGTGTCGTGCAAGCCGATGCACCGCGTTACAATGCCGTCTTTGGATTCGGAACGCGGGACATGGCGGAAATAAAACGCAAAATACTTGTGACTTCGGCTTTGCCCTACGCCAACGGCGCCATTCACATCGGCCACCTCGTTGAATATATTCAGACGGATATCTGGGTCCGATTTAAACGCCTCCTGGGCCACGAGGTCATTTATCTTTGCGGCGATGACGCCCACGGCACTCCCATCATGCTCCGCGCCCGCCAGGAAGGAATCGCGCCCGAACAATTCATCGAACGCATGAATCGCGAGCACCAGGACGATTTCGCCCATTTCGACATCAGCTTTGACGAGTATTATTCCACCCATTCGCCTGAGAACGAGGCTCTGTGCCGCCGCTTTTACCAGCGTCTGCGGGATGGCGGGCACATCGTTGAACGCGCGGTTGAACAGTTTTTCGATCCGGTGGAGAACATTTTTCTGCCCGATCGGTTCATTAAGGGGGGCTGTCCCAACTGCAGCGCCCCCGATCAATATGGCGACTCCTGCGAAGTCTGCGGCAAGCATTATGACCCGACCGAATTGATCAACCCGAAAAGCGCCATCAGCGGCGCCGTGCCCGCCCGCAAAGTCAGCTCTCACTTTTTTCTGCGTCTGGAAAATTTTCGTCCCCGCCTGCGGGAACTTATACGGAGCGGGATGGTCGACGCCTCCGTAGCCAACAAGCTCGAAGAATGGTTCGCCGGGGAACTCAAAGACTGGGACATTTCCCGCGATGCGCCGTTTTTTGGATTTCCACTTCCCGCTTCCAATTCCCGGCGGGATAAATTCTTCTACAATTGGTTCGACGCGCCCATCGGCTATCTGGCGGCCCTGGCCCATCGTCTCTCCCGGACGAATCCCGCTTTATCGGGATGCGACGGAGCCGAAAACCTCTGGCAATCGCCGGAACTCGAAATCCGCCATTTTATAGGAAAGGACATTGTCTATTTCCATGCTCTGTTCTGGCCGGCCATGCTCATGGGCGCCGGTTTGCGTCCCCCGGTGAAACTTTGCGTTCACGGTCACCTGACCATTCATGGCGGAAAAATGTCCAAAAGCCGGGGGACCCTCATCAGCGCCCGCCAGTACGCCGCGCATCTTGACCCGCAGTGGCTGCGCTATTATTTTGCCACGCGGCTCGCGGCGTCGCCGACGGATATCGACCTGAACTTCGCTGATTTCCGGGGGCGGATCAACAGCGAGCTGGTTGGAAAACTCGCTAATCTCATCAGCCGCGCCGCGCCGATGTTGGTACGGCTCTTCGATTCGCAGACGGGCGTGCCGGTGGTCGGCGCGCTGCCTCTGCTCAAGGAATTCCGGGATGCGGCGCCGGATATCGCCGCCGGTTACGAAGAGCTTGATTTCGCCGGCGTGACCCGGCGGGTATGCACTCTGGCGGACAAAGCCAATAAATTCGTGGAGGATCAGGCGCCCTGGGCGCTGGTGAAAAGTAAAATTGAAGAGACGCGCGGAGTGCTGACGGCGGCGCTGGAATGTGGACGAATTTTAACGATTTACCTCAAGCCGATTCTGCCCCGTTTCGCACAGAAGGTCGAGCGGTGCTTAAATGTTCCCGCCTTGAGCTGGTCCGATGCGCAGTCGTCGATGCCTTCGCATCGCATCAACGCCTTCGAGCACCTTGTGGAACGAATTGAAGAAAGGCGAATTCAAGCCATGCTGGATGAAAATAACCATGGTACGGCGGGAGCCGCGGAGGTTCCGGTCGCGGAGAGTTCCCCGCGCGATGAAAAGATCGAACCGCCGGCGCCCATCTGTACCCTTGCGCAGTTCAACGCCGTGGACCTGCGCGTGGCGCGGGTGATCGCGGCCGAACCGGTTGCGCAAGCCGACAAACTCGTGCGGCTGATGCTCGACGCCGGACCTTTGGGACAGCGGACCGTGCTTGCGGGCATCAAGAAAGCTTATACGGTCGAGCAGCTGGTTGGCCGTCTGGTCATTTTTTGCGCCAACCTGGCGCCACGGAAGATGAAATTCGGAGAGAGCGAAGGGATGATTCTGGCCAGCGGGCCGGGTGGTGCGGATATATTTTTGCTTTCCGTCGATGCCAGCGCTTCGCCGGGACAGCGTGTGCATTAAGTAAGAGCAAACGTGGCGTTGCAGTGTGCGATAGTCGGCCTTGAAACGATCCAGTGCGACTGGATCGAGGCGATCCGCCAATCCAGCCAAAGCGACTGGTTCAGGCTTGTCGCCGTCGGCCACGAACACATGCCCGCGGCCCGGGCGCTGGGTCAGGTATTCGACGTGCCTTTTTATGTCGATCTACGTCGTATGATGCTGGAAATAACTCCCCAGATCGTAATTATTGATCGGCCCGCGAGTTTACCGGTGGATTTTATCGAAGCTTGCCTCCAACAAGGCATCGGAGTATTCAGTCTGGGACCGCCCGTGCATACCCTGGCGGAAGCGAGCCGACTGGCCCAGATGCTCGAGCCGCGTACTCATCGACTCTATATCTGGCCGCGAATGTCCCAAGGTTGGGCTTATCAGCTTTGCGACCAGACCGAAGATTATTTGCGCGGCGGCTATTTTCTGACCGGCCGCTGGTCCGCGGTAAATCACGCCCTGGCGCGCGACTGGCGCGCCACGGACGGAATCGTTCGTTCCCTTTCCGTGCTGGCCTGGGATGCCTGCCGTACCGTAGCGGAACTTCTCGGCGTTCCCGCCGCTCTTTACGCTTCCGTGCAGGGCGCCATCGGCGGCGGCGACCGATTCATCGACGCCACCGGGTGCGTCAGCATGACCATGCGCTTTGTCGAAGCCACCGCCTCCCTGGTTATCACCGACCAGGAACTGCCCGCCCGTCGCGGGCTGGAGATTTTCAATCGTCTCGGAACGCTGGTGCTGACCGATCAGTCGTATCGGTTCACTTCCTCCGGCGATGGCAAACCAAAGGAAGAAGATTCCCTTGCGCCCCCGCCCGCCTGGCGTACCCGGCAGCAGGAATTAGAGGAATTTTGCCGGCATTTTCTCATGGCCCCTTCGCCCAGTCGCGGCTGGAATCATCTGCTGACTGAAACCGCCTCCATGATGACCGCCATGCTGGTTTCCCACCGAACCAACAACGCCGAATCACCGCAGCATTTCTGCGGACTGCACGGATAAGAATGGCGGATTGGGGAGGACACCCAATTTCGGAATATGGGAAATTCCGTGGATGAGGGCCGCGGCGCTTCGCCGACGATTATCGCGGGAGCGTAAAATCCTTCCCGCTATGGATTCTGGAGCAACGCCGCCGGATCCGCCATCGCCTTGGTTTCGGCGAGGCGCCCGCTTCTGCCGTCTGTGGCGGCGTGTGGTTTGGGCGCCAGGATCATAATCATTCGCCGGCCCTCCAACTTCGGCTCGCGCTCAATTTTTCCCAGCGCTTCGAGATCGGTGTGGAATTTTTCCAGAATCTTCCGCCCCAGGTCCACATGCGCCATTTCGCGCCCGCGGAACATAAGATTGAACTGTACCTTGTGGCCTTCCTGAAGAAACTTGCGCGCCTTATTCGCCGTGGTGTTCTGGTCGTGCACGTCGATTTTCACGCTTCGGATCCGCAATTCCTTCAGTTGCTGCACGTGGGAACCGGCGTGGGATTTCT
>JAJYDU010000046.1 GCA_021790475.1 Planctomycetota bacterium | reverse complement strand
TCGATGTTTCCGGCGCCGCGGATAATGATGGTCATCTTGCCGCGGCGCTTGTCGGAGCGAAGTTCGATGACGCCGGATATTTCCGCCATGACGGCCGTATCTTTGGGCTTGCGCGCCTCGAATATTTCCGTTACACGGGGAAGGCCGGAAGTGATATCCGAAGTACCTTTGATTTCCCGAGGCTGGCGGGCGAGCAAGGTTCCCGGAAAGACTTTCTGGCCCTCATCGACATCGATACGGGCCTTGGCCGGCAAGTAATGAAAATCGAGGATTTTCCCATCGGCGGGATCTTCAATGACGATTCGCGGATGCCGTTCGCCGCGATGTTCAATGATGACCAGACGCTTGGCGGCGCCTTTTCCTTCCGCTTCCGCACGGGCGGTTTCACCTTCCTGAATATCCTCCAATTTCACAATGCCGCCCTTCTCCGCCAGAATAGGCGTGCGGTGCTGGTCCCAGACGCAAATCTGCTGGCCGGCGCGAACGTTTTCGCCTTCGGGGACCAGCACGTAGGCGCCATAGGGAACGGGATATTTTTCAAGCTCGCGGCCCTTGGCGTCCTGGATGCTTATTTCTCCGTTACGCTTGAGCACTACGACGTGTTTGTTGCCCTCCGCATCGCCGCCTTCCACGGCGTTGAGATCGTGGTAGCGGACGATGCCGGCGACGTTGGCGCGTAGATCGTTCTTTTCCAGGATACGGGTGGCCGATCCTCCGGTATGAAATGTGCGCATTGTAAGCTGTGTTCCCGGCTCACCGATGGATTGGGCGGCAATAATACCCACGGCCATACCCTCTTCCACAAGATTGTTGGTGGAAAGGTCCACGCCGTAACACTTGGCGCAAACGCCGGTGGGGCTTTCACAGGTAAGCGGGCTGCGCACGCGAACCGTTTCGATATTCAGTTCTTCGATCTTGCGGGCGATTGCTTCCGTGATGATCTGTCCTTCGCGAACGATCGCTTCGTCGGTAACGGGATTGATCAGCGTGTCGGCGGCGCAGCGGCCAATAATGATGTCGCGCAGCGGCACGTCCACCTGTTCGCCCTTGTAAATGGCGCTCTTGCGAATGCCGCCCTGGGCGCCGCAATCGGAGAGCGAAACGATGACGTTCTGAGCGACATCGGCGAGTTTGCGGGTCAGATAGCCCGAATCAGCGGTCTTCAGGGCCGTGTCGGCCAGGCCCTTGCGGGCGCCGTGCGTGGAAGTGAAATATTCCAGCACCGAAAGGCCTTCACGGAAATTGGTTTTGATGGGCGTTTCCATAATTTCGCCCGAAGGACGACTCATGAGTCCGCGCATCCCGGCCAGCTGCCGGAAATTGTCAACATTGCCGCGCGCGCCCGAGTCGGCCATAAGGAAAATGGGATTCAGGTACGGCTTGCCGCGGGGATCCTTGGGCGGCAGCAGTGTGTAGGTCGGCTCGTCGCGGGTATCGTTTTCCAGTTCCTGCATCATTTCCTGGGTGACTTGCTCGCGGGCATGCGCCCAAATGTCCAGAAGCTGGTTGTAGCGTTCACGCTCGGTGATGGCGCCCAGGTGCAGGTTGCGTTCAACCCGTTCGGCTTTTTTTTGCGATTCTTCGATGATCTGGTTCTTGCGCGCGGGGATGCGCAGGTCGGTGATGCCGAAACTCAGGCCCGCCAGCGTGGACATCTTGAATCCCAATTCTTTCATGTTGTCCAGCAGGTCGATGGTGGCGGGGCGGCCGAGAATCTGATAGCAGTCCGCGATCACCCGGCTGCAACCCTTGCTCGAAAGCGTGTAATTGTAGAACGGCATCTTGGCCAGCAGTATGTCGTTGAACATACAGCGACCCACCGTGGTGACGATGACGCGGTTCTTCGGCGCCGGCAGGGCGGGTTTATTCTGCGCGTCCACCACCATCTCGCGTTGGATGCGGATCCGGATGGGCGTATGCATACCGATGTGTTTTTCCTGGTAAGCCAGCAGGGCTTCCGAATAATCCCGGAAAGCCATTTCCTTGCCCGCGGCGCGGTCGCCAGCTTCGCCGTGGCGCAGAACGGTTATGTAATAAATGCCCAATACGATGTCCTGGGAAGGTCCGATAATTGGCGAACCATTTGCGGGCGAGAAAATGTTATGAGTGGATAGCATCAACAAATGGGCTTCGGCCTGGGCCTCCAGCGACAGGGGCAGGTGAACGGCCATCTGATCGCCGTCGAAGTCGGCGTTGAATCCCTTACACACCAGGGGATGAATCTTGATGGCGTTTCCTTCGATGAGCACTGGTTCAAAGGCCTGGATGCCCATGCGGTGCAGGGTGGGGGCGCGATTCAGCAGGACGGGATGCCCCTTGATGACTTCCTCAAGAATATCCCAGATTTCCCGGTCGCGCCGTTCGATCATCTTCTTGGCGGATTTGATGGTGTCCGCCAAGCCGTGCTCTTTGAGTTTGCGGATGATGAACGGCTGATACAGCTCGAGGGCGATTTTTTTCGGCAGACCGCACTGGTGGAGCTTGAGTTCCGGACCGACGACAATCACCGACCGGGCGGAGTAATCAACGCGCTTGCCGAGCAGGTTTTCACGGAACCGGCCCTGCTTGCCCTTGATCATATCAGTCAGGGACTTGAGCGGGCGGTTGGAGGACCCCAGCACGGGCCGGCGGCAGCGGCCGTTGTCGAAGAGCGAATCGACGGCCTGCTGGAGCATCCGTTTTTCATTGCGGATGATGACCTCCGGCGCATTGAGATCGACAAGTTTTTTCAGGCGGTTGTTGCGGTTGATGATGCGCCGGTAAAGGTCGTTCAGATCGCTGGTGGCGAAATTTCCCGATTCCAGCAGCACCAGGGGGCGCAGGTCCGGCGGGATTACGGGAATCACTTCGTAAATCATCCACTCCGCTTTATTTTCGGACTTGCGGATAGCCTCGACCACTTTGAGCCGCTTGGTCAGGTCCTTGATCTTCTGTTTGCTGGAAGTGGTATCGATGGCCACCCGTATATCACGGGATTCGTCGCTGAGGTCCATCGTCTGGAGCAGAGCGCGAACGGCCTGTGCGCCCATGTCGGCCTTGAAGTCATCGCCGTATTTTCCGCGGGCGTCGCGGTATTCCTCTTCGGTAAGGAGTTGCTTACGTTTCAGGGGCGTGGTTCCCGGATCCGTCACGCAGTAATCCTGGTAATAGATTACTTTTTCCAGATCGGCGATTTTTATATTCAGCAGGTTGCCCAGCCGGCTGGGCATGGCCTTGAAGAACCAGATGTGCACAATGGGCGCGGCCAGGCTGATGTGCCCCATGCGCTTGCGGCGCACGCGGCTGTGGGTGACTTTCACGCCGCAGCGGTCGCAGATGACGCCTTTGTATTTGGTGCCCTTATATTTACCGCAGGCGCATTCCCAGTCGCGCTCGGGGCCGAAAATACGCTCGCAAAAAAGCCCGTCGCGTTCCGGCCGATAGGTGCGGTAATTGATGGTTTCGGGCTTTTTGACTTCGCCGAAGCTCCAGGAACGGATGTCGTTCGGGCTGGCCAGGGCGATTTTAACCGAACCGTAGTCGTTGATCCGATCGTAAACAGGTTCCGCCATGTTATAACGCTCCGAAAAAAAGCGCGAAAAATTCCACTATCTAGATTCCCTGCCGCTTTTCCAGCGTGATGTTCAAGCCCAGGCCGCGTATTTCATTGCACAGAACGTCAAAGGAAACCGGCGTGCCCGCCTCGAGGGTGTTGGTGCCCTTGACCATGCTTTCGTAAATCTTGGTGCGGCCTTCCACGTCGTCGGACTTGACCGTCAGAAGCTCCTGGAGTACGTAGGCGGCGCCATAAGCTTCCAGCGCCCAGACCTCCATTTCTCCAAAGCGTTGACCGCCCGTGCGGGCCTTGCCACCCAGCGGCTGCTGGGTGATCAAGCTGTAGGGCCCGGTGGAGCGGGCGTGAATTTTGTCGTCCACCAGATGGTGTAACTTTAGCATATACATATAACCGACCGTAACCTTCTGCTCAAAAGGTTCGCCGGTGCGGCCGTCGTAAAGCGTGATCTTGAGCGCCGGCGGCATTTCCACGAAGATTTCCCTGGCCGGAGGGGCCTTTTTCTTCTCGGAGAGTTCCTTGCGGCGGTTTCGTACGTGCTGGTTGGCCTCTTCGACCACCTTGTGAATTTCCTCTTCCGCGGCTCCGTCAAATACCGGTGTAATGGCCTGGAAACCCAGCACCGTGGCGGCCCAGCCCAGGTGCGTTTCCAGAATCTGCCCCACGTTCATGCGCGAAGGCACGCCCAACGGGTTCAACACAATGTCAACCGGGGTTCCGTCTTCCAGGAAGGGCATGTCTTCCACCGGTACGATGCGGGCAATGACGCCCTTGTTGCCGTGGCGGCCGGCCATCTTATCGCCGACGGAAAGCTGGCGCTTGGTGGCCAGGTAAATCTTAACCATTTCGAGCACGCCGGCGGGCAGTTCATCGCCGCGTTTCATGTGTTCAACCTTGCGCTGCTTTTCCTGCTGGATTTCCGTCAGTCGGACCTTGTAGCGGTTGTAAATGTTCACGCCCCGTCCGCGGGCCTCTTCCGTTCCCTTGATCCAGTTGACGTTGAAGTTTCCGATCTGTTCGAGAATGACTTCATCCACATCGGACTTGCCGACCTTCTGGCGGGTGGATGGGTCGATCATGGTCTGGCCGGTGGCCTGATTGATCTCGTCGACCATGGCGCGAAAAAGGCCGATGCTGTGGGAGTCCATTTCCCGGGCATACTTCTGCATCTCTTTTTGGAGTTGTTTTTTCTGTTCATCGCTCCAGTGCGTGCGGCGGCTGAACCGCTGGGCGCCGATGACGACGCCTTCCGTTCCCGCCGGTACTTCCAGGGAATCATTCTTCACATCCTCGCCGGCACGGCCGAAAATGGCGTGCAGCAGTTTTTCCTCGGGCGAAAGCTCCGTTTTGCTTTTGGGGGAAACCTTGCCGACCAGGATATCCCCGGGGCTGACGCGGGTGCCGATGCGCACCACGCCGGCGTCATCGAGATTTTTCAGCGTCTTCTCGCTGACATTGGGGATGTCGCGGGTGAACTCCTCGCGCCCGAGCTTGGTCTCGCGAATTTCCACATCGAATGCCTCGATGTGAATGGAAGTGAATACGTCATCTTTGATGAGCCGTTCACTGACCACGATGGCGTCTTCAAAGTTGTAGCCGTCGAAAGTCATGAAGGCCGCCAGCACGTTGCGACCCAGCGCCAATTCGCCGTTCCGGCACGCCGGGCCGTCGGCGATGATCTGGCCTTTCTTGACCTTTTGATCGATGGAAACCAGCGGTTTCTGGGTCAGGCAGGTTTTGTCATTGAGTCCGGCGTTCTTGCGCAACACGTATTCATCGGAATTATCGATGACTACCCGGCTCGCGTCCACAAAACTCACCGTTCCGGCGCTCTGGGCTTTCACCGCCATGCCGCTGTTGGCCGGTATATGTTTTTCCAGGCCTGTCGCTACAAGAGGTGGTTCGGTGATCAGAAGCGGAACCGCCTGACGCTGCATGTTGGAACCCATCAGGGCGCGGTTGGCATCGTCGTGCTCGAGGAAGGGGATCAGGGCGGCGGAAATGGCGACCACCTGCTTGGGAGAAATATCCACGTAGTTGATCTCGGAACCGCGCACCTGCTGCAAGTCGCCGTTGACGCGGGCCAGCAGCAGATCATGCTTGATTTTTCCGGTCTTGGGATCAACCGACTCGGGCGGAGCCAGGGCGGATTTCATTTCCTCATCGGCGCGGAGATATTTCACATGGCCGTTGACCTTGCTGTTTTCCACCACGCGGTAGGGAGTGATGAGGAATCCGTATTCGTCCACTCCGGCGTAAATGGAGAGCGAGGCGATCAGACCGATGTTGGTGCCTTCCGGCGTTTCAATGGGGCAAATGCGCCCATAATGGGAAATGTGTACGTCGCGCACTTCAAAGCCGGCTCGCTTGCGGTTCAGTCCGCCGGGACCAAGGGCCGAAAGGCGCCGTTCGTGGGTAAGCTGGGAGAGCGGGTTGGTCTGATCGACTACCTGGGAAAGTTCGCTGCGGCCGAAGAAGTATTCGATCGAACTGCTGATGCTCTTGGAATTGACCAACTCAACTATTTTGGAGACTTCCTCCGGCGCCCGCAGCGAAAGGCGCTCCTGGATGGTGCGGCGCAGCTTGAAAAATCCCTTGCGGAGTTCTTCCTGGGCCAGTTCGTCAATGGTGCGCAACCGGCGGTTGCCCAGGTGGTCGATGTCGTCGATGTAGCCCTTGCCGGCGCGCAACTCGATGATGTATTTGATGCTGCCGAGAATGTCCTCCGGTCGCAGGGTCATGACGTCTTCGGGAACATTCTGTTCGAACTTGCGATTGATGCGAAAACGCCCGACGCGACCCAGGCGGTAGCGGTTGGCGTCGAAAAACCTCTCCGCAAACAGCGCCTTGGCCTTCTCGTCGTTGGGTGGATTGCCGGGACGCAGGCGGGAGTAGATTTTCCGCTGCGCCTCTTTGTGGGAGTGCGAGTCGTCTTCCTGGATGGTGTTGAGAATGATCGGATCGGACACTTTTTCAATGACTTCGATTTTTTTGATGCTGCTGTTCTGAAGGCGGGCGACGCGATCGCCGATCTGGGCGCCGGATTTGACGTTCTCCTCGCCGGTTTCGGCGTCGATAACGGCGCCTACGGCGTAGTAATCGGACTTGAGCTGACCGACGCTGATGGACCGCGTTTCATAAAAGGCGCCCAGCAGAGCTTCATCCGAGCCATACTTCTCATCCATGGCCCGCAGGAAAGTGGTCGCCGGAATCTTGCCGGACTGGTCAATCCGCACCACCAGAACGTCTTTCTTGGTCACGTTGATCTCAATCCAGCTTCCCCGTTCGGGAATAACGCGGCAGGCGTGCAGCGGGCGGTCGCTTTCCTGGGTTTCAATGACGAAATCAACGCCCGGCGAACGATGCAACTGCGAGACGATCACGCGCTCGGTACCATTGATGATGAATTCGCCGCCGCCAATCATGATCGGTATGTCGCCCAGGTAAATGGATTCCTCGACGATGTCCGCCTTGTCTTTGCGCACCAGGCGAACCTTGATGCGCAGCGGCATGCCATAGGTCAAGCGCAGCGCCCGGCACTCGTCCGGAGCGTAGCGCGGTTTTCCCAGGTCGTAGCTGATGTATTCGAGTTTCATGGTCCGATCGTAGGACTCCATGGGAAACGCTTCGCGCAGCAAAGCCTCCAGACCTTCGTTGGAGCGTTTCTCGGGGACGATGTCAGCCTGCAGGAAGCGACGATAGGCGGCGATCTGAACTTCCATCAGGTTGGGGATGGGAAGAGCATCGCCGCGCTTGGAATAATCACGCACTGGCGCTACACGCATGAGTTCACCTCTGCTACGCGGTTAACAACCGTTTATGCCGCCGCAATCGTTTTTTTCAAGCATCGCAATAATAAGGAAGGAGTTAAAATAATGATGGCTTCGGCTCCGACATTCCATAAGCTTGTTATTGTACAACGTCATCCGCGCGGAATGCAAGTGGACCGTGCAAAATTTTTTAAGCCGGTCCCCCGGGGCGGGCCGCAACGGTCCTCCCCCCTAGCCCCAACTGGCTCAGGGTAGTATATTCCGCACACCGGCTGTACGGAGTATACCGCCGGCAAGCCAGCGGCTATATGCGGGGGATTCCCGCACGTATGCCCGCGGCTTTTTTTGAATGTTCGTCAGGGCTTGCTCTTGAAAAAAAGTTGTTGGAACACTAGGCTCTCAAATGTATCATGGCGCACGACACGTTTTGAGTCAGAGCCTGGCAGTCGGCGAGCTTTGCCTGTTCCGTTGCTAACTTCTCAATGACACCCCACGGGCGATGGCATTCTCCGGGAAGTTCTCATGACGCCGATCTACATTTTTGAAGACGATCGGCTGGAGCAACTTTACCCGCTCACCTACGCGCGCCCCGCCTTTGAGCTTCGTTGCGGTGCCGGCACGTTGCTGGACCGCATGGATCGCTGTCTTCCTCGCCCCCCCGCGGGCGTATTGGTTCGTGAGGCCCTGGCGGATCGGGTTGCCCGCAAAATTCGCTTTCCTGTGAATCCCAGGATAGACCCGCTCCCTGGCGCAATTTTCATCAATGCCCGCTGGCTCATGACCGCGCCGCCGCCGGAATCCAATCCCGACACCGCCGGGCTTATCAATGGTTCTTTCGCCTGGTTGCACGTATCGGGAAAAAAACTCGCTGAAATGGACATGAGTCGCATGACCCCAGCCGCTTGTCACGCGTTGGGCGCCACGCTTCGCGCCGTTGCGGCCGAGGCGGTGTTGATCGGCCATCCCTGGGACCTGATCGTTCACCAGCACGAAATTCTGCTCGCCGATTTTGCCGCCCGCGGTCCCGCGATTCGCAGCGAGCCAATGCCCGGCGCGCATATCCTCCATCCACAGAATGTTTTCATCTCCTCGGATGTCCGCATCTATCCCGGCGTTGTACTCGATGCCCAAAGCGGTCCGATCATGATTGACCATGGGACGCAAATTCAACCCAACGCGGTAATTACCGGGCCGGTCTACATCGGTCCCGACTGTATCATCCGCCCCGGCGCCAATATTCGCGCCGACACTTCTCTGGGACCGTTCTGCCGCGTCGGCGGCGAGGTCATTGGTTCGATCTTTCTGGCCAACGCCAACAAGCAGCACGAGGGATTCGTCGGCCAGAGCGTCGTCGGTGAATGGGCCAATCTGGGAGCTGGAACCACCACCAGCAATCTGAAGAACACCTACGGCATGGTCCGTGTGCCGATCAACGGCGGCGAGCAGGAAACCGGCCTTCGGTTCCTGGGTTCCGTGATCGGCGATCATGCGAAAATCGGCATCGGCACATACTTGAAAACCGGTTCGGTTATCGGTTTCGCCAGCCATATTATCACGTCCCGCCCGCCCAAATTTGTCCCCAGCTTCGCATGGGTCGGCGAGAAGGGGATCGAACCGCTCGATTTTCATAAGGCCGTGGCCATCGCCCAGGCCGCGACGGGACGGCGCGAAGGGGCCTTTACACCGGCCGATGAACGGATTTTTGCCCATATCCAGCAACACTCGCGAAAGGTGGAAAAATTCCACTGGTCGCAAAGCCCGCCGGCGGCATAGGGTGTATGACGAATGCGGCGGCTTCGGCGGGATGGGACCAGGCGCTGACCGCCCGCTGGAACCTGTCTCTATGGAGATCGAAGATAAGATGCCCTCGCCATCTGTTGAGATAGGTTCTCCATCCGGCGTATGATGGCGTCCATGGAAACGGATTCCGGCTCAATTTCCGCGTCCGCCGCCCCCCGCGCCATTCACGTGCTCTCTGATGCGCTCGTAAATAAAATCGCCGCCGGCGAAGTGGTGGAACGGCCCGCCAGCGTCGTCAAGGAATTACTGGAGAATTCCGTCGATGCCGGCGCCCGGCGGATTTCCATCACCATTGAAAACGGCGGAAAAACGCTCATCCGTATTACCGACGACGGCTGCGGAATGGCGCCTGCGGATGCCCCTCTGGCCTTCGCCCGGCACGCCACCAGCAAAATAGCCAGTGTGGAAGATCTCTTCGCCATCCATACCATGGGCTTCCGTGGCGAAGCGCTGGCCTCGGTCGCCGGCGTAAGTCACGCCCGGCTCATCACGCGCCCGGCGGACGCCGCGCAGGCCGTGCAAATCACCGCACAGGAAAGTCTCCTCGCGCCCGCCGTGCCGTGCGCCGCTCCGCCCGGGACCACCGTCGAAGTTCGCGATCTGTTCTACTGCGTGCCGGCGCGGCGCAAGTTTCTTCGCGGCGATTCGACCGAGTTCGGCCACATCCAGGAAATGGTTTTGCGCATCGCCCTGGCCCACCCGCATATCGCCATCAGTCTGACTCATAACGGCCGGTGCGCCCTTGATCTACCCGCCGCCTCCGACCATTTGTGGCGCATCGTGCAGGCCTTGGGCGACGAATTCAAAGACCGTCTGATCCCGGTAAACCTGACCGAACAAATCATCCAGGTCGGCGGTTACGTGGGTCTGCCGGAAACCGCTCGGGCCACTTCGCGTTACCAATATCTGTTTCTCAATGGACGCTACATCCGCGATCGCTCCATTCTCCACGCGCTCAAAGAGGCGTACCGGGGACTGATCGAACCGCAGGCTCAGCCCGTGGCGGTGCTTTTTCTCACGATGTCGCCGGCGGCGTTTGACGTGAACGTGCATCCCCAGAAAATTGAAGTGCGATTCCGTGAATCAAACCTCACGCATCGCGCCGTGCTTTCCGCCGTGCGCCAAGAACTCCTTTCCCGCGATCTGACGGCGCAGGCGCGACTTGCCGTCACCAATACCGACGCCGGCGCGGCGCCGGCCGGGCGGGATATAAGCACAGAACACTTCGCCCAGACACGACGAATCATCAGCGATTTCTTCCGCCAACCTCAACCAGGCAAGCCGCCCCAGAGAGAATTTGGCTTCGCAGGATCGCTTGCTCCCTTTGAATCCGCCTCCGCCTCGCCGGAAGTGCCAACCGCCGCCTCGTCCGCCCCCGCGGCCGCGAATAGCCGGATCACACAACAATGTGGCCTGGACGTCTTGACGAGTTTACCCGCCGAAGCAGGCGATCCCGGCGCGCCGGTTGCCCCGGCCACGACGCCCCCGGTCGCGGTCGCACGGGAGGCGGACGCAATGCCGCAGCCGGCGGACATCCCGCGCTTCATGCAATTCCACAATGCCTATCTGGTGGTGGAGGAGCCGGACGGCCTGTTGCTTATCGACCAGCACGCCCTGCACGAACGCGTCATTTATGAACAGCTTCTCGCACGTGTGCGCGCCGGTCCGCTGCCGGCCCAGCGCTTGCTGCTGCCGGTCATTGTTCCCGTCAATCCGCGCCAGGCGGCTCTTCTGGAGCGGTTGCGAAACTCGCTCGCCCGTGTGGGCATTGAAATCAGCGAATTTGACGCCGGCAGCGTCGCCGTCCAGAGCTTGCCGAGCCTGCTGGCCCGGTTGAATCCGCTCGAATACCTCCGCGATCTGCTCGATAAACTGCTGGAAACGTCCGGTCGCATCAGTGATGAAGAATTGCTACATGAAGTACTCGACATGGCCGCGTGCAAGGCGGCAATCAAGGCCGGCGATCCACTATCGCCCGGTGAAATTGAGGCCCTGCTTGCCTGCCGCCACGCTGTGGAGCGCGCCAGCAACTGTCCGCACGGCCGCCCCACCACCCTGCGACTCTCCCTGCGCGATATGGAAAAACAATTCAAACGGCGATAGAGACCGGTCTATTCCGCATCGCGCCGCCGCGCAAACAATCACACACATCGGCTCTCCTCGGGCGAATGCTTTCCCGCATTCTGCATCGTCCATATCGGGCCACAAGGCGGCCAGATTGGCCAGCGTGGGCGGTTCGGTTGCGTTGCCCCCCGGCTTGCCGTCCAGCAGGCGGCGAGCGTCTTGGCGGTCATGGCCCATCCTTGCGGGCCATGTTGCTGGCGGCGGGCATCGTCCAGTACACAGATAAGCCGGGAATATCCAAGCACGTTGGCGCGGCTGTGGCGACTTCCTTGCACGCCGGAGACCTTGCTTGTAGCATCCTGCCGTGTACAAGGGGAAAGCGGAGCCGTCGTGTGACAGGCTCCTGAATTCCCCACGATGAATGCGGAGATTTACTAAGATGGCAAAGGTAAGAGTGGCGATTCTTGGTTGCGGCGGTATGGCTGGGGAGCACGCCAAGCGTTTCAACGCCAACCCCGACGTACAGGTGGTGGCGTGCTGCGACGTGACCGAACAACTGGTGCACAAATTTCTCGAGAGGCACTTCGCCGCCAAGGACCCCAAACCGGCTGTTTACACCGATCGGGCCAAGATGTACCGGGAGAGCAAACTGGATGCGGTCTCTATTGTCACCCCGCACACCCTGCATTTCGAGCACGGGATGGAGGCCCTGGAGGCCGGTTGTCATGTGTTGATGGAAAAGCCGATGGTCACTTCCGCGGAGCACGCCCATCAACTGGACGCGAAAGCGAAGGCGACAAAAAAAATTCTCGTTGTCGGTTACAACACGCCCTGCACGCCGGAGTTTCACTACCTGCGCGCGCAGATTCGCAATAAGACGTTTGGCCGGCTCGAACTGGTCTCCGGCTATCTGTCCCAGAACTGGCTGCGCGGCACCTTGGGCACGTGGCGGCAGAAACCTGAGCTTTCCGGCGGCGGCCAGGCGTATGACTCCGGCGCCCATCTGCTCAACAGCCTGGTCTGGTCCGTCGAGGCCAATATCGCCGAAGTGTTCGCCTTTGTCGACAATCACGGTACGCCGGTGGATATCAATTCCGCGATCAACATCCGGTTTGACAACGGTGTTCTGGCCTGCCTTGTGATCGGCGGCAACAGCCCTTCGGGTAATTCGTCCATGCATTTTCTTTTCGACAATGGCCGCGTCGATATCAACGGATGGGACGGTTCCTGGATCAATGTGTGGCAGGGAAATCAAAAGATTAAATATCCGCCGGTCATCGGCGATAGCGGCAATCCGAACGATAATTTTATCGACGCCATCCTGGGACGCGCGGAACCGCGCACCTCAACCGCCAACGGCATTGCCCAGAGCGAGCTGATGGATGCCATTTATGAATCGGCGCGCACCGGCCGACCGGCCAAGCCGAAACAGCGCCGCTAAGCCGAACCGCCGCGTCGGCGAAGCAGGGCCGCTGCCCTCATCGGCCAATGGTGCAATTGTCCGGCGCGAAGCCGGGCCGCCGCGACGGCCCGCGTCGCCGGTGTTTTAGCCGGCACATTTACTGTGCCGCGAAGGGCAAACACTCGCGGCGCGAGTATAGTTTATTTAGCCGCGGGTCTCCGACCCGCGCGCAACATCAGCGGGCGTGGCGGGTATGGACCCGGCACATTCAATATGCCGTGTCGGCCCGCGTCGGTCCCGGCTGGTAAATCGGTACATAATAACGGGAATGAGATATCCATCCGCCCATGGTGGCCGCATGAAGCAAATGACCTGGCTTGGTCTTTCCATCTTTGGCTGGACCTTTTGGCTGCCGCTGCTGCTCACGGGCGTCATTCTTGTTTTGACGCTGGCGTTGATCTGCCCGCTGTTATCCGGGCTGATGGCGGGTGTGAGCATCACGTGCCTGGCTTTTTTTCGTGATCCGCCACGCCGAGTTCCCACTGAACCGGGTCTGATGGTTGCACCCGCCGACGGAAAAATTACCGACATTACGCGCCTGGATAATCACGGTATTTGCGGTTCTCCGGCGCTTCGGATCGGCATTTTCCTCAGCGTTCTGGACGTACACGTCAATCGCAGTCCCTGTGATGCGACGGTTGGCGCGACCGAATACCGACCGGGATTGTTTTTTGACGCCCGGCGCCCGGAGGCCGCCACTGACAATGAATCGCTCACGATTACGCTTCTGGCTCCGGGAACTGCATACACCGGGGCTAAACCTACGGCCGTAGTGCGGCAGATTTCCGGAGCGATCGCCCGGCGGATTATCGCACCGGTACAAATTGGTCAGCGGTTGGCGCGCGGGCAGCGATTCGGGATGATCGCCTTCGGCAGCCGGACAGAATTAATCGTCCCGGCCCCGGAGCGCTGGGAAGTGGCGGTTCATGCCGGTCAACACGTTAAGGCGGGGGCGACGATTTTGTTGCGGCATCGGGCGTGAGGGTCGCGGAGGAGCCGGGTAAGGTCATGCGCATGATCTCTTCGGCAAGCACTTGGTAATCGGCGGCGCCGGCGCTGCCGGGCGCATACTGAAAAATGCTCCGACTGAAGCTCGGCGCTTCGGCCAGCTTGATGTTTCGGCGGATCCGCGTCTGGAATACTATGGCTTCGGCCCACGGTTCTCCGGAGCCGCGGGCGCCGACCACAAACTGCCCCACTTCGCCGATCACCTCGCCGCTTAAGCGCGGCGCTGATTCATATTGGCAGAACAAAATACCCGATATGCGTAAATCGGGATTAAGCCGGGTTCTCACCAGCGAGCATGTTTCCAGCAGACGGGCCAGACCTTGCAATGCCAGAAAATGAGCTTGTAAAGGAATCATCACTTCCGTCGCCAGACACAGGGCATTGAGCGTTAGCAAACCCAGGCTCGGCGGACAATCTATGAGCAGGTAATCGAAGGGCGGCGACTGGGCTGCGATGGCATGCCGGAGCCGAAGTTCGCGATCCGGCTCGTTGACCAGTTCCACTTCGGCGCCGGCCAGATCGGGCGTGGAGGGAACGACCCACAAATTCTCCGCCACCGGGTAAAGTGCGTCGGCAAACGCGACGTGGTGGCACAGGATATCGTAAATAGATCGGGATATTTTTTCAGGCTCAAGACCAAGATGAAACGACAAATTGGCCTGGGGATCCATATCAATCAAGATGGTTTTCCCGCCCGCCGCCGCCAGAGCGGCGCCGAGATTGACCGCGGTGGTGGTTTTGCCAACACCGCCTTTTTGATTGAACAGGGCTATTTTTCTCATCCACCGATTCCGGAAACCAAACCCCCGCCACATTTCAGATCCGCGGGATTGACCGCAATTGCGCTGCGACGGTCCGCCTGCGCCCGGCGGGCAGGCAGGCCAGCGTGTGATTTAGCCCGGCGAGTCTTCTCGCCGGCGTAATACCGACCCGCAGCGGCGTCAGCCCGTAGCGTTAAGCCGGCCCGCTGCTGGCCGTGTGCGACGCGGCGCGAAGCCGGGCCGCCGCGACAGCCCGCGTAAAGAGATCCAAGCAAGTCTCGAAGACTATCCGGATTTTCCCCCCGGAAATTCCGGCGGTGTAAACCCCGCGGCATCGGGACTCGCCCTGAGCTTGCATGGGTGGCTGATCCGATACGTCCGGGCGGCCGGCGGGACGGTCGAAGCTGCTACCCGGGAGAAATGTATCAAAAAAGCGTCACGGAGCATATCTCGCTTGGGTAACTGGCGTGGCAATTGGGTGTGGCTATTTTTTTGGCAACAAGGGAAAAACCGGCTTAACACGGTGTTCACCTCTATGAAGAGAATTCCTTTTTTTGGCTAACGAAGCGGCTGGGGCCAGCTTTGCCAAAAAATATGGCCACGCCCTGGCAATCTTTTCGGTGGCGTGTCCCAGTTGTGATACATAAATTTATCCGTGACTGGCTGTTATTTCGTGTGTTCCGACATCATCCCCGTTCCGTGAGGATTCGACCCCCGCGCTTGCCGCCGGTAAAATTGATGCAGGCTGAAGTTTATGGATTCTCTCCATGAAGAAAATTTACCTCGAAACTTTCGGTTGCCAGATGAATGTTCTGGACAGTGAACTGATCGAAGGGCGGCTACGCACGCTCGGCTACGACTTTACCGGCGACTGGACCGCCGCCGATATCGTTCTCTACAACACCTGCTCGGTCCGGCGGCATTCCGAAGATAAGGTTCTCTCGCGACTGGGGCTGATGAAAATCCGCAAACAGTCGCAGCCGGACCTGGTGGTCGGCGTTCTCGGCTGCATGGCCGAACGCGATGGCTTACGCCTTGGCCAACATTGGCCGCAGGTGGATGTTCTCTGCGGACCGGGCGAACTGGACAAGCTGCCGGCGCTGCTGGACAACGCCTTTCGTACCGGCAAACAGCAAACCGCACTGGCGGGAAACGCCGCCGGGCGGCGAAATGTGCCGGAGACCGCCGGGGATTCGTCGCTGGAACTGCTTGATCTTTCGCGAAGTTTTTCACCGCAAAAGAATCGCTTCCAGGCGTATATTCGCGTGGTGCGGGGCTGCAACAAGTTCTGCACCTACTGTGTCGTGCCATATACCCGCGGCCCGGAGGTTAGCCGTGCGCCGCAGGCGATTATCGACGAGGCCCGCCGGCTTGTGGACGCGGGCGCCATGGAAATCACACTGCTGGGCCAGACAATCAATCATTATGTCTATGAACAAGGAACCGCATCCGGGGCCGCCGGCGCCGTCCGCCGCCGTACCACGTTCGCCGGCTTGCTTTATCAACTGCATGAAAGCATTCCCTATCTGCCGCGACTGCGTTTCCTGACCAGTTTCCCCGCCGATTTTACCGACGACATCCTGCACGTGATGGCCGGATGTTCGCGTATATGCCGGTATCTGCATATTCCGGCGCAAGCGGGAAGCAACCGGATTCTGCGTCTGATGAATCGCGGCTATACGGTGGAAAGTTATATGACTCTGGTGGAGCGGGCGCGACGGCTGGCGCCGGATATCGTCCTGGCGGGGGACATGATCGTCGGTTTCCCAACGGAAACCGAAGAAGATTACCGGGCTACGCGCGATCTGGTGAGTCGCGTTCGCTATAAGAATTGTTTCATATTCAAGTATTCGCCGCGGCCGGGTACGGTGGCGGCGCGCCGGCATCCGGATGATGTGCCCGAGCTGGAAAAACGACGTCGCAACAATGATCTGCTCACTGTGCAAAATCAGATAAGCCAGGAGTTGAACCGCACCCTGATCGGTCAAAGCGTGCCAGTGCTCTGCGAAGGTCCCAGCGGCTGGAACAGGTCCGCTGAATCGGTCATCACCGGAACAAACGCGCGGGATGAAGCCGCGGCGGTGGCGGCATTTCCCCCGGCGCCGCGCGTGGAATTGGGGCGGCGGCTGGCCGCGGCCATGCGGGCGCCGGTGGGGAGACAAGCGGATGATGAGCCTCCACCGATCGTGCCGGAGGTGATTCAACTCATTGGTCGAACCACGGCCGACCAGATCGTGGTTTTTGACGGCGCTCCTTCGCTGGAAGGTCGAATGGTGCAGGTACGGATTCATGCCGCCCATGCCATGACCATCTTCGCACGTATGGAAAGCGAATGTTCCACCGGGCAAGAGCGCCGGCCAGCCGCGTCATCGGCCTGAGCGCGTATAATTTTTTTCAAATAAATTATGGGACGGCTGGCGAGTAAAAAAAACGTTTTTTTTCTTGCATCGGTCCGATGAAGGAGGTACACTTCGACTGTACAGTTCGCGAAACGACTTGAAAAAAGAAAGGTACTCCGTTGGGAGAGAGATTGCATCCGTCTGAATGAAGGGAGTAGCAGGACATGTCCGCAGACGTCGAAATTCGTCGGTATTTGGAAGAGATTCAGAAAGTTCCGTTGCTTACGCCTCAGCGCGAACGTCAGCTGGGGCGCCGTATCCGTCGCCACCGTGACGCCCAGGCGCGGCGGGAGATGATCGCCTCCAATCTTCGTCTTGTGGTAAGCGTCGCCCGCCGGTTCATGGGCCGGGGCCTGCCGCTGGCTGATCTGATCGCGGAAGGCAACGTCGGCCTGGTGCGGGCGGTTGATCTGTTTGATCCGGAAAGGCACGTGCGCTTCAGTACATACGCGACATGGTGGATTCGCCAGGCTGTCCAGCAGGCCCTGCGCGTGAGCGTTCGCCCGATTCGCGTACCGGCTTATATGAGCCAGCGCATTTGCCGGTTGCAGGGTATGGCCAGGGCGTACCGCGATCGGTTCGGTTGCGAGCCGCGGGAAGAAGAAATGGCTTGCGAGCTGAAGATCACAGTGGACGACGTTTTAGCCGCGGAGTTGGCGTCGCGCGGCCAGGTCTCCACCGCATCCGCCGGCGCCGCCCGGGACAACGCCGGAACTTTGCATGAAATGCTTCTTGATAATCGCATCGAAGCGCCGGATCAGATGCTGGAGCAAAATGAGACGTCCCTGTTGATCCAGAGCGTACTGGCGCGGCTGGAGGAGCGGGAATTATTGATTATACGCCTGCGACACGGCTTGGACACCGGCAAGCCGTGCTCGTTCGCACAGATCGCCCGCCGTTTCGGCGTAACACGCGAAAGCATTCGCCAGACGGAACGAGCCGCCATGCGCAAGCTTGGCCGATGGATGCGCGGACGGGAATATCTGCTGGAGAAACCCCCGATCCATGTTTATGGCGCGGCACATCAGATGCTCATAGCTTGAAGCATTTGGTCTATTGGCTTCGTTTTCCGGCGAGCCAGGTATGTCAGGAGCCGGCGTCGCGTTCCCAATACATCTTCAGACACGGCTGATACGAACCATACTTCTTGACCATATCCATGATGGCCTGATATGTGGTCCCGGCAACCCTTAATCAGACTGGGTTTGCTTGCGATTTAAACCCCGCGGGCTTAGATTGTCAGTCGTCAGGTTCGTCTCCGGGCAGATAGCTCAGTTGGTAGAGCAAAGGACTGAAAATCCTTGTGTCGCCGGTTCGATTCCGGCTCTGCCCATTATTCCGATATGTACAGACGTGCAAGGATCAGCAACGCCAAGCAAAACGGGGGTTTTCTCATCGTCGGTCAGACCGGCTTGCTGGTCGTTGCTGGCCCTTGCGGCTCCATACTGCGCCGGATTATGCGCCGCCTGTTCGGACGAAGGCGTTTTAAGGCCCGCGTAAGGCTTGGATGACTCTAAGGTCGATCCGCTCCCCGCTATTGCGGCCACGGGCAAGCGTTCAATGGGAGCAGGGCTTGGCGCAGCCGCGGCTTCCACGGTGGGCATGATGGCCTTGGCGAAGTGGTTGTCCGTAACTTGCAGGTAGTGATCTTTAGCCATATTCACCGAATTGCCAATCCACGCGCAGACAACCTGGATCGGAAACTGTTCCGCCAGTTCGGTCTGTCTGCTGGCCCGCATGTTGTGCCACAACTTCGGCCAGGGCGTAAGGCCCGCTCGCAGGATGATCCGCTCCAGTTGGGTTCGCAGGTTGCTGGCCGCGGAACGGTAGCGGGTAATCACATACTCTTCGCCCGGCTCGGCCTGCTCAAAGCATTCATGTAGTGGCCGCTCAAGCTCCGGGAACAGCGGAATCACGCGGGAATCTCCGCCAACGTGATGCTCGGTCTTGGGACTATGGACGGTCAGTCTGCCGTGTTCCCAGTCCACGTCGGCCCAGCGGAGCAGAACCATTTCGGACGGGATACGCAGGCCCCCAAACCGGGACAGGCTCACCAACACGCGCCACTTCAGCGGTAAACGTCCCTCCAGTAGCCGATTTTAAAAACCAAAACCATCTGCCGTTTGTCGTGAATTTCATACACAATCCGATACTTTCCTGTACGAACCCGCCACAGATTATCGTCCCCTTGCATCTTCGCCATACCCGGCGGCCTTGTGTCACGGGGCGCTTCAAAACCAGCCATGTCGGGGCGTAATTCGGGAGTTCAAAACCAGCCGCTTTGAGGCGAAGGAGATTTGCCCCTACGGTTCACACCTTTGCGTTTGCGAAGGAGTGGGTCGGCGATGGCAAATCAGCTCAAAATGGCTCAAGTACAGGCAA
>JAJYDU010000191.1 GCA_021790475.1 Planctomycetota bacterium | reverse complement strand
GGGCGATTTCGCGTCGCAGATTATACAGGCCGATGCTGACCGAATAACGATGATTGCGGGCGTCGTGCGCGGCTTCGGTGAGCTTTTCCACCACGAAATCCGGCGCGGGATCAATCGGATTGCCCATACCCAGGTCGATCACATCGTGGCCGGCCCGCCGCTTGGAAGCCTTGAGGGCGTTGATGCGGGAAAACAAATACGGCGGCAGCCGTTTGATGCGCGTGGACGCTTCAATGGTGATCGGTGTGTCGTTTCCACCAGCCATGATCGGGGTTCCTGTCGGCCTACTTGTTCGGTTGCGGTTTCGTTGTCGCCGGCTTCACGTTGGTCAGATTTTTCTCCGCTTGCAGAAGTTTTTGTTGTTCGCTGAGAGCTTCGCTGAACGGCTGATACTGCCGGGCCAGAATCGGGTTGTCGATTTTGATTCTGGCCGCCGCCAGCAATCGGTTGATTTCCCGCTGGCCCCATTGCAGTTCCAGTATGTGAAGAAGCTTTTTCTTAATTTGAGCCCGCACTTTCGCCAGCGGCGTTTTCCGGGCTGGAACTTTCTTGACCAGCCACAGCAGATGGTAGGCGCCGTTAAGGGGAATCGCCGGAGAAAGATGCCCCTTCTTCAGGTCCAGGGCCGTCTGGAGAAACAGCGGCGGCAGGGCCGTATCATGCACCGGGATAAACTCCAGCCCGCCATTGGCGGCCGTCTGCTTGTCGGCACTGTCGGCTTTGGCAACCCGGGCGGGATCCTCGTGCTTGTCCATAATGAGGTGACGGACCATGGCCGCACCGTCCAGATTTCGCACCACGATGTCCCGCACAAGCAGTTTGGGGCCGTAGTTCGTCTGGTACGCCAGCTTGATTTGCTTGCGCGTCACCCGCACGTGTCCCTTGGCCAGAGCCAGGATGCAGGCCGTTCGGCTCAGGTCCATCTGAAATTCCAAAATGTTCTCGCCACGCCGGGCCAGCAGGCGCTCCAACACGGCCATACGCTCGGTACGCGGAATATGCTGTTTGGCCAACGAAGCCATCACATCTTTTTCCTGGGCCCGGATTTGCGCCGGGCCTACGTGCAACCCTGCTTGTTTGCAGGCTTGCTTCAAAAGCGTCAACTGCAGCCATTTTGCAAAAAGCGGCATTCCATTGAGCAGAATTAAGGAATGAATGAACTTTTTCTCGCTGAGCCGCTGGCCGTTCACTTCGGCTATCGCCGGCTCGCCGGCGGCGACGTAGCGCGGCATGATGGAGTATTGGTAGACGTTGGCGGGCGCTGTGGCGGCCGGCAGGGTGGCCGGCGCCGGCAAGCCCGGTAACACCGGACTTTGTGCCGGGACCACAGCGGCGGCGGCCTGGGCTGATTGAACCATGGCGAGGCCTGTCAGGCCGGCAACGGCCAGGCCCGCTGCGCATATTCGGTTCCCGAGGGCTTTATATTTCATCATGATGCCGGACTCCTTTGCTGCCTGTACGAACCACATATTGCGATCTCATGACCCTTAGTCGGGACGCATTATAACCATCAGATGGTGAAATCACTAATCCCGCGCGGTTCTACACCCATTGATATGGCGCAACGTCCGCGGAACTTAATTGCACCTCCAGAGACGGGAATCGCCCCGCGAGTTTATCGCGGATCATCCATAGCGCCGGTTTTTCACTGCAACCATGCCCCAGGCAGATAGCCGAGATTCCCGCGGCGCGCAATGCCAGCATGTCATGATGTTTTAATTCGCCGGTGATAACGGCGTCGAAAGATCGCTTCCCGGCGGCCGCAAGCGGTAAGCGTCCGCAACTGCCGGCCAGAACCGCCAGTGTGGAAATCACGCGGTCCGGCGGGCCCAGTAGTTGCACGTGATCGAGTCCGAGTAATTGTTTGACGTGTTGCGCCAGCGCCGCCAGCGGCAGCGGTTTTTCCGGCGCCGCCAGCCGGCCCAGTCCCGGTTCTTCCGGCAAGCTTTCCATGGTCAATAAATCAAAGGCGGGTTCCTCATAGGGATGGGAATCGCGCATCGCCTGAACCACGGCGTCAATGCACGAAACCGGCACTACGGTTTCAAACCGAACTTCCGGAACGAATTCCAGCCGCCCCTTTTCTCCAACCGCCGGCGCGGTGGATTCATCGCCGAAAAATGTACCCGTGCCTTTGGTTCGGAAACTGCACTGGCTGTAAGGGGTGTTTTTACCGATGCGCCCCGCGCCGGCGGCAAATACCGCGCCCGCCATCTCTTCCACGTGACTTTCCGGCACAAACACAACCAGCTTGACGTGCCGCCGCCGGGGCGGCAACACCAGCGATCCACACACCCGCAGACGCAGTGCGGCGGCCAGAACGTCATTGGCGCCGCCCTCGGCCGCGTCCAACGCCGTATGCGGGCTGTAAATAGCCACGCCGTGATAAGCCAGTTCCACCGCCAGCGAAGCCGGCTCGTCGCCCTGGGCGCACAAATGTTCGAGTGGTTTGAAAATCGGCGGGTGGTAGCATACCAGCAGGTCAATGCCCTTTTGAATCATTTCATCGCGTACCGGGGGCGTCAGGTCCAGAGCTATAAATATTCTGGCCACCATGCAGGGAGGCGGCGGCGCTGCCAGCAGGCCCACCTTGTCCCATTTTTCCGCCAGATGGGGTGGAGCAAGGGAATCCAGATACTCCCGGATATTATTCAGGTCTTCGCGGGGCCGGCCCGGCGCGCCGCCGGTCCAGACATTCTCACAACGGCGGCGAACCGGTTCTCCCGACAGGGTGCGGACCATCCCGGCATCTGATATTTTTCCGATCGTCGATTTTCCCTGGTTTGAATCTTCGGACGATTGGTCAGCCATGCCATTGCTCCTGAACCTTTTGCTCGTAAAGTTGGCGGATCCTGTTCGTGAGCGGCCCTGGTTTTTCATCGCCGACCGCGTGTCTTTCCACTCGTACCACCGGCATGATTCCCATGATGGCGTTGGTAAGAAAGATTTCCTTCGCCGCAAGTACGTCCTGGATATTCAAAACTTTTTCCTGTACCGGCAGGCCGTGCGCGGCGGCCAGCTCCAGCACGGTTTGGCGGGTAATTCCCGGCAGTGCCAGGCGGCAGCCGGGCCGCCCCGGCATTGGCCACGGCGGCGTACCGATGGCGCCGCCGCCATCAACCAGAAAAACGTTGCTGATGCACCCCTCGGCCAGTACCGAGAGTTGGCGGGATTCCGCGGCGGTAAACCAGAGCGCTTCACCCGCCCCGCTCTTTTGCGCCTGCCGCAATCCCAGCAGCCGATCCATATAACTGGTGGTTTTGTGGCCGCAGAGAGGTGAATAGGGGTTCTGGTAATACGACGAAACCGCCACCGTCATGCCTTTTTCATACAGTGCCGGCGGGCAGGCGGCCAACGGCCCGGCGGAAATAAGCACGGTGCGGGGCGGATCCCAATCTTGCCGGCTATCGGGATCGGGATGGGGTTGGTGGTCGGGAACGGGCGCCGAGACATCGCCGGGCGTTAGAGTGATTCGCACGCGCGCCGTGAAAAGGCCGTTGGTTTCCATAAGCTCGGCTATCAGCTCGGCGGTGGCGGCGGTGTCAAGTTGCACGGCGAATCCCAGTTCCCGCGCGCTCTGGTGGAGTCTTTGCAGATGCTCCGCCAGGCGAAAGACCCGCCCCTGGCCCGCGCGCATCGTTTCAAACAACCCCGTTCCGTGCAGAAAACCGGTATCGAAAGGCGGAATCCGCGCGGCTTCATACGGCGTGATTTGTCCATTGATTGCGATAAAATCGGACATACAAAATGTTGAGGATACCAGAGAAAAAAAGAATTGCACGGCGTTTTTCCGGCGGGTTTCACGCCGCGGAAAACGAACCGGACCGGCGCGAAGCCGCGGGGCCGTGCCCCCGCGCGTTGTACGCCGGCGGGTTTCACGCCGCGGCAAACGAACCGGACCGGCGCGAAGCCGCGGGGCCGTG
>JAJYDU010000190.1:435-3937 GCA_021790475.1 Planctomycetota bacterium | reverse complement strand
ACTGAAACGCCGCCGCCAGGTACAAAAGCAACAAAAAGACGATCCATCGCATGGCTAGAGTATGCGGGAGAACATACGCCATGCAAAGCGCCGCACGCGGCGGTCATACGGGATGATGGATTCCTTGCTCCGGAGCGCTTCAGCCGGTTGGCGGCGGGCCGGCGACCTGTCCCTTTGCCAGCAGGCCCGGTAGATCACGGAACGAATAGCGCCGGGCGACCGGGCCGTTGTCGCCAGGCTCAAAATGGAAATATACGAAATCGGGACGTGTCTGATCCTGGAGGCTCTGCGTGGCTCCGCGCAGCAGCGCCTCGCTGTGCGTGGTGGCGATCAGTTGACAATTAAAATGATCCGCCGCCGCCATCAGCTTGGCCGTAACCGCCGCCAGAATGCCGTCATGCAGGCCGTTATCGAGTTCATCCACAAGCACAATTCCGTTGCGCGCGAAGGCCATGGCCAGGATGATTGATAATAGCCGGCCCGCCCCTTCACCGAGAAAATTGATGGGAATCTTTCTCCCCCAACCGATATCCGCGTGGATCAGACCCGCTCCTCCGACATGAATGGAAGAAAGACTTTTTATTCGCGGATCAACCACGCGGACAAAGTCCAACACCATATCGGTCTGTTGGAGAATCTCCAGTTCGCCATAACGGTCCGCGTCGATTTTGGGGTTGCCCAGCGTTCGCGCCTGCAGATAAAAGGTGGGATTAAGCCGGGGCGGCGGCGAATTAAAGCGAATCTCCAACTGACCGTTTCGACTCACAATATCCGCGGTATTGGTGAGTTTGTTATCGTGCAGATACCGCAGATGCAGGACCGGTTCGAAGGCGGCGCCCGCCGGGCCGGGGGGCGCAGGCACGGACGGCGGAGGATTTTTCGGCGCTGGGTTGTTCTCGCTGAACACGATGCGCCGCGTGTTGTTGGCGGAATCCAGAATAATTTCCAGCCCGCCGCTGCCCGTTTCATCGATTGCCGTCAGGCGGATCGGACGCGTGGTGCGATAACGAAAAAATGAGGACGCGAAGACCGAGTCGGGTCCGGAAATGACCTGAAGTCCCCGCCAGCTCATCGGCTTGAGGAGCAATTCCGGATTGAGTTGATCGCAAAACAAAAAGGCGGCCTCGAGCCAACAAGTCTTGCCGACATTGTTGCGCCCGCCCATCAGCGTAAACGCTCCGAGTCCGTCCAGCGCCAGGTCCTCGAAGGTCTTGAAGTTGTTTATTTCGAATGAACGGATCATAAATCCCTACGTTATCCGAAAGGCGGCTTGGCCGCCACTGCGGCGCCGGGCCATGAAATCGGGGCGGATAAATTGTTTTCGCCGGAGACTTTTTATAGCATAATGGAGAGCTATGGAAATATTGGCGGAAATCTGCCGGAGCTTGGTATGGCCGCGGTAATCAGCAACTCTTCCGGCGGTCGGGAGCCTCTCGATGCCACGCGCAAAGCGCTGGAAATTAATCTGGACCGTCGCCGCTATGGAACTTTCGCCGAAATCGGCGCCGGACAGGAAGTGGTGCGCCGGTTCTTTCGTGCCGGCGGCGCCGCCGGAACCATCGCCAAGAGCATCAGCGCTTACGATATGTCGGTAAGCGACGCCATTTACGGCAAATGCGAACGCTACGTAAGCCGCCCCCGCCTCCAGAGCATGCTCGATTACGAGTACAAGTTGAATCTGAGCCGGCTGGCGGAAGCGCGCGGCGACACCACGTCGTTCTTTGTCTTCGCCGATACCGTCGCCGTGGGTGGGTACCAAAGCAATCAGGATGGCCGCGGCTGGATGGGCGTGAAGTTTCAGGCGCATCCGCGCGACGAAAACAGCCAGATTATCCTGCATGTGCGCATGCTGGACCGCCAGAACGCCCAGCAGCAGGAAGCGCTGGGGATCATGGGCGTTAATCTGCTTTATGGCGCTTTTTTTCATCACCACGAACCGGAAGCGCTCCTCGCGTCGCTTCTGGACGGTCTATCCCGCGAGCGCATTGAAATCGACATGATTGAATTCTCCGGCATTGAGTTCCGGCATGTGGATAACCGCATCATGAGCCTGCGGCTGGTCGAACGGGGACTCAGCGACGCGGCCATGTTCGCTCCCTCCGGCGAGGTTCTCCAGCCCTCTGAGGCGCTGCACCACAAACCGATCCTGGTTGAGCGGGGCAGCTTTCGACCGGTAACGCATGTAACCCTCGATATGATAAATTGTGCCCGCGGACAATTCATCGCCGCCATCGGACGCGGCGCCGGCGAGCCGGTCGAATTGATGGAAATCACGATGCGGAATCTGCGCGCCGCGGGGGAGATTGATCTGCGCGACTTTCTCGCCCGGGCCGACATGCTCTCGGCCTGCGGGAAAACGGTGCTGATCTCCGATTATTTTGAGTTCTACCGCCTGGCCGGCTACCTGTCGCGTTACACCAGGATGCCGGTCGGAATCGTGATGGGGGCGGCAAGTCTCGGCGATCTTTTTGACGAGAAATATTATTCTGATCTCGACGGCGGCATCCTGGAATCGTTCGGGCGCCTGTTTAAAAATGACCACAGAATATACGTCTATCCCCTGCGCTCCCCGGACAACGGCACGCTCACCCGGGTCGATAACTTTGAAGCGGCGCCCGGGCTGCGCAAATTGTACGGTTACCTCGTCGATCGCGGGTTCATCCAGCAGCTCGAAAATTACAACCAGGACTACCTGCCGATTTTTTCACGCGATGTTCTGGAAAAAATAAAACGGGGCGACGACTCCTGGAACGCCATGGTCCCGACGGAGGTGGCCCAAATCATCAAAAAGCGCGGTTTGTTCGGCTATCGGATGCCGTCCGCCGTGGCGCCGTAATCCGCGCGGAAGCATATCGGCCCGGATCCGGAATGTCCCGGTCTTGAGCGTGTGCGGTATATAACGCGGTTTTTTAACATGTTGCGCTTAAGCTGGCTCCCGGTGCGACGGTCTGCCCCGGCCCGCCGAGGGACTGGCCGTGGGCCTTGGGCGTGGACGTGGCAACAATTCCGGGAGCGCCCCTGGGATCATTCCTGGGCTCATCCCGATCCCCATCCGCGGGAGCCATTCTCGTATAACACCGCCTGGTTGAATTGGGGACGGCCTGCTTGCGTCTGCCTGTTCTTTTGCCATTGCACCAGGATGGTTTACAATCCATATAGAATCAACTGTGCGGCCGCATATCCCGCAACACCGTTCGCGGCCGCATTGAAGATAAAAGCTCTGCGAAACGCAAACGAGGCTGACCATGCACGTTTGTAAACCAACGCCAAGGAACGCCAGAGTCGCCGGTGGCTTATCGCCATGTCTGTCGAAATTACCGCCGCGCCGCGCGCCTCGGCAAGCGGGGCGCGCCGGGCTGGGGACTTTGTGGCGCCGGTCTCCCGACCTGCACTCGTTGCACGGCAGACCCGGAGGTCTGCACCACAAGCTGCCGGACCGGGACTATATGTGTGGGGGGGGGGTATCACCATACAAGTTGTCAATTTATCTATGTAGCGCCTT
>JAJYDU010000190.1:0-425 GCA_021790475.1 Planctomycetota bacterium | reverse complement strand
ACTGCGCGCCTCGGCAAGCGGCGTGCCGGGATGGGGACTTTGTGGTGCCGGTCTCCCGACCTGCACTCGTTGCCAAGCGGAGCGTACCGGGATGGAGACTTTGTGGTGCGGGTCTTCCGACCCGCAGCCGTTGCACGGCAGACCCGGAGGTCTGCACCACAAGCTGCCGGGCCGGGACTATATGTGTGTGTGAGGTATCACCATACAAGTTGTCAATTTATCTATGTAGCGCCTTGCGATAACCAAGGAGGACATTCATGATTCCTCCGCGTCCCCCCTTGCCTGCCCGCCGGCGGGTCTTTGCCGCCTGGTGGAAAGGTCTGCGATACGATCTGAATCCCCTCCATCTGCGCCAAACCATCAACAAATATTCCCGCTTCGTGAGCGTCCTGGCGGTTCTCTTTATCCTGGCGCTGGGCTACTTC
>JAJYDU010000189.1 GCA_021790475.1 Planctomycetota bacterium | reverse complement strand
CGGTGAACGGGACTGATTTTCTGTTGTTGCGAAACAACTTCGGCAAGTCTGTTTCGTCTCTTCCCATAGGCGCCGGCCCCATCGCCACGCCCGAACCCGCCACGCTGGCACTGCTGGCTCTGGGCGGCCTGGGTCTGCTGATACGACGCCGGAAACATGCCTGAAGAAAAGGATAAAACCCCGGCGGTGGGCCTTGTGGCGCTGCCCACCGCCGGAGTTCAGAAGATACCAAAGCGCCAGAGTAGTGTGAGTGTCTTACAGTTTAGTGTATTTCTTACTGAAAGGGGACCAATTATGTCACGCAAACTTCCAATTATGGCCTCACTGGCCGCGGGATGCCTGCTTTCCTCCGGCGCTGCCTTCGCCGGATTCACGGCGCCGTCATCCGGTAACATGACCCTGTGGGTCAACACCTCCACGGGCGACGTGCAAATGGTGGGCAACAATGTCAACTCGACAAATCCCAATGCGGATAACTCTGCCGGTGGTAACCTTGTGTTTTATGGAGTTTCGACGTCTACCAGCCAAATCAACAATGCGGTCGGGGTCTGGTTAAGACCTATGACGAAATTAGGGCCCGATGGCGGCGGCTGGGGTGTGCTTGGCAATTCCGGTTCGTATATTGCCGAGGGCGCCGCTGCGGGTTACAGCGGTATGGCTGTCCCAACTTCGCCCCCGTTTGTTACTCTGACCGCCGCCAATGCCAACCCCAGCAGCGGCCTGTCCCCCGCGAATGTTTTTGATCTCGGTGATATTTACAACACCACACTGAATAACCAAGACCTTGTGTTCAAATGGGGTGTGGCAGGCGCGAATGCGACCACCCCCGGCACAGTCCAGTACGGTTCTGCGACAGTACCTGAACCGGCCACGCTTGGCTTGCTGGCTGCGGGCGGACTGGGGTTGCTGGCCCGGCGGCGTCGCAAGAGTTTGGCGTAAGGCTCGTATGGGGGCGGCCTTGGCCGCCTTTTGTCCTGACCTTTGGCGGGCAAGATGCCGCCCCACAATGGGTGGCGGCCTTCCAGGCCGCCGGAATAGCCAGTAGGCTGGCCGACGCACGCGGCATATTGAATGTGCCGGATAACGGGCTGGTCATGAACATTCGGCACACTAAATAAATGTGCCGATGCACGTGGCATGTCGAATGTGCCGGCTGATACCATGATGGGGGAGAGTATCGCGGTCCCCTGCTCAAGGAATAAAACCGGCCCGTATACGCTATGTGTACGGGCCGGTTCTTTTTTTACATGGCGGGCAAGCGCCGGCGGAGCGTGCCACGACGTTATTTCCGGCGGGCGCCGGTGGTTTATCGTACCGGCATTATCGCTTCATAAGCGTAACGACGCGGGCCGTCGCGGCGGCCCGGCTTCGCGCGATATAACGCAGCGCCATGCCATTTCCATCATGCCGCGAGAAAGGCGGGGCAATCGCACCGCGGCAGCGCAAAGCCGCGGGGCCGCGACCCCGCGCGCAGGCCGGCATTACCCCGGCGAGAGGACTCGCCGGGCTAAATTGCGCCGGCGGGTTTCACGCGGCGCAATCGCACCGCGGCAGCGCAAAGCCGCGGGGCCGCGACCCCGCGCGTCGCATGGCCGGCCCGCCGGCGAGTGGACTCGCCGGGCTAAATTGCGCCGGCGGGTTTCACGCGGCGCAATCGCACCGCGGCAGCGCAAAGCCGCGGGGCCGCGACCCCGCGCGTCGCCGGCCGGCCCGCCAGGCACAGGCGGGCCGTTCTCAATAAGCGACAGGGCGTCGCTTCCACCGTGCGGGCCCGCCGGACGCCCGCGTTACCGCCGCCTTGGCGCCGAATGGTACTCGCCGGCGATATTCGATGCGCTACCGGCGGCATCGGCAATTATTTTCTAATTTCGGTATAATGCGTCGATCTCCATCGGGTACGTTATGGCGGACAGCAGTTACATTGCGCTCGGCGGGAACATCGGCGACCGCAGCGCTCATTTGCTCCGGGCTATCGCCGCCCTGGGCCGATTGCCGGAAACAGAAGTTCTCGCCGTGTCCGGATTTTATAACACGCCGGCGGTGGGCGGTCCGCCGGATCAACCCGATTATCTCAACGCGGCGGCGCGAATCGCGACGCGCCTGACGCCGCCGGATCTGCTGGCGGGGCTGCTGGCGATCGAAGCCGGCCAGGGCCGCAATCGGCGGTTGGAGGAGCGCCATGGCCCGCGCGCGATCGACCTGGATATTCTTCTGTATGCGGATCAGATTTATCAGCAGCCCCATCTGACGATTCCCCATCCGCGTCTGCACGATAGACTATTTGTATTGCTGCCCTTGAATGAAATCGCCCCGGACGAATGGCATCCGGTTTTCGGCTGTGGAATCCGGGAATTGCTGACCCGGTTTCCGCACCGTGAAGCGAATGAATCACGGATTACACGAATTGCCGGGAACGCGGGTGTCCCCACCCCACGGAAAGAATTCGGTATTCCGATATCGATGATATGACCATAAGTTTTGTTTCATGCAAATCATCAGGACTATAACGGAATTGCAGCGCCGGCGGCGCGATATTTCCGCCGCCGCGCGCGTGGCATTTGTGCCCACCATGGGCGCACTGCACGCGGGGCATGGCCGCCTGGTGCAACTGGCCCGCCAGGCGGCCGGACCGGACGGGTGCGTGATTGCATCCATTTTTGTCAATCCCAAGCAGTTCGGTCCCGGCGAAGATTTCGCGAGTTATCCCCGCCCCTTCGCGGAGGATGCGCGCCTGCTGCGCCAGTGGCGCGCCGATATTCTCTTTGCGCCAACCGAGCGGGAAATGTATCCGGAGGCCGCGGCTCCGGCGAATTCTTCACCCGATCCGGCCGGCTACCGGGACCCGCTGGGCGACGTGCTGGAGGGAAAAATACGGCCGGGGCATTTCCGCGGCGTATGCGCCGTGGTGGCCCGATTGCTGGCGCTGGTGCAACCGAACGTGCTCATTCTCGGACAAAAAGATTACCAGCAGCAGCTTATTCTGCGGCGGATGATCCGGGAGATGAATTTTCCCGTGGATGTGTTGACCGCTCCAACCATTCGCGAGCCGGACGGTCTGGCCATGAGCAGCCGCAATCGTCGCCTGACACCGCGGGAGCGTCCCGCGGCCGCGGTGGTTTACCGCGCCTTATGCCAGGCGAAGGATGAAATTTTGAATGGCCGCCGCGAAGTAAAACACCTGATCGAGGAAATGACCGGATCCATCTCCGCCGCCGGCCTGGAAGTTCAATATGCGCTACCGTGTCATGCCGATACGCTCGCGGAGTTTGCGGGAGTTGTCAACGACCGGTGTGTGCTGCTGGTCGCCGCGCGGCTGGGTGCGACGCGTCTGATCGACAATGTGGTGGTTCCGCGGGAATAACGCGGGCGCACGGCTCCGACAGATCCCGATCATTACCGGTATCCGTATCGGAATCCGCGGGTTTGACGACGCGGGCCGCCGCGGCGGCCCGGCTTCGCGCCGGACGATTACCCTTTACGCGCTTCGCGCCATGGACAATGGTGTAACCGTCGCGGCGGCTACTGCCTCATTCCATCAAAAACTACGGGTAACGGTGTTGCTGTACCGATAACGGTCGGAAGGATAGGACTTGCTGGTGTGGTCCGTGGATGATATTCGCGCCGCCAACTCTTCCGCATACTCCGCGATGCGGCAGTACAGATTCACCAGCCGCATCTGCTCCACCGTCTGGCATCGCGTCATCATGATCCTTGGCGAACCGACCACGATGGCCAGACATTTGGCCCGTGATATCGCCACATTCAGGCGGTTACGGTGCAGCAGGAACTCGGCGCCCCGCGGCGTATCTTCCAGGGACGAACAGCACATGGACACGATTACCACCGGGGCTTCCTGGCCCTGGAAGCGATCCACACTGCCAATACGGGCGGAGGAGCCAAGCCGTTTTTTAAGCCGTTGCACCTGCATATTGTACGGCGCG
>JAJYDU010000045.1 GCA_021790475.1 Planctomycetota bacterium | reverse complement strand
AGTCGCTGGGCACCGGCGTGCAATACTTCCGTCAAAGCGTCGTGGCTGGTGGCACTTGGAATTTTCATCGTTTCGGTCATACTGTTAATCCTACAACGCCAGATAGGTTATAATTGGCGTTAAAATATAGACTTACAAGCGGGAAGCATGCCGCTTACATTTTGGATACTTGTACACCAGGCCAAACCCTTGCAAGCCGCGTCCCCTTGCGTTTTCGCCGTGGTCGTGCCAGAAATCCTGCCGGGGGAAACTAGCGTTGTAGGACTAATTGACGGGTCAGCTCGGTGATGCGTCGCTGGTAGGCTTGCTCGGTACATACATCCATGTTGTTTCGACCAATCCTTTGATCCGATTACTTTATCGGACGGATTGTGTGTAACGCACAAATTTTATCCTGAACTTTTCTGTGGAAATTTATTTGCATTTCTTCTGGGGGGGGTACACTTTATCCATGGTCAGGCTCATTGTGTGCCGGACAGGCCGGAATGGCTGTGAACGGTTACGGTTTTCGAACTCTACGGGTGATAACGGAAGTCATCGACCACGGCCACCACACAGGCGTCCACCGGCAAAGATGGGTCGTATGGATTGGCCGCCTCCCGGCCTTCCTCAAAGGCCACCAGCGAACCGGTCGCCGCGCCGGTGAGGTCCGTGGCGATGAGGCTCCAGCGAATCGGCTGTTCGTTGAAATCCAGCGGCTGGAGCAGTACCAGGCGGTGCGCTTCCAGTCCCGGCGAGCGAATGCGGGCTTCCACGCGACCGATTATACGAGCCATATACATGCGAATAATATTTCCCAAACGCGCCGGCGTTACTCCCCCGGCGACGCCAATCCCGCCGCCGTGTGCCATTGGCCATTGGAAGTCGGAACCGGGAGCCTGGCTATTGAGACAGGCTCCTATCCACCAAGGCCACAATCGCCAGCCGGACCGGACAATCCCGGCCCGCCTTGAGCATGTCCTGAACCCCGCGACCGTCGCCGCTCACCAGCACTTGGGCGCCGATCGCCGCGCCGAGCACGTCCACCGCGATCTGGGCGAAACCGTTGGGTTGTCCGGAAAGCGGCTCGCCGGGCTGTACAATCAGCAGCCGCGCGCCTTTCAAAGAAGCGTGTTTGGATGTGCTGGTAACGGATCCCTTGACCTGAGCCGTGAACATCGCCGGTTTCCTGAATTATCCCTTGTGAAAAACGACTTTGCCTTCCGCGTCGATGCGGTCGATCAGTGCAATCACCACCGCATCGGTGGGGCAGTTTTTCATACCCGGCGCCAGCCGGGCTGAACTGCCCTGGGTTACCGCCACCAGGTCGCCCTCTCCGGCGCCCAGATCGTCGTTGGCGACGATTACAGTCTGCCCCGGAACAAGCCGCCCCTCTTTGATTATATGAGCATGGACCACCACCAGCTTCTTGCTCTGGAAGCCCGGCTCTTTCATCGTTGCGACCACTTTTCCGATGACCTTGGCGATAATCATGGGAATCTCCGGTACACGCTGTTTTCCCGCCGGATTATCACCGGATCGATCCGAATTGGAAAGAGGGCCGGGAGATGCCCGGCGGTCCGCGCGCTTCCCCCCCGGTTACCCCGCCTGTGGCGCCGCCGCCCGGGCGGTGTTTTGCGTCCCGGCGATACGCGACAACAATCCCGCCAATTCGCGACTGTAGCGATCGATGTCGAATTCCTCGGCTCGTTTACGGGCCGAGTGCCCCATCGCCAGGCGCATCCGGCTGTCCCGGGCCAGTTCCATCACGCGTTGCGCCAGCAGGTCGCTTTGGTCATAAGCGGCGATAAAACCGTCCACGCCGTGGCGCGCCACCGTGCCGCTGTTGGGCGTGGTGATGACCGGCAATGCGGTGGCCATGGCCTCCATCACCACCCCCGCCGAACCTTCACATGTAGATGGGAACAGAAAGATATCGAAACGTTCCAGCCATTGGCTTACCTCGGATCGCGGAACCGAACCGATCAGTTCCACGTGCCGGCGAAGCTGTTCCTGACCATAACCGGTCAACTCGATGGGGCCGACCATGACGAATTTCACCAGCTTCGGATCGCAACGCCTGGCGACCTCAAGAAACCAGGGCGCGCCTTTGCGCAGATTCACCGAGCCCACGAAGCCGACCACAACCGGCCCCGTCCGCTCCCGACGGTCCAGAGGCGCAAAGTTCACGGTATCCGTCGGATAGGGGACAACGCTGATCTTGTCCGCGGCGATTCCCTGCGCCACGAGAGAATCCTTGACGTATTGCGACGCGCAGAGGAGATGGTCGAGTACAGGTAATAAAGCCGCTTCCCGCCGGATCTCCTGCGCCAACCAGGCGCCGGTTTGCTTTGGTTCCCATCCCGGCCACCGGTGGTCGGCCAAGCCGCGCTGTCGGGTCAGCTCCCGTGCCGCGGCGATGGGCTGGTCGGCCACCACCTTGATGCCGCGGGACTGCATGACGCGGCAGTAGCGGAGACTCACGAAATAGGTAAAAGCCAAAACGACATCAACGCCCCGTGCTCGCTCCGCAATCGGTCCGCGGTGAAAGAGCCGCCGGTGGCGCAGCCGGATCGCCCCGCGTCGTATCGTCTGGATAATTTCCCAACGGGACCAGAGAGACAGGATGGGTATGCTCAAGAGCTTCGCGTCGAATATCGGTACGCCGTCCAGATCATCCGAACGTCGTTGCTCCATCCGGACCGCCCGCAGCGGACGTACTCGCCGGGCAAGAACAATAAACATCCGGGCCAACCGGGACTTATCGTTGTACCAGTCCGTATAGAGGGCCGCGAGCATATCGGCCCGCCGGATAGCCCGCGGCATCGCATAGTGAAGCCGCGCCCCATCCTGCATAACCACGACGCGCAATTTTCCCGCCGCCATAAACTCTCCTGTGTCACCCATTATGCGCTGGCAAAGCGCCGGCGACGCGGAGTATATCAAAAAAGGAGACGCAGAGAGCATGCCCTTCAATGCCCTGGTGATATTCCGAAAGCCTGCACCGCCGCCGGCGCGAACAACAAGGTTGTCCAGGCAAGGCAATAGACCACCCCGCAGGCCGTTACAAAAGGTGGCGTTTCCCGCCGTCGGCTGGTAAAATGCCAATCGCCACGATGGCTTGGGATTGCGCTCCACCGGCCCGATGTTGGAGACGGGAACGGATGATGTGCTCAAGCGGCGCCCTGGCGCGTTTACCCGCGTTCGGAGAGTCACTTTAACCAACCGCAAGCCGGTCTGTACGAAGTTGATTCGCCCCCTGCACGGAATGGCTCATGAAAATAGATCCTCGTTTCCAAGTCGAGAGCGGCGTCGAAATCTTCGCGGGTTCGGAATTGCTTCTCAAGGGTTGCCTGGAAACTCCCGGCGGGGTGGCCCTTCTTACCGGTTACCCCGGTTCGCCGCTGGCCGGCTTTTTCGATGCCTGCCACGACATCGGTCCCCTGCTCAATGAAAAAGGCATCTGCGCCAAGATGGCCAACAACGAGGCCATCAGCGTGGCGATGCTTAACGGTTCGCAGATGGTCGGAGTCAAGGGTATCGCGGTATTCAAGTCGATTGGCCTGCATGTTGCCGCCGATGCGCTGGCCCTGGGCAATCTCGCCGGCATCCCCCACTCCGGTGGAGGAGCCGTGGTGGTTTCCGGCGATGATCCCTGGAGCGATTCCACACAAGTTCCGGCGGACTCGCGGTTTCTGTTTGAACATCTTCGCGTTCCGGTCATGGAGCCGGCCAATCCGCAGGAACTCAAGGACTGGGTGGCGCTGGCGTTTGACCTGTCGACGGCGGTCAAGCTCTACATCGGCATGATGGTTACCGTTGCTCTGGCCGACGGCGGAGGCACGGTGGAATGCCGCCCCAACCATTGGCCCACGATTACCACGAAAGACCGGATCGCCATCGAGACGGAGAAAATTCCGGTTGAAACAACCGTGTTGCTGCCGCCGCGAAGCTGGCGCCGGGAACTCACTTTTGATCAGCGCTTCGCGGCTTTGCATCAACGCTGCCGGCAATTGGGACTTTCCCGCATTCTCTATCCCATGGAAAGAACCTGGCGCGGCGGCCGATCCGAGCGGGCGCCGCTGGGCTTTATTTCTTCGGGTATGTCGCACACGCTGCTGGCGCACGCCCTGCGGGAAATGGACCTGCTCGGAGCGTTTCCGATGCTCAAGCTGGCCTTGAGCTATCCCCTGGACGGCGGTTTGATTGATGAACTCGCCGGCATGTGCGAACACATCATCGTGGTGGAAGAGCGGCGCAGCTTTCTGGAAAAGCAGATCGCCGAGCATCTTACCCGCCAGCGGCAAATTCATCCGGATCATCCCAATGGTCGCGTACAGCTCTGGGGTAAGACGTTTCCCCAGGGACGGGTCGGCATTCCGGCGACACGCGGTCTGCACCCGTCCATTCTGATTGCACGGCTCGCCGATTTCCTGCGCGAAACTCCCAACATTCCGCACGATCTTTCCAACGGCCGTCTGACGGAAGAACTCCAAACCATCGCGCAGGCCGGCCAGGTCGCCGCCGGCGTTCCGGTGCGAACGCCGGCGTATTGTCCCGGTTGCCCCCATCGCGACTCGTCCAGCGCCCTGCTGGAAATTCGCCGTCACCTGCTCGACCCGCAATACATGCAGCAACATTACAACCGCCCGCCGGTGGATCTGGTCGCGCATGGCGACACCGGCTGCTATACCATGATGATGTTCGAGCCGAACAAACCTCTCATGCACAACTACAGCGGCATGGGGCTGGGAGGCGCCACCGGGGGAGGGGTGGACCCCTTTATCACCAACAAGCAGATTGTGTTCATGGGCGACGGAACGTTTTTTCATTCCGGGCAACTGGCCATCGCCAACTCCATCAACCAGGGCCAGGACATCACCTATATCATCCTGGAGAACAAGACCACGGCCATGACCGGCCACCAGCCCAATCCCACGCTGCAGGAGGATATCACCGGCGAGATGGCGATGGCGCATGATATCGAACGCATGGTCCGGTCCATGATCCCCGATGTCGCCGGCCCGCTGCGCATCCGCGGCAAAGATGGCCGCAATGAACCGCAGTCGCGTGTCATCCGCATGAATCCGGCGGACCGCGACAACTACCGCGACATTCTTGAGCGCGTCATCCTGGAGGACGGCGTAAAGGTAATCATCGCCGACAAAGAATGCGGCATTACCTTCCATCGTCGCCAGCATCGCGCCGAGGTGCAGGAGAAGAAAGAGTACGGCTTTGTGCGCCAGAAGACGTACATGAACGTCGCCGAGGAAGTGTGCGAATATTGCCTGGAATGCACCCGGCAAACCGGCTGCCCGGGGTTGAAAGTGACGTCAACGGATTACGGTCCGAAAATCCAGACCGGTTTCACCACCTGCGTCAATGACGGCGCCTGTGCGCGCATCGACGCCTGCCCCAGTTTTGAACAGGTCATCGTCACCCGCAAGCGTCCGCCGCGCATGCCCGATGAAGTGGTCGATTTGACCGGCATGCCCGAACCGCCGCTGATGAAAATGGGCGACCAGTGGCGCTGCTACCTGGCCGGCGTCGGCGGTATGGGCATCGGCGTGGCCGGTGAAATTCTGGTGCGGGCCGGCCACAAAGAGGGCTATCACATCGCCTTTGTCGACAAGAAAGGCCTGGCCATCCGCAACGGCGGCGTTTTCAGTCAACTGTTGTTTTCTCGAAATCCGATCCAGGGTTCCGCGATCACGCCCTTCGGCAAGGCGGACCTGCTCATCGGCATCGACGCGCTCGAGGCGGCCCGGGCCATTTCCCCCAGCGATTATCTTCGCGTGGCCTCGCCCGCCCATACCCATGCGGTCATCAATACCGGCAAAACGGAGACGATTCTCAGCCTGCTCGGACGCGAGGATTTTTCGCCGGAACGGCTCTCCGAAACAATCCGGACCCAGTGCCGGCCGGGACGGTTCTTCAGTTTCAACGTGAGTGATCTATGCGAACGCCTGCTGGATTCCAAACTTTACGCCAATATCATGATGCTCGGCGTAGCCTACCAACTGGGGTTTATTCCTGTTTCCTACAAGAGCATCACCTGGGCCATTCGGCACGCCGTGCGCCGCGAGTTTGAACGCAATTACCGCGCGTTCAACATCGGCCGCAAAATCGTGTTGCGGCCGGACCTTTTCGGCGTGGCCGCCGTCCACGAGGTGGAAACGTTCGAGCAGGCCATGGACCGCAAAGCCAATATTCTGATCGTCAGCTCTCTCTGGGGCAAAAAGAACGCCGCGGAGTACCGCGTCATCTCTCGCGACACGCTCGTCCGGATGCCGCTTCTGGATGCCGCCGCCAAACGCGATTATGTCATCCGCCTGTTCGACGCGATTCAATGGGGCGGGCTTCCCTATGGCCGCGGTTATGCCGCCCGCGTGGTCAAAACATACCAGCAGGACGATGCCGAACGAAATTTTGCCGTTACGCGCGCCGTCATCGGAAACCTGGCGCGCGTGTTGATGATCAAGGACGAAGTGTACGTCGCCATGATGTACACCAGCCCGGAAAAGTATCGGCGGGATCGCCGCCGCTTCAACGTGAACCCCGCCAACGGCGACCATATCAAATACGTGCATCTGAATCGTCCTGAATTTGAGATCGGCGGCCTGCGAATCCGATTCCATCTCAAGGGCTACGACTGGCAGATGCGCATCCTGCGCCACTGCCGCTGGCTGCGCACCCTTCTTCCCGCCTGGCACGCCCGGGAACGCTCGTTCCGTGACTGGTACCTGCGCCTGGTCGATACCTGCGAGTTGCACGAGCCGTGGCTTTACAATCTCTGGCTCGACATTCTCCAGGCGCCGCAAACGGTGACCGGTTTCCGAGAGGTTCGCTATCCCAAAATGGAGGCCGCTCAGAACCGCGTGCGCGAAGTGCAAAATGCCATCGTCGCCGGCAAGGCCGACGGCCGTTTCCGCTCCCCAGCCCGCACCGTGAGCCTGACCAGCCAGGTGGTTGGAACTTTCCGCGGCCCCGGCGCTCCGGGGTAGAAAAATAAATTTGAAGAAGTCCGCAGCGGATGCGGCGGGAAGGCCGGCGGATCTCGAACATTACGCAAAGGGCTTTAGTTATTCGGACAGGCTCTTAACGTAAGATGGGAGCAAGGCGGGGGTTCTTGACTTGAAAGACGGGCGGTTTATGATGCCAGTCATGGATAAGTTCCGCTTCCATCGACTCTTTTTGCGAGTATTGACGGGCCTGCTCCTGTTTCTCTCGCCTGATTTCGCCCTGGCTCAACTGGCAAAAAGAAATATCCCGGCGGTTATACCCCGGATCACGACTCATGCGAGTCCCATACCGGCTTACGGGATAGCCCTGGCCGCCGCGCTGGGAGTAACTATCATGGCTTTTCGCAACGCGCACCGCGGAACGCGCGGCGGTGGGCGGGAAAAATAGCCGGATTGGCGGGGCGACGCCGTGAACCGCATCGCTCCCGGGTCCAGGGTGGTCCTTGTTGTGACAGAGGCGCCCCATGAAAAATAGACGTTGGCTCATCCCCGGTCTGCTGATTCTCAATGCCGTGCTGGCCGCGGGACTTATCTGCCGGATCGGTGGCTGGCGCGCGCACGCCGCCCGCGCCCGGGCGATTTTGCGAGGGAGTCATTATCTGACCGTTTCCGGCTCCAGCAGCGCCGGTGGCGCCGTTTATGTGCTGGACGTCGATACGGGCGTGCTGGGGGGATGGATAATCTCCCCGACCAATCCACGCCGGCTGGTGTTCATCGCCCCAGAGAGTATTTCACAGGACATTCGGCGCCTGCAACGCCGCCTGCGATAGCTTCCCGTAACTGTAATCCCGATCGGCGGTGCATGGCACGCGGACAGACCGCCAGCGGGACCGGAGGCTCGAGGTGGTTGGCGTTCCAACGGCAATGCTTCGGGAGTTGAATAATGAAACGTGATTCCATGCTTATTGGTTTGCTTATGCTTGGCGCTCTCGTGCTGGCGGTTGCACTGGCTGTTTATCACCCGGGCCGGTCCGCGCGTGCCGATGTATTGGCGCCCGGCGGCGATTACACGCTGCTTACGTCGTCCTCCTCTTATGGCAACGTGAATATGCTCAACGTAATTGACAATCGCAAGGGGCTGGCGCTGATCTACTCGCTTAATGGAACGAGGCTGGTACTGATTAATGTGGTGAATCTGAAAAATCGTCTGCTTTCGCCGCGACTGCGCTAAGAATCCATCCCGGTGGCCGCAATAGAGAGCCGCATCTTTCTATTGCGATGGATTTTCCAGACTGGTGGAGCGCGAACGAGACTGCCATGGGCGGCTATCGAGTCGGGCGGCTGGTTTTTTGAAAGGAGCGGGGCGTGCTTGATTTCGTGCGCGGCCTGGCCGAAAAGGTTCTGGCGGGTGAATGGCTCAATCGTTCGGAGGCGAGCGAACTGATCCGCGTCCAAGGCGACGATATTCCCGATCTGTTTTACTGGGCCAACAAGATTCGTATCCGCTTCCAGGGGCGGAATATACGCTTTTGCGCCATCGTGGCCGCCAAAGTTGGCGGCTGCTCGGAAGATTGCAAGTTCTGTGCACAGTCGTCGCATTATTCGACTGCGCGGAGCGCGCCCGACAAACTCACCGACCAGAAGGTGCTGGATTCAGCCGAACATGCCGCCGCCGTCGGAGCCGATAGTTTTGGAATCGTCAACTCCGGCCGTGGTCCGACGCGCTCTGAACTGGAAAACTGGTTGGCCCCGCTGCTGCGAAAAATAGCCCGCAACGGAAAAACCCGCGCTTGCGCCACCCTGGGCGCGCTGACGGGCGAAACAGCCCGCTTTCTCTTTGAAAACGGCGTGCGGCGCATCAATCACAATCTTGAAACCAGCGAACGCTTCTATCCGAGCATCGTTTCGACCCATCCATATTCCGAGCGGCTCAACACGCTTCGTACCGCCAGGAAAGCGGGCCTTTCCCTCTGTTCGGGAGGCATTTTCGGCATGGGCGAAAGCTGGGAAGATCGCCTGGACCTGATTTTTACCCTGCGCGACATCGGCGTGGATGTCATGCCGCTGAATTTCCTCAATGCCATCGCCGGCACGCCGCTGGAACATCAGCCCAAACTTGCGCCGATGGAGTGCCTGAAAATTATCAGTATCTGCCGGTTTATATATCCGCGGGTTGAATTGAAAGTGGCCGGTGGCCGCGAAGTGTGCCTGCGCGATTTGCAAAGCTGGATATTCTTCGCCGGCGCCGACAGCACCATGATCGGCGATTATCTGACCACCTATGGCCGCAGCCCTCAGTTGGATCACCAAATGGTTCGCGATCTCGGCCTGGACTGGCAAACCTATGAAGATGGACCGGTCGAGCCGACCGGTGAGCATCCCCGGATTTCACGAATCAGCCACACGGGGCGTTTCAACATTCCCATCATTTATGAAGGGGAAGTGGCCGTGCGTCAGGATGCCGTGGACATGTTCCGTTCGTGACCGCCGCGAAAAATGATCTCGTTTTCATCCATGGCCTGGGTCTTTTAAGTCCGCTCGGCTTAGGGGTCGAGGCGCACTGGCGGGCCATCCGCAAAGATCGACGCCTGGTGGATCACGGCATCATACCCGATGAACTGATCGCGAGAGCCTTGCGGGCGGGCGGACGCGGATTTGCTTGTCCGCAAAAATTCCACCATCTATCCTGGGACCGCTCGATTGTGTTGGCTCTCGGCGCAACGCTGGGCGCCTGGGCCGACGCCGGTTGGCCGCCGGAATTCCGCCGCCGCGATACCGGTCTGTTCCTGGCGACCAGCAAAGGGCCGGCCTTGACCTGGCTTGCCGCCTGCAGCGCGCTGAAGACCGGTTGGCCCGGGTCCTTAAGCGAATCTGACGCCTGGCACGTGGCCATGGGACCGGCGGCTCTCGGCGCGGCGCTGGCCGAGCTTCTCGAATGGAAAGGCGCCGTCCATACCTCGGTGGCGGCGTGCGCCAGCGCGCTGGTCGCGGCGCATCGCGCTGTGGAATCGCTGCGGTGCGGCGAATGCCGGCGGGCTATCGTGGTGGCCGCGGATGCCTCGGTTCATCCGTTTTTTGAGAGCGGTTTGAACAATCTGGGGGTACTGGCGCCGCCCGGCGCCGATGCGCATCGCCATTGTCGGCCATTTTCCGATGAGGGTGCGGGTTTCTTCATATCCGAAGCGGCCGCGGCAATATGTCTGAGTCGCGCCGCACACCCCGCGCCGGCCATCGGCGCGACTTGGCTGGGATCCGATGCGACTCACCTGGTCTCCGCCGATTCGCAGGCCCATTCCCTGACAACCGGGCTGAGCCGCCTGGCGGATGGTTTGTCTGTTGCGTTCGTCCATGCCCATGCGACCGGCACGCGGCACGATCGTTACGAGTTGGCGGCGATCCGCCGGGTTTGCGGCGAACGTACGCCGGTATTCTCCCACAAGCAATGGCTGGGGCACAGCCTGGGCGCTTCCGGCCTGGTCGCGCTGATCCTTTCGGCCGTGTGTCATCGAAAGCGTTGCACGCTCGACGGCCGCTCTTTGGAAGCGGGAGGGCGAAGTATCACCATCGCCCAAGGCTTTGGAGGACATATAGGCATGTGCAGGCTGCAGGAAGCTCACTGCGGCTCTGGCGGGAAACGAGGCTTGTAGGCCACGAGGCAAATGGTGAAATCAGGCCAACCTGTAAGCCGCGCGAGCAGTCGGTCCAGCAGCGGCGGCAGAATCCGTAAAGGAAGTAGTGCAAGCCAGACCAGGGGAACCGGCCCGCGGCGCAGTTTCCGCAGGAGCCAGGTGCACTTTTGCGCGAAGAACCCGCTGCAGGAGGATATCTCTTCCACGGCGAAGCCCGCTTGCGCGCAGAGTTCGCGCAGCATCGCCGGGGTGTAGCCGCGCCGGAGATGACCGCCATCTTCGACCTTTCGGAATGGGCCGTTGTCATCCGGAGTGATGGCTCGCAGGAGGTACCGCGGCGCGGTCAGCAGAAGCGTGCCGCCGGGATGCAGGCAGGCGTGGATATCCCGGACAAGTTTCCGATCATCCATGATATGTTCAATGGTTTCAAAGCAGACGGCGATATCAAACTGACCGGCGAATTCGGTTTTTTCATGCAGCTGGCGCACATCCTGAATCGGAAAGGCCGCCTTCGCGTGGCATAGAGAGGCGCGCCGGCTCGCAACCTCCTGGTTGCGACGATCCCAGGACAGACCGATCGCGTCGTATCCCCGCAGCGCCGCCGCGATGGTGAATTGGCCGGTTCCACAGCCCACATCAATCAGCCGCTCGCCATTACGTGTTTTGGGCAATCGCTTCCGGAGCCACCGCCAGCGGTCGTAAACAAGAAAATCGCCATGAAAAAAACCCGCCCGGAATCCGACCAGGCGCACGAGTATGGAGCGATCCATAGAATTCCTCCTCCGGGAAAAGAACGCATTATCTTTATTTCGGACGGAATATCAACGCCCCAATAAGCCAAATGAGCCGGAGATACGCTCTGAAAGGCGAGTCTATCCCGACAAGCTATCGGGGATGGGCGGAGTTGGCCGAACCGCTGATTTTCAGGCAACGACGCTTTTCTGATCCGCTTGTTTGCCGTTTCCGGAACGACCGTGAAAAACATCGCAGAGTTACGGCGGATTTTTTACACGGGATTTTTGTTGCATCGACAGGGAGAATATTCGATAATAATTTACGGATGAGTCCACCAAGTATTGGAAAGGAGGTTGATCGACAAGCAGGGTTCACCACCCCCCGATAACCATCGGGGGTGAACCGGAAAGCCGCGCTGGAAATGTCGGATCGCAACAAACCGGGAATCTACACGCTATCTATTTTTATTCATGACCGGTGCGTGCGAAACGCCTTTGAGGCGCGGTTTTTCTTTGCGCGGATCTGCAAAACGCCGTGCATCCCCTCTCTACGACCATCCAATTCCCCCGTACAGCGGCGAGGTAGTGCTAAAGTACGTTCGCAATTACGAATATTTAGCCGAGCAGTATGGACTTGCTCAGAACATGGCCCGTATGCGGCTTAACCCGGCCAGTCGCTTGCACACCCAGCCGTTGAAAAACTATTGCTTTACTTACGGCCGCGTTCGTCCTATCATGGTAATCCAAACGTAGGGCAGGCGGTCTTGGCGGTTATCGGGCGTTTATTAACGCCTGGGCTTAAGCAGGCGTTTGAACTCCCGGCTTTGCAACGGAAGGCAGGTACACCATGACACAAGCAACCATTCCCCAAGAATCCGGGCGAGTACGGTTCGGACAGACGCGCCGACATGTGAATGTGCCGGAAGGATTGTGGCTCAGTTGCCCCGGCTGCAATCAGATGATTTATAGCAAGCAGATGCAAGAGCAGCTTCACACCTGCCCTTTGTGCCGCCACCATTTCCGGGTGACGGCCCGCCAGCGCGTAGACATGCTTGCGGATACCGGCAGTTTTGAAGAAATGGATGCTGAACTGGCCTCGATCGATCCGCTCAATTTTATCGCTCGCAAGAGCTACAGAGAGCAGTTGACGGAAAGCAGAAATAAGACTGGAAGCAATGATGGCGTGCTGACCGGTCGAGCCTTCATTAAAGGGCGACCGGCGGTGCTGGCGGCGATGGACTTTTACTTTCTGGCCGGCTCCATGGGGGCGGTGGTGGGCGAGAAAATCACACGGGCCATCGAGCGCGCGACGACCGATAACCTGCCCCTGGTAATTGTGTCGTGTTCGGGTGGAGCGCGGATGCAGGAAAGCACCATCAGCCTCATGCAGATGGCCAAGACGGCGGCGGCGCTGGCGCGGCTGCACCGTGCCGGCGGGTTGTTTATCAGCGTACTGGCGGATCCGACTACGGGCGGCACGACCGCGAGTTTCGCCATGCTCGGAGATATCATTTTCGCCGAACCGCGGGCGATGATCGGCTTTGCCGGGCCGCGCACCATCGCCAATACCATCAAGGTGGAACTGCCGGAAGGGTTTCAATGCGCCGAGTTCCTGCAGGATAAAGGCTTCATCGACCGCATTGTCCCCCGCAGCGAGTTGCGGTCCGCGATTGCGCGCACGATCGACTACTGCGGCAAATAAATTTTTCTTCCGCCCTGTTGATCCCATTTACGGGTTCCCACCGAACCGGTGCGGAATTTTCTGAACGTGCTTTACCGGCGAACGCGGGGAGCGGGCCTGGCCCGGATGGGGTTGCTTTTCTCGTTCCAACTTCGCGGCCAAAGTAAGACAGGCGGCGGCTTGGCGGCGATGCCCCAAGGCCCGCAGCGCCCGGGCCAGAGCGTGGTAAGCGTGAGAGTTTCGCGGCTGGAGCCGAATCACCTTTCGGAATTGAACCGCCGCCAGCGCCGGCCGGTCATGGAGAAATAGACACTTTCCATATTCGAAATAACCGAGAGAGAACTGCGGCGACACCCGCACGGCGCGCTGATAAAAGGGGATCGCCTTGCGCCACTGGCCGATCTTTTCCAATGTCACAGCCAGATCGTAAAGAGCCTTGGTGTTGTTTGGTTCGTATCGGATGGTCAGACGGTATTGCCCGGCGGCCGCACTGTATTGATGCCAATAGGTCAAAGCGTTCGCCAGCGCGAAATGCAGGGCCGCCGAACGGGGATATTCCATAAGACCGCGGTGTAAATCGGCGAAAGCCATCGCCCATTGGCCGAGTTTTTCGTAACAATGCACGATGTGCCGGATATTGGATAAATCACGGGGATCAGACGCCAGGGCGAACCGGTAGTAAACAATGGCCTTGGCGTAGTTGTGGTATTTCCGGGAATACACATCGCCAAGGTCGGAATCAACCACCGGATCGGTCCCTTTGGCGAGCCGGTACGCCCGCATCAGCATGGACAATCCCACCGTCAGATGCCCCTGGTCGCACTCGTACGCGCCGACCTGCTGCAAGGCCACCGTGGAATTCGGTTCGAAGCGAAGGACATGAACCCAAATGTGGATCGGTGGTTCGTATAGCTCGCTCTGGTTCCAGGTTAATACGCCCAGAACGGCGATTAAAGCGACCGCGGCGGTGACGGGCAGAGCCTGGCCCGGCGCCGTGGCCCTGGCGGCGGGGTCGCCGCGCCGCGCCAGGTCGGCCAGCCATTGCAAGCCCCGCCGGCCTGTTTCCACAACCAGCGCCAAGATTCCGATGCAGGCCAGGTACTGGTAATGATCGGCCACAAAAGTGTAGAGCATGGTGTAAAAAGCAATGAAACCGAGGACAGGAGATATGCTCAGACCGTAGAATGCCACTGCGGCAAAAGGACCGCGACCAATTTTTTTGTGCAGCAGAAACAAAACCACGGGTACGACCAGAGCGGCAACGGGGAAAATCCATTGCCAGCCGATTGGCGCGGCGGTGTTCCAGCGGGGGTAGACCTCCAGCAGCGGATAAGGCCAGAAAAGCTTGAGAGGATAAAACCACAGGTCCTTGCCGGCGATCAACAGGTGCTCTACGATGGTAAATCGGAATTGCGGACCATGAGCGCCCACCTGTGTGTGCTCCTGGTAAACGGTCATGGCCGCCATCAGAAATCCGAGAAAGAACCAGGGCACGGTGGGGTTGATGTCGCTCTCCGCCAGCCGGCCGCGTTTCCACCAGGCGATAGCCAGAAGAACCGCCGGCAAGGTGCAGGCGTCGGTCTTGGCCAGCAGAGCCAGGACGAAAAACAACGTTGCCAGCAGATACCACCCTGCCGGATGGAAGGACGATCGCGCCGGGAGCCGCTCCGCTTTGTCCAGACGGACCATGCGTATCCAGGCGAGAACGGCGGCGAAATAAAAAGCCGCGGAGATAAGGTTCTTCTGCTCGGCCACCCATCCGACGGTTTCCACCTGCACCGGATGAATGGCGAAAATGGCGGCGATCAGCCAGGCGCTTTTGAGTCCCAGCTTCCGAAGAATTCGCCAGAGAAGAATGGCGTTGAGTGCCTGGAGCGCGATGTTGACCACGTGAAAGCCGGCGGCATGGAGCCCCCAAAGTTTGTACTGCAGGAGGAAAGCGGTGAAAACAAGGGGGTAATATTGAATGGAAGCGGAAGGTACAAACCATATATACCACAGACCCCGCCAGTGATGCACGAAATGATTATGGACCAGCCCCCCCGAGTCGTCCCAGATGAAACCGCCATGAATCAGCGGCGCATAAACCAGAAAAACCAGAGCGGTTATCAAAACACCGGGCAGGAGCGGAACGATCCAACGGCGCCATCGGCGGGCCGGCGATTCGTCGAACGGCGGCGGTGCGCCGCCGGGCGCCGCCACGATCTTTTCAGCGGATACCTCCGCGGGTGGATCGGTCATGACCGGTATATTTGACCATACTTTAACTCGCCAGGGAACAAGCCGGAGATTGACGCCACTGGATATCCCCGGGCGGCCTTACCGGCGGGGCTTGCCGCGGGAGCCTATTCACGTAGGATGTTCCTGATATATTGCGCGGCGGCGCGCCAAGTTGGAGACCATCCAGATGGAACGAACGCTGATTATTCTCAAGCCGGATGCGGTGGCGCGCGGCTTGATCGGCACAATCATCGAACGATTCGAGCGGAAAGGTTTCCATATCCTGGCGATAAAACTTACACGAATGAACGCTTCAACCGCACAAGAACATTATGCCATGCACAAGGGGAAACCATTTTATCAGGGGTTGATCAACTTCATGACCGCCGGACCGGTGGTGCTGCTGGTGCTCCAGGGCGAGCACGCCATTGAAGTCGTGCGGAAAATGATGGGGGCGACGTTCGGATTCCAGGCCGAGCCGGGGACGATACGCGGTGATTTTGGATTATCCAGCAGCTTGAATCTGATTCATGGCAGTGATTCGCCGGAGGCGGCGCAAGTCGAGATCGAACGGTTCTTTACTCCCACGGAACTCTTCGATGGTTCCATAAGAGTACCGAAATAGGCGCCGGACAATGTTTAGCAGTCGCGGGGCTCTGGTCCGCGCCGGCGTAAGACCGTGGTGCTCAGGATGGCGGCGCGAGCGCAATATGGCAACAAGCCAGGCAACGGTAACTCCGAATCTTGACCCGGTGGCGGCCGGGCAGGCGGTCCGCATCGAGGTGGCAGGGAACGCTTTATCGCTCTACACCGAAGCGCCGGTTCTTTTTCACGCCATGCTGGCGGATATGGCGGCGGCGAAGTCGTGCATCTGGCTGGAGACTTATATTTTCGCCAACGATGCCAGCGGGCGCGCTATCGCCGGAGCACTGATGCGGCGCGCCGCGGAAGGGCTGGACGTACGGGTGCTTTACGACGCCGTGGGATCGCAGGCCACCGGCCCGGAATTATTCTCCGACCTGCGGGGCGCCGGCGTGCAGGTCCATGCCTACCACAGCCTCTGGGAAGCGCTGCGGAAGTTTTCGTTCTTTACCATTCTCAACCGGCGCGACCACCGCAAACTGCTGGTGATTGACGACGTCTGCGCCTATTTCGGCGGCATGAACATTGTGGATCACGGACGGGACTTGACCTTTCTGCAAACCGACGAACGGCAGGCTCCGACGCTCGGTTGGCGCGATCTGCATGTGCGGTTGCAAGGCCCCCAACAGCAGGAAATCGCCCACAGTTTTCACCGCTCGTGGCTGCACGCCAAGGGCCAGTACCTGCGGCGGCGGCCGAAGGAATATCGCCGGGTGAAGCTGATCCCGGCGGAAGAATCGATCCATTTTTTTGACAGCGGCCCGGGCTTAAGCTTCAGCCGGGCGGCGCGGGTGTATCGAAAATTGCTGCGCCGCGCGCGGCATCAGGTTGTGATCGCCATGGCGTATTTCATTCCCGTCCGCCGCGTCTTGCGCGCTTTGCTGGCGGCGCGCCGCCGGCAGGTACGGGTACACGTGATTGTGCCGGCAAAAACGGACGTGCGCATCGCCCAATTGGCCACGCGCTATCTGTATCACAAACTGCTGCGCTCGGGAATCCGCATCTACGAGCGCGCCAGCCGGGTGCTGCACAGCAAGGTGGTGGTGATCGACCGGCAGTGGACCATCCTGGGATCCGCCAATATCGATCCGCGAAGCCTATGGACGAATCTGGAATTCCTGGCGGTGATACGCTCCCCGCGATTCGCCGCGGCGATCCGGCGGATATGCCGCTACGAACTCCGCCACAGCCGGCGCGTGCGCCTGGCGGATGTCGAGCACAATACCACCGGAGAAAAAATTCTCAATACGCTGGCCTATTGGTTGCGCTGGTGGCTCTAAGACAACGGGAAAAATCGCCATGAGCAAAGCGAAGATCGGCTCTTCCGATAGCTATTGCGAGAGCATTGCCGGACAAATCGAAGAACTCCGGCGGACCATCCACCGGCATGATCAGCTTTATTATGACCAGGCCAGGCCGGAAATTGACGACCGGGAGTATGATGAACTTTTTCGCCGGTTGCGGGAGTTGGAAGAGGCGCGCCCGGACCTTGTCACTCCTGATTCGCCTACGCAGAGGGTGGCGGGGCAGCCGGTGGAGGGCTTCGCCGCGGTTCGCCACGCCATTGCGATGATCTCCATCGACAACACCTATACCGAAGGCGAGTTGCTGGCGTTTGACGCGCGCGTCCGCAAACTGCTGGGGGGGAGCGACTTTACCTACGTATGCGAACCGAAGATTGACGGTGTGTCGCTTTCTTTGCGTTACGAAGACGGCCGATTGGCGCTGGCGGCCACGCGCGGCGATGGAACCAGCGGCGACGATGTAACGGCCAACGCCCGAACCATCCGCAATATTCCGCTTCGGCTGCCTGCGCCGGCGACGGGGGATTCCGCGGGCCGGGAATTTCCCCCATCGATTCCCCGCGTGCTGGAAGTGCGCGGCGAGACGTTTCTGACACGCCGGCGGTTTGTGCTGATCAACCAGCGGCAGGAAGAGGCGGGCGAAGAGCCTTACGCCAATCCGCGCAATACCGCAGCCGGTACGCTTAAACTGCTGGACCCCCGGCTGGTGGCGGCGCGCCAATTGCATTTTCTGCCACATGGCCAGGGAGTGGTGGAAGGATTTGAATTCAGCGGCTATCAGCAATGGCTGGCGTATCTGCAGGCAATTGGTTTTCAATTGGCGCCGCACGTAACGCCGGCTCGGGATATTCAGGAGGCGATCGAATTTCTCCACCAATTCGCCGAATTACGAAAAAGGCTTCCCTTCGATACCGACGGCGTGGTGGTAAAAGTGGATTTGCTTTCCCAACGCCGCGCGCTGGGGTCAACCGCCCGGGCGCCACGGTGGTGTATCGCCTTCAAATATCAACCGGAGCAGGCCAGTACCGAACTGGCCAATGTGGTATTCCAGGTGGGCAAAACCGGCACGATTACGCCGGTGGCGGAATTTCAGCCGCCGGTGTTTGTCAGCGGTACACAGGTATACCGGGCCAGCCTGCATAATTTTGATGAAATTCGGCGTAAGGACATCCGCCGGCACGACCGGGTGATCGTGCAGAAGGCGGGCGAGGTGATTCCCTACGTGGTCGGAGTTGTGCCGGAAGCCCGCCCACCCCATGCCCAAATCATTGAGCCGCCATCTTATTGCCCCGCCTGCAAAGGACCGGTGATCCATGCCGGCGGTTTTGTCCGCTGCACGAATGTTACCTGTCCGGCCCAACTGGCCCAACGGCTCAAATATTTCGGCGGACGAAACCAGATGGACATCGAAAATCTCGGATCAGCCATTATTGAGCAACTGATCAACGCGAAGCTGGTCCAGTCGATTCCCGATCTCTATCGGCTCAAGCTGGAAGATCTGCTGCCGCTGGAGCGCATGGGCCAAAAATCGGCCGAGAATCTGCTGGCCGGCATTCAGCAGAGCAAAAACCGCGGATGGGAACGCCTCCTGGCGGGATTAAGTATTTTGCACGTTGGAACACGAACCGCCGCCGTTCTGGCCGGGCGATTTGAAAATCTCGAAGCCCTGGCCGCCGCCCGTGTCGTGGATTTCGAATCCGTACCCGACATCGGCGAAGTGGTCGGGCAATCCATTTACGATTTTCTCCATCACGGTCCGGGACTGGAGTTGCTCCGGGAATTGGCCGAGCTGGGCGTTTCGGTACGCCGGGACGTCACCGGAACCGCGGCAACGACGGCCGGCCCGCTTTCGGGAAAAACCATTGTCGTCACCGGCGAACTGGAGAAGTACACGCGCGATCAGATCAAGGAGATGATTGAATCGCTCGGCGGAAAGGTTTCCGAAAGTGTTGGTAAAAAGACATCCTTTGTCCTCTCCGGCGCGAATCCGGGAGGTAAGCTCCATAAGGCCCGGAAGATCGGGGTGGAGGTGATCGACGAAGTGGAATTTTTCAAACGCGTCGGCCGCGGGTAAGAGCCTGTCTCTGAGCGTATATGGGAAACCGGCGGCTTTCGATATACCGCACGCATTCAAGAGGGAGATGTTTTCCAACCGTTCACGGGCGTGGCAATTTTTCCGGGCCGGGCCAGAATTCCAACAAAACAAGCCTTGTTCATAACGCCGCGGAGCCTCCCCCAAGGGCACAAGCGGGTGAGGACACCAATA
>JAJYDU010000044.1 GCA_021790475.1 Planctomycetota bacterium | reverse complement strand
GTTTGCCTGCGGGCAAACATAGAGCAGTGGAATTTAGAGCCGGGGAGCAGGAGAGCAAATAAGGCTGGCGCAAAAGTACTGCGGTCGCATGGAACACAACGCCACCTGCGGTCGCCTGTTCACCTGCTCCGTCTTCAAGTGGCGCCGCCGGCGGCGGTCTCTACAAAAGGGCGGCTCTGGCCACGCAAGGGCCTGGCGGGTTTTGGAAAGCATCTATTCGCCAGGACAATCGTTATTTTTCTAACCCCGTGAACGGTTACCTTTCTCGAGAATCGCCCGTCCCGCGGTGCGTCAAAGATAGCGCTGTGCGGGGCCTCCCGTTGCGTTCGTTACGATGAGATGTCCGCCACCATCTCGCGGACACCGTCGAAGTCGATCTTTTTGATTTCCCCGGGTCAAGCCGGGCGGGAAAGGCACTTGAGGTTGGCCAGCGTGTCGCGGACATCGCCGCTGCGCATCAAGGTTTCCCCGATTAACACCGACTGAATGCCCGCCGCCGCCAGACGCCGTACATCCGCCTGGTTCTTGATGCCGCTTTCCGCCACCAGAACGGACTTGTCCGGCACGAATTCCGCCATTCGCAGACTGGTTCCCAGATCGACGCGAAATGTGGTCAAGTCGCGGTTGTTAATCCCCAGCAGGCTGTAGCTGCGCGTCGGAAATCCCAACATGGAACGCACCCGCAGCAGGTTGTCCAGGTCATGCACTTCAATCAGGGCGGTCAGCCGCAACTGGGCCGAGAGAATCAACAGGTCCAGCAGGGCTGAATCCGTGAGTATCTCGGCGATCAGCAAAATGGCGTCGGCCCCGGCCGCCCGCGATTCCCACACCTGGTATGGATCAATGATGAAATCTTTTCGCAGCACGGGCAACGGCACGGCCGCGCGTACCTGCGCCAGGAACTCCAGGCGCCCCTGAAAATAAGTCCGGTCGGTAAGAACCGAGATCGCATCGGCGCCCGCGGCATGGTAACTTTCGGCGATGGCAACGGGATCGAAATCGGATGTTATCACTCCGGCCGAAGGGGAAGCCTTTTTCACTTCCGCGATCACATTGACCAGTCCGTCCGGTTGGCGGGTAATGGCAGCGAAAAAGTTTCTTACAGCCGGGGCGCGGCCCGAGCGCTCGGCAAGCTCTTCCATACCGATTTGCCGGCGCGCCGCCGCGATTTCATCCTTTTTCGTTTCGACGATTTTCCGGAGAATATTCAGCCTATGATTCCTTTTTTCACAGAGGCAGCCATTATCGTCGCAAATTTTGTACCGCTTCTTTTGATCGCTGCAAGCGTGTTGGCCATGGTGTGGCTGGGCGTATTTTCGTCACGCCCGCTGCGCTCCGCGCCGCAGCGCCTCAACCGGCTCACCATCTGGCATGTTCTGCTGGTTGTCTGGGCTTATCTGGTCGCTGAAATCTTCGGAGCCATGCTGTTTTCCCCCGGCAATCTCCATTCGCCAATAGCCTGGACGCATTGGGCGCCGCTCGTGATTGATACGTTCGCCCGCATCGTCGTCGTGATCGTCATTATATTGATTGCTCGCGAAAGATTCGATGGCAGCTGGCGGAGGATGGGAATATCGCCGCGCCGTTTGCCGGGCGGTGTTCTGCGCGGCGCGGCGGCCTATCTGCTGCTGGCGCCGGTGCTCTATCTCACTCTGGCGATCTTTTATCAGCTCAACAAACTGCTGGTTCATCATCCTCCGCCGGAGCATCCGCTGCTCAAGGCGATGCAGTCGCACCCGGCGGCGGGTCCGTTGTTGATGCTGATATTCATGGCCTGTGTATCCGCTCCCATTTCCGAAGAGTTTTTCTTTCGCGGCCTGCTTCAATCTTATATCGCCGGCGCCGTAGCCCGCGGCCGTCGTCCCAAAACTCCGCCAACATCGGTCACGGGCGCCGAAATCTTTTCGGGAGCACCGCCCAACATGGATGTTGCGGCCGGGAAAATACGTGGCGATCAACGCCATTTTAGGGGTGCTCCCGAAAAAATTGCTGCGCCCCCGGCCATCACCGAAACCGGGAATTCCCCGCCAGCGGCGGCCGCTCCCGCCCCTGTCGCGAATGTGAATATAGCTCCGGTGGATCGCTGGGTGGCCATTTTGATTTCCGCCGCCGTGTTTTCCCTTGTTCATTACGCCGTGATGCCGGGAGATCAGGCCTGGTTGCCGGGATTATTTGTTCTCGGCGTCGGCCTGGGCTACGTCTACGAACGGACCGGAAACATCTGGGCCGACATCACCATGCACTCGCTTTTTAATTTGCTCGCGGTGGCCATCGTCCTGGCCGGCCACGTGCACGGCCCGGCGCCCACCGACGTGCACGGATCCCGTCCGGCGTTGCGGTTACGCGAACGTTATACATTCGCGCGTATCAAGTTGGTCACGGTATCAGCCAGATTTTCCAGCGCCACGAGAGTCGCCTGTTTTTCCTCCCGCCGCTTAAGTTCCACCTGTCCGCCGGAAAGGCCTTTTTCACCGATTACGATCCGCAACGGTATGCCGATCAGGTCGGCGTCCTTGAACTTCACTCCGGGCCGCTGGTCGCGATCGTCCACCAGTACATCCACGCCGCGCTGCTGGAGTTCGGTATGCAGCCGATCGGCGATGTCTTTGACCCGGCCCTCATATTTGATCGGAGTGATAACCACATGAAAGGGAGCGATGCCCATCGGCCAGCGGATGCCATCGGCGTCGAACCGCGTCTCCAGCGCGGCAACCATGATCCGTCCCGGTCCTATACCGTAACAACCCATGATCATCGGTCGGCTCTGCTGCTTTTCATCCAGATACGTCGCCCCCAAAACGTCGCTGTATTTGGTTCCCAGTTTGAACACGTGTCCCAGTTCAATTCCTTTGTGGAAGGTTAGTCTGGCCCCGTTGGGAGCGCGATCTTCCGGCGTGACGTTGCGAATGTCCGCCACGACGGCGTCGCCACACCGGGCGGCGGAAAGATTATTTTTCCAGTTGAAATTGGTTACGTGCCAGTCGGCTTCATTGGCGCCCGTGACCGCGACGGGAACCATCAGTGCGTCCGGATCGATTACCAGGCGAGCCTGGACGCGGTTAACCACGTGCGGTCCAACGAAACCGATGACGAAACCTGCCGCTCGCGCCATCTGGTCCTCGGCCAGTTCCATATTGCCAACCACCTTGCGAAGTTTGGCCTCGTTTACTTCATGATCGCCGCGCACACAGGCGACAACCCATTGTCGCGACTCGCCGGCATTGGCGGTAAAGACCAGTGTTTTAATCATCTGCTGTGGTTGAACATGCAATAGCCGGCAGACGGGTTCAATCGATGTCGTCCCGGGAGTATGGATTTTGTGCAATTCGCCCGGCGGCGCGGCAGGTGCGTCGGCGAGAGTCCGTCCGCCCCCATCGGCGCGTCCGGCCTGTTCCAGGTTCGCCGCGTACGAGCCGTCTTCGGATCGCACGATCACATCTTCGCCGGAGTCGCAGGGGCAGATGAATTCATGGCTGGCATCGCCGCCAATGGGACCGCTCTGGGCCTCCACCGGTATCGCCGGAACGCCGCAGCGCCGGAAAATGCGCACGTATGCCCCATACATCGCCTGGTATGTTTCGTGGAGGCTTTCCAATGAAGTATGGAAGCTGTAGGCGTCTTTCATGAAAAATTCGCGCACCCGCAGCAGGCCATTGCGGGGACGGGCTTCATCGCGAAATTTGCTCTGAATCTGATAAAGCGTCAGCGGCAACTGCTTGTGGCTGCGCACATACGCCTGGACCAGTTCGGTCACGCATTCCTCATGCGTCGGACCGAGTATCATTTCCGCTTCTTTGCGGTCCGCCAGACGGAAAAGAAGCGGACCGTAGTCAAAATAGCGCCGGGTTCGCTTCCAGAGTTGCGCCGGCAGCAGAGCGGGCATGTGGATCTCCTCCGCTCCGATCGCGTTCATTTCCTGGCGGATAATGGCGAAAATTTTCCGCAGCGACCGCCAGCCCAGAGGCAGCCAATCGTACACGCCGGCGGAGACTTGCCGGATCAGCCCCGCCCGAATCATCAACTGGTGGGAAGGAATTTCCGCTTCGGCGGGCGTTTCACGGGTGGTGGGAATCAAGGTGCGGGTCCAGTACATGGGGGAGTTCTCCATTGCGGGTGTGGCGATTTTGCGGGGAGCGGATCCCGGCGTGCGGGCTTATTGGCAGGCCGGTTCCACCAGGCGATCCATATTTTGGACAATCCATTGTACCTTGCGCTCTATCATTTTCAAAAATCCGAATCCTTCTATATGTCCGAAAGAACCGGTCGCGGCAATGTGAAACGCGCTTTCCACCACCATGGCCTCGATCATCAGCCACGGAACCGCCCGCAGTTCGGCGGTGGAGATCACATGCACCGCATCGTAGCCGCGAATGAAGCGATGGAAGCGGGATTCATCCAGGTGGTCCGGCCAGGTGTCCGGATCTTCGCCCCCGCCGATGATCGAAAACTGCATAACGCCATTGGCCAGGTCGATGACGCGCTGCTGGATCCGGGCGGCATCGTAGTCGATCACCGCCACCACGCGCTGGTTGCGAAAGAGCATGTTGCCCGGGTGCCAGTCGCAATGCACGATCTGAAGGGGCCAATTCGGCAATCCCAGCCGATTGACCCGCGCCGCGGCGTCCGCATAGATGGTCCGCAAATCTTCGAGAGTATGCGCAACCTGTTGGGGGTCGGCCTTCTTCGCCTGCGGTCCGCGGAGAAAGGTTTCGGGAATCTGATCCAGGCTGCTCTCAAGGTATCGCGAATTGTGATAACTGCCCGTGGGAGGGGCTTGGGGAGGCGTGTAATCGTGCAACAGTTTGTGATACAGGGCCAGAACGCGGCCCGCATCGAAGGCGGCCTCCGGCGAGTTGTCGTAGCCGCCGCCGCGTATGTACTCGAAAAGTTCATAAATGTGGCCTGGTAGCTGGAGCATTGATTGGTTGTCTTTTCGTGTGGCGATCAGATGCGGCAGGGGAAACTGCTTCTGCGCCAGATAGCGCTGCAGGGCGTGGCAGAAGGCCACCTTGCGGGGATCATCCTTGCCCCGCGCCCGGCGCTTGAGCAGGAACTCGCCGCGGTCGGTGCGAATCAGGAGCTTGGGCGACTTGCGCGATCCGCGCGGAAACTCCTTGATCGAGTCGATCGCTCCGATGTCGTAATGGCTCAGGACGATCGCCAGTTCATGAGTAGCGAATTTTTCTCGATCGGTCATAGTCCCCATATCGCCTTGCCACAATCAGCGGGCCGCACCGCCGATACTAATCATGGTCGTCTATATGTCAACCGCGCTGCTGATGCTGACCGGACTCGGCGCCTGTCCGAACAGGCTCTAATCCCGCCCCCGGGCCAGCAAGGCGCGTATGCCCACGCCGGCCGCCTGCGCCGCGGGCGCCAACACGGCCAATAAAGCGACGGCGGCGGCGCCGCCCGCCGCCACCGGCAACGATTCCCAGGCGATCACAAAACGAGAGGCGAAGCCCGCCAGACGATGATCCACCCGCGTACCCATGAAACTCATGTACAACCCGAGCAGCGACCCCAGGACGATGGCGACGCCGATCGGGAGCGTCCATTCCGCCAGAATCATACGGATGATCTGACCGCGCCGGGCGCCCAGAGCCCGCAACACGCCGAATTCGTAGCGCCGTGCCCGTACGGCGGCGGCGCCCAGCGCCGCCACGCCCACCGACGCCAGGATAAGTGCCAGTCCCGCCGCGATCGTTAAGGCGCGCATGATCCGTCGAACCACACGATCAAGCTGCCGCTTCATTTGCTGCACCGTGGCGCCGTGCAGTTCCAGCGGTTGCAGATTAAAAACAGACGCAAGAAAAGAAGGTTTGCGGGGGCGCCCCAGGTAGGCCTTAATCGCTTCCAGGACCGCCATGCCTCGCCAGCCGGGCTTTACCTTCACCAGCAACGCGTTGACCCCGGTGAAATCGAAAAATTTTTCCGCCTCGCCCAGCGTGCCAACGATTGCAAGAGAAGAAATGCGATGAAATATCCTCTGGACTCGAAGATACCCGCGGGCGATGTTGACGCCTTGCGATTGCACCATTCCCGCGATGTGCAGGGAAACAACGCCGTGCGGCGTTTGGAAAGTGATCCGTCGCCCCGGTTCGAGTCCTTCGTGTCTTTGCGCTGGGGCGGCCACCAGCACTCCGGCGGCGCGGTCCAGCAGCGCCAAGGCTTTTTTACGATTGGATGGATGGAACTTCAGATCAATCATTTTTGCAAATGATCGCGGCTCAACGGCCACAAAAAGCATGGTGCGAAACGGTGCGCCGCCCACGCGCGCCTGAACCCAGAAGGCGGTCAGGGCGGAAGCGGCTGCCACGCCGGAAACTCTGGCTTGGAGTTTCGCCACGCGCCCTGCGGGCAACGGCTGAAAGGGACTGAATACGACCACATCGGGAAATTGGGCCGGAAACTCCCAGGATTGGAGCAACCCGTCCCCCCGGCTGCGCAGCGCGACGAAAAATGCCACTCCCACCAGCAACGCCGCCGTCGCGGCGCCGGATCGGTAGGGCGCCCGTGACCAGACGCCCCGGAGCAATTCGCGCCGGACACCCCATATTCGGGCCAGTATTGCAGAAGCCGGCTTCTCCAGCCACACCACCATCGGCGGCGCAAACATGGCGGCGGCGAATAATAACAGCGGCGCGCCGACCAGGGCATAGAGCCATACCGCCGTTACCGCATTGCCAATATGCCATAGCAACATTTGTGCCCCCACCGCGGAAATTCCCGCCAGGGCCAATGGCCAGATGCGACGGCGCGCCGGCCCGGCGCCGGCGATGCATACCGCCGCCATGGGTTCGCTTCGCCAGGCCTGCGCAAGCGGAATCAAAATTCCGATTGCCGAGGCGGTCAGACCGGTCAGTAATGCCGCCCACACAGCGCCTGCGCCGACGTGATACACGGCGAAAATGGAGGGAAAATACCATCGCAGCAGGCGGGTTGCGGGGAATCCACAGGCAATTCCCGCTGCGGTCCCCGCCACAGCGGGCACAGAAGCTTCCAGTGCCGCCAGGGTGAGGACCTGCGCCCGCGACGCCCCGAGACAGCGGAGCCGACCGAAAAATCGCACACGCTCGTGCTTTCCCATGGTCATCACGACCAGAATGAGCAGCGCGGCTCCCATGGCGATCGGCAGACTCACCAGCCAAAGTAGTTTGCGAAAAACCCCCCGGACGGAGGCGAAGGCGCGGCGGGCCTGGTCAGCCGGGCGCACGCGAATTCCAGCCGCAGTCGGGATCTGTTTTTGCAGTTCGCGGCTGAAAATGGCGGAGTAGATACCACGCCGAATTTTTATATCTATTTCACTAAATTTACGCCCGGCGCGCGCTAGCGGCGGAAGCAGGGCCAGGGGCGCATAACATGTGGGTTGCTCCACAAACCGGCCGATCACGGAACGGTGCGTCAGCCCCACAACCACCGCCGGGACGCTGCGGTTTGCCGCCTCCGTGAGCATAACCAAACCATGCACGCGCAGATGCAATCGCCGGGCCAGGGCGCCATCCAGAACCACCTGTCTTGTCTGGCCGGAGAGTCTTCGACCCGCAGCCAGGGTGAAGAAATGGAAGCGCCGCAGCGCCGTTCGGGAAAGCCCCACGATTCGCGCGACCCGTGCATGTGAACCATGGGCGATCTCCAGATGGGCGATGCGAATTCCGCCGGCCCATTCCACCTGCTGGTACCGCCGTACGCGGGTCAGAACCCCCGGCGGTAAAAGTCGCCGGGAGCCGATCGGTCGGATGCGAATATCCACGTTTCCGATCAAGGCACTGAGATTCCGCTGGAAGGTGGCGCGGGCGCAATCCAGGGCCGCGGCGGTGGTCATGACCAGCGCCGTGCCGGCCAGAATCACTGCCGTCGCCGGCAGGTGGCGGAGCGGCCTACCCCGCCAATTCCTGATAACGAGCGGCCAGAGTGGCCATATCATCTTCGGGCGTGACACAGAAATCTCCCGCTATGCGCCCGTCGCGCAGTACCACTACCCGCCGCGCCTGCAAGGCGGTGGACAATTCATGGGTAACCACCAAAACGGTGGTACGAACCCGCGCCAGCATCTCCTGCAGCAGTTTCCAGAACTGATTCGTGCTGGCCGAATCAAGATTTCCCGTTGGCTCGTCGGCCAACAGCAAAGTCGGCCGCATAATCAGAGCGCGGGCGATGGCAGTACGCTGCTGTTCGCCGCCGGAGAGCGCATCGGGTCGATACCCCAGGCGCGATCCCAGATGTAGCGCGTCCGCTATTTCAGCCGCCCATGTCTGAATCGCCGCATCGCACGAGCCGGCCAGGCGGGCGGGCAGCAGAATGTTTTCCATGGCCGTGAGTGTGGGAATGAGATTGAATTGTTGAAATACCACACCGACCCCCCGGCGGCGATAAAGCGTCGCCTCCCGTTCCGTTAATCGCTCGATGTTCCGACCCAAAACCCAAATATCGCCCCGGTCGGGTTTATCCAGAAGCGCCAACAAATGCAGGAGCGTGGATTTACCGGAACCGCTGGCGCCCATGATGGCCGTAAACTCGCCGGATTGAACCCGCAAATTAATACCCGCCAGCGCTTGTACGCGAACCCGCCCCTGGTGATACGATTTATGCACGTCATGGAGTTGGATTGCGTTGTCATCAGCGTCCGACCCGGCGCCGGCTTGAGCGAAAGTCTGATTCATTATGAATATGATAGGCGGGAAATTACCGGTTCCAAAGCGCCAATCGCTCCGTCGCCCACGCCGCCGTGTCGTACATGATTCATGGCGGATAGCTTTTCATGCGGTATGGCCGCTGCTGATGATGGGTGGACTTCTTGGGGGGCTTGCCGGTTGCCGGACCACGAATTGGTCCGGCAAGCCTGGTTCGGTTTATTCCTGCCGCGGAACCGTCCGGGTACTTCGGGTCGATCCGTGGTTGGAATCCGCCGTGGTCCGGTTTGATGGCAGGCGCATCACGGCATGGTGGAACCGCTCCTCGGTGTTTTTTTACCAGGGGAGTAAAACCAGCACGTTCATGGCTAAACCCGGCCAGAGGTTGTACTTTGACGGTCTTTTAACCGACGGCGATCTGTATTTTGGCCGTGCATGGATTGGTCCTGCGCCGCCATTCTTCCAGGGAACCCGACCTTTGATCGAGCGGGCTCCTTGGCCGGCAGGTGTACCGAGGCCCAAAGCCGCCGGCGGCCATGGCGTACCGCGGAAACTTGGTTCTTGACCTTGCCGTGTGTTCCGGGATATTCGCGGAGGTAGCTGGTTTTCACGGTTTTGCGTTATAATCCAGTGGTTGGGGATAGGAAGGGAACTGGCAACGTTCTTTTTTGCGGCGGTAAATATGAAATGTATGGAACACGCCGGAGCATGCACGCTGTGATTCGAGTCCGGATACGGGCGATCATGATCCGACGGGCGCCAAAATTGATCTTATATCATACCAGGAGATGCTTATGCCTACTTTATCGCCCCAAACAAATCTTCGTGGAAATTACGCGCTGATTTGCGAACGATTGCGGCAGGTGCGGATGCAGGTTTGCGGGCGGCGCGGCCAGTCGCGGTTTGCATACCTCCTGGGCCTTTCATCCTCGACTTACAACTACTATGAAAAAGAGCGCGTGCCTCCGGTGGAGGTTCTGGATCTGGCGTCGAAGATCAGCGGGGCGCCGCTGCTCTGGCTTATTCGTGGTGAACCCGTTGATTTCAATGTAAGCAGCGTACCTTTCATCGTGGGCGATCTGCCGGCCAGAAATCTCCGCGTTCGCCGGGATTGATTGAAGAATCACCGTATGCGACTCCCGGCGTGCCGGGAATAACAAACCCCGCCGGCGCCGAGGCGCCGGTTGGCGCGTATCGCCGCCTATCCATTCGTTGCCGTCGGCGGTGTCGGCAGCCATTTCCACATCATCACCAGGCCCGCGCCCCAGAGCGCCAGTCCTCCGTATGTCACCAGCCCCAGGCCGCGCAGAATGTGAAAGGGAGGCAGTACCGTGAGGATATGAGAGAGGGCGAAAAAGGCGAACACCAGTCCCAGCGGCCAGCCGATCGGCAGTTTCCGGTCCCGCTCCCAACGTGCCGCCAGAAGAGTTGTCACCAGCGGCAGAACCATGCAGAAATAATGGGGATGGCAAATGGGAATCATCGGCAGCATGATGACGATCAGCATGCCGAAAAACAGATTGCGGAAAATGGGATCATGTTTTCGCCGGCGGCGTTCAACACCCAGTGTCAGACCGACCAGAACGAACGAAATCAGCCAGCTGGCGATTTTTTCGGATCGGTTCGGCGCCGGCGCCGGCCGGTCGAAATGAAGGGTGTGGTCAATCATCGCCAGGAAAGAAGTGGAATCAGTTTGATTTATGTCGAATAGTTCACGATTGCGGCTGGCGTTGTGATTCAACCCCAGCGCCGGCTCGATAATCACCTGGCTGAAACGACGGTACGCCGCGCTGGTTGAATGCGGCCCCATGGTCAGCAATGGAATGGCGGCCAAGCCGATGACCAGCGCCAAACCTCCGCCCAGAATCATGCGCCAGCGGAATCGCCAGAGGGCATAGAGAAAAAGGAATCCGGGAAACACCTTCAGTGCCGCCGCCAGGCCGATGCAAAATCCCGACCATATCTGCCGCCGATAAGCCAGCATTGCCCCGGCGCCGCAGAAAAGCATTCCCAGAAGGGCGTTTACCTGACCGCGCGCCAGGGCGCGGCCCAGCGCCGGCAAACAGATTAGAATCGGCAGGATGCGCAAGGCCCACCATCGCCGGCAATAGCGAGGCTGGGTTCTTACCAGGGGATCTTCCGAGACCTGCTCTAACGCGCGCGCCAGCCAGCACGCTCCCACCCAGACAAACCCCACGCTTAGAACAAACCAGATCGCCACGGACACTGGATAAGGGAGAAGGCCGGTCCGGCTCCAGCCGGCGGGTGCATCGGCCAACGGAACCAGCAGAATTGCCAGCAACGGCGGATAGTTGTAGTGCCAGCCGTTAGTGTCGGTGACATTATAGGGATTGCGGTGTACCCGCACCGCCCAGGCGGCGCGAAAATAGGTGTCCACGTCGGTCATGCGCCGCTTGAGAAAACCGCCGGATCGAATTTCAGTCACCACGCCGAAAACAATCACCCCGACCAGCAGCGTAACAAGGCCGATTCGTTCCAGGCGATTGAGCGGGCCAAATGCACCGGTTGCGGGCGAATTGTTTTCCATGGAGAGTCAATTTCCAGATGGTTGCGTCGTCGGGACGTTTTTACGCGCCGCGGCCTTTGGGTTGGCGCCGGCTTTTACTGGTTTCGCCGGTCGGGTTGCAATGGCCACCGGCGGTCCGACCAACAATGGTTCTTGCCATTGTTTTAGGTGTTTTAACCGGTAGGCGGCCAGAGGCGCAAATGACTTTTCCATCGGTGTGGCATGCGGAGAAAGAAACCGCCGGTAAATCGCCGCGGCCTTGATCCATTGACCGGCATCTTCGTAGGTCATGGCCAGTCCCAGTTGCGCCCGCGCTGCGATCAGCGTTTCGGATGGGTATTTTGCAAGCACTTTCGTAAAGGCTTTTTCAGCCGCTCGAATTGCCTGTTCGCGGCCGGCTTTTACGCCTCCCACGCCCTTCGGTGGATTTCCCCGCGCCAGCAAGGAAAGATAAATCTCTCCGATTTTTAGATACGCCTGCGCCCGAACCGGCGCGATGTCGTATGCGGCGATGACATTCTTTTGAATTTCCCGCGGCGTTTGCGCGGTCCGCAAAGCGATCCATGCTTCCTGGCGCCGGCGGACGCGACTCGCCTGACGGAATTTGATCAACTCAAACGCCAAGGCCGCGACCGCAAGGGCCAGCAGGATATAAATTCCATAACGGCGGATGAATACGTACAGGCCGGCCAGGCTGCCTATCAGGTCGTTTTGTTGAAGTTCGTGACGTTCTTGAGCTTTCATGCGGAGGGTAGTATATAAGCAGCGCGGCGGTTACACCATCATGGGCGGCGGCAATTTTTTCGGGTGTATGGTTTGAGTAACGACATCCCGACGCACGGAGGCAAGGTTCACTTTCTGGTGGCGAAACCCGGCCCAAAATAACGTATTTTTCAACGATGCTCTGAAACTTTACAGGGCAGTTGTGCGTATGGCAAATTAGCCGGCCGTCGGTTGGTCCAAGGGGCAAGGATGAAAGGTGGACAAGATCTCCCCCGCGGTGGGGGTGGTCGCTTATAGGAAACAAGGAGTATCCCATGCGTAAGTTCAAGTTCCCACACGTTGTTACATTCCTCACCGCCTTGGCGCTGATCCTCGGCGCCGGGACTATGGCTCTGGCCCGCCCTCCGGGGCCGCCACCGCACCATCGCGTTTGGCCTAAGGGCAGTATCATTGGCAGAGTTGTGAACTTCCGAGGCAAACCCGTCCGGGGAGCGATTGTCCGCGTGATGTGCCTCCCGGGGAAAATGCACGGTATGCACCGTCGCATGGGAAAACCCATGCCCGGTCGGACTATCTGGCGCCACTTTACCGTCGGAATCACCCGCACCGGTAAAAAAGGGTTTTTCGCCATCCAAAACGCGCCGATTGGCCGTTATCGCGTGATGGCGTTTAAACGCGGCGTCGGCGGCGGTCATATTCCCCATCCGGTGATTGTGCGTCCACACAAGGCCACCCATGTTGGCACGATTAAGCTTCGCCACGGGCGCAAGCACCCCTGGCATAAGAAGTAATCCCACTTCTTTTTCCAGAAGGGAAATTGGAGAGTGCGGGTATTGATGTGGCATCCGTTAGCCGGGGGTTTACGAACTCCCGGCTTTTTTCTTTTTACGTAACATGCGGGGATGGGGTTGAGCCTCTCTAATTTCTTCGATCCTGTATGCCACCGGTGCGACGATACATAAATTTGTTCGTGAACGGTTGCGCGAAATCAACAGGGAGAAATTTGTCGCCGGAGTAACCCAATCATAATTGTTTGCTTGCTTTTTTTCTTGGCCCGCCCATACTACCGGTGCGAGTGCGTGCCGGCGTTGGTGGACCTCGGCCGATACGTTCAAGGGCGTATCCATGAGTTCACGTTTCATCACCGGCATGAAGATTCGCCCGCTGCGGCTTTGCATCCCAGGTAATTACCTGGCCAAATTTCATACAGGAAACATCGCATGTCAAAAGAAATCCCCAGTACCAGCAGGCCGGCAAGTTCGCCGGAACTTATCCACTCCGACACGGAGCGAATTCCGGGTCGGCGCCGTTTTCTGGGCGGTGCGGTCATGGCGGGTCTGGCCGCCGCGGCAGCCGGTGGAGGCGCCGCCATCGCCGTGCCGGCGGTTGCGGAACCGCATCTCCACGTTTCCGGCGGTCTCGCCGTCAACGTCTGTGATTTTGGCGCCATCGGCAATGGTCGAAAGGATAATACCGCCGCGTTCCAAAAAGCGCTGGACCATGTTCATGCGCGGGGCGGCGGCATCGCAGCCGTCCCGGCGGGCCGCTACCTTTTCAAAGGCCATCTGGTACTGCCGGCGGACACCACTCTCCAAGGCGTATTCCGAGCGCCGCCGGCTTTTGTCCGCAATTCCGGAACCGTTCTCTGGCCTACCGAAGGCCGGGGCAAACCGGACGGCCATCCCTTTCTGACCAGTCAGGGCAACAATGTCACTATTCGCGGCCTGGGGATTTATTATCCCGAGCAGGACGTGCAAGCCGCGGCGCCTGCGCCCTACCCGTGGACCATCCAACACGGTGCGGGAGATAACCTCGCGGTGTTGGACGTGGCCCTGACCAATCCATACCAGGGAATGCATCTGGTGCAGGCGGGGCGGCATTATATCGCCCGCGTCTATGGCCAGCCCCTGCTTATGGGTATTTATGTCGATCAGTGTTATGACATCGGCCGGATTGAAAATATCCATTTCTGGCCCTTCTGGGCGAATGGAAACTCGCTGTTGTGGAAATGGGTCAGTCAACATGGCACGGGCATCCGCATTGCCCGCAGCGACTGGGAATATGTGTTCAATACCTTCGTGCTGGGATACAACATCGGCTATCACTTCGCCCAGAGTCCGCATGGCGCCTGCAATGGAAATTTCGTCGGTCTGGGCGCGGACGCAAGTGGTCGGGCCGCCGTTGTCGTGGAAAATTCCCAGCCGCCGGGCCTGCTGATCACCAATGGGGAATTTGTCGGCGATCAGCGTGCCGACTCCCAGGGTGTGATCATTGAACCGGGCAATACCGGCCGGGTTAGTTTTCAAAACTGCGCGTTCTGGGGTCCGTCGAACCGCATCGGAACTTTGCGCGGTAAAGGACCGGTCGGTTTCATGGGCTGCGCTTTTCTCGGTTGGGATAAGAACAAGCGCGGCGAACCGGCGTTTCTGCTCGACGGCGCTCCGGCAACCATCAGCCAGTGCCAGTTCTACAGTTGGGGACCGTTGCGCGAAAAGCCGGCGGTGCGGATTACAGCGCGTTGCGCCGCGGCGGTTATCACCGGCAACACGAGAATTGGGAAAAAATTTGTTGTGAAGCGCCCGCCGGGGCTTTCTCCGCGGCGTTTCCAGATCGCCATGAATGTCGCCACCGAAGAGTGAAGGCCTTGTACCCTCGGCGGGGAACGCACTAGCCATGCGGCCGAACGTTTGCGGCGGGCGCGATATCCGCGTCAGTCTGCCATCGCGGACGGGTCGAATAATATTTTCCGAAACCGAATTCCATGCGTATAAAAGTATTCTCAATAGTTCTGGCGGCGATAATCCTGGGAACTTTACTGGGCGGTTCCATGCCGGCGCGTGCCGGCGCGACTTCTTCCCCGCCGGTAAAGAAAAAAGTTATCGACTTCTGGGAAAACTGGTTTGACCGCGGATTGCACGCGGCGATCCAGGTTTTTGAGGCCAGACATCCCAACGTGCGGGTTCACGAATCCCTTTACCAGGGCACGATGGATCCCGAACGTTTGATGACCGCGATAGCCGGCGGCGCGCCGCCGGACCTGGTGGTGGCGGATCGTTTCTCTATCAGCAGTTGGGCGCAGAGAAAAGCGTTTATTCCACTGGATCATTTTATCGCGGCCAGCCGGCGCGCAACCAAACCCGGCGGCACGCCGGGAATTTATGCGCGCGATTTCTATCCGCCGTGCTGGAAAGAGGCCACTTACCGCGGCAAGGTATACGGTATTCCGATGGACACCGACGACCGCGTCCTGTTTTACAACAGCGATCTGCTCAAGCGGGCCGGCTTTGTAAACAAGGCAGGACACGCCGTGCCGCCGAAAACGTGGAAACAACTGGAGCGTTATGCACCGGCCCTGACGCATTACGACGCCTACGGTAATCTGACTCAGCTTGGTTTTGCGCCCAACTACGGCAACAGTTGGTTGTACATGTATGCCTTCCTGGACGGCGGGCGATTCATGAACCGCGCCGGCACGCGGGTAACCATGGATTCGCCGGCGGTGGTGCGGGCGCTGCGATTCATGGCCCATCTGTACAAACTGGTCGGCGGTATCAACCGGACCGACGCGTTTCTCACTTCTTCCACCGCGCCACAGCTGGATCCATTTCTCACCGGCAAAATCGCCATGAAAATCGATGGTTGGTGGTCCGTGCAGGCCATTGCGCAGTACAAGCCATACCTCCGCTTTGGCTTGGCGCCCCCGCCGACGCCCTCCGGCAAACATCCCGCCACATGGTCGGGCGGATTCGCCTATTGCATTCCTTTGGGAGCCAAACACCCGCGGACATCGTTCCAATTGATCCGGTTTCTGGTCAGTCCCCGGGGCTGGCGGATTCAAATGGCGGTCGACGCCCACTACTATGCCAGCCAGGGATATCCGTTTGTGCCCCAGATGACCGCCCAGCCGGCGATCAACCGGGCCGTTTTTCAAAAATACATTGAACACAATCCCAACATGCCGCCGCGGGTGATTCGCGCCATACGCGAGGCTTACAAAATGATGGCGGTGAGTCATTTTCGGCCCATCACGCCGGTAGCCCAGTATATGTGGGATCAGCAGGTACAGGTGCTCAGTGAAACTCTGCGTAACGGTGTGCCGGCAAAGGTATCGCTGCGGCGGGCGACCCGGCGGGTTCAGCGCCGGTTGAATCGGATTCTCCATCCATCGCCGGCGCAGCCGGTGCCATGGAAATGGCTGGGGGTGGCGGCGGCGGCGGTAGTAATGGCTCTGGCGGCGGGGGGGGCGGTGTGGATAGCCGGGACGGGGCGACGCCGGCGTTTTTTTAATCGTCAGACCGGCGCGGCGCTGATTTTTGTTTCGCCCTGGCTGATCGGTTTTCTGGTTTTTACCCTTGGGCCGATGGTGATGTCGCTGGTGTACAGTTTCTGCCGGTATGACGTATTGCACCCGGCGCGGTGGGTGGGCCTGTACAATTATCACACCATCTTTTTTGGCCACAGCCGGTTCTGGCTTTCGCTGGCTAATACCGCCTATATGCTGATCGGTCTTCCGTTGGGCATGGCGGTGGGCCTGGCGCTGGCGCTGCTGCTGAATGCGGAGGTTCGTGGAATAAAAATTTATCGCACGCTCTTTTTCCTTCCATCGATCGTGCCGGTGGTGGCCAACTGCCTGCTATGGTTGTGGGTGCTTAACCCGATCGACGGATTGGTCAATTCATTTCTCAAAATCCTGGGGGTGCATCATCCGCCATTGTGGCTGGACAGCCCGTCATGGCTGCTGGGGTCCAAAGCGGCGATTATTCTGATGAGTTTGTGGGGCGCCGGTGGGGGGATGATTATCTGGCTGGCCGGGCTTAAGGGTATTCCACGCCAGTTTTACGAGGCGGCGCAGCTGGATGGCGCCGGTGTCTTGCGGCGATTTGTTCATATCACTTTGCCGATGCTCACGCCCTATATTCTCTTCAATCTGATCATGGGCACCATTGGCACCATGCAGATCTTCACGCAGGCCTATGTGATGACCATGGGCGGCCCGGCTAATTCCACCACGTTCTATGGCTACTATCTGTTTATCGAAGCGTTCCGTTACTTCCGCATGGGGTACGCTTCGGCTCTGGCCTGGATTATGCTGGTGATTATTGTGGCGCTCTCGGCCCTGCAGTTTGGCTTTGGCAGAAAATGGGTGGTTTATGATGTGGTGTGACCGCCTGTTTTGAAAGATGACGTCTTTTCTTGCCGTAACGGCATGGAGGTTTGAAAAATAATGAGCTTGCCGTCCGACCGGGGTCAGACAAACTCCAACTCAACCGTTCCAAGTTCAACGCCAACCTTAAAGGCTCGCCTGGTCGGCCTTTCGCTGCTACCCTTCGGCGCGCTCTCGGTGGTGGGATTTCCATCGGGTTCCATTCAGGCCAACTGGTTCAGCTTTTTCAACGCCATTTCCTGGCAGATCGCATTGGGGGCGCCCGTGATTCTTTACGCCCAAAAACTGGGGGCGGGCGATGCGATGCTGGGGTTGCTCGCGGCTCTCTCCCCGCTGTTGGTTATCATGCAGATTCCCGGCGCCCATCTGCTGCCGCGATTCGGATATCGGCGCGTCATGTTAAGCGGCTGGCTGGCGCGCACGATCATACTGTTCGTACTGGCGAGTTCTCCGCTGTGGCTTGGAACCCGCAGCGGGCGTCTGGCCGCCGTCATGATCGGATTGACCCTGTTCAATTTCTTTCGCGGCCTGACCGGTGGGGCATGGATGCCCTGGGTCACGGAATTAATTCCCCATTCCGTACGCGGGCGATTTTTCTCGCAACAGCAAATTTTCAGTCAGATTGGCGGCCTGATCGCCCTGGGGATCGTTTCGATCCTGCTGCTGGGAAAACCCGCGGCCGGACAATTCGCCCTCACGCTGCTGTTGAGCGCCCTGGGTGGAGCGGCCAGCCTGCTTTTTCTGGCCGGTACGCCTGATATCTCCGCGCCCCATTTGCGGGCGCAATCGGGCGCCCGTGTGCCCTGGATCGCCATGATCCGCTTCCGGCCATTCTTTCGGCTTTGCGTTTTCAATATCCTGTTGGTGCTGGCAATGGGCGGACTCGGCGTGTTTACGGTAGCCTTTCTCCGCGGGGTGGAGGGGTTCAGTGAAAGTTCCATCGTTCTGCTCTCGGCCATGGCCGTGATCGGCGGCCTGGTGTCGTTGCTCTGGTCCGGGCCCTTGATGGATCGTGTTTCCTCCGGTCTGATCATTCGCTTGGGAATGCTGATCTTTACGCTGATATTCGCCGGCTGGTGGATGGTTGCCGCGCGGATCGTCCCTGATCCTTCGCTGGTTGTCGGCGCTCTTTTTGGACTTTCCGGGATTGCCAACATCAACCTCACCGTGGCCAATTTTCGTCTGCAATCAGCCACGATCCCCATGATGGGGCGTAATCATTTCTTCGCACTGTTTACCGTGATCACCAGCCTGGCGGCGGCCTTTTCTCCAATTGTCTGGGGGCTGCTTCTCGACGCCATCGGAACATTCAGCGCCGCGACCGGCCCGTTGCTGTGGAATCGCTACAGCATCTATTTCGCCATCGCGTTTGTTCTTTTGTTGCCGACGATCTTTTACTCTCGCTATTTGATCGAAACACCCCAGCCTGGCAGCATCCTGATGGCACAAAGCGACTAAGTAGTTTGATTCCATATTAACATTGCAATATTGGATTTACGGTTGTATACTGTAGCCTTTCCAAGGAAGGAAGGTGCAGTATGCCCTTTGTACCACTTAGGGCGGCGCTGACGTTGGAACCTGGAATTCGGGCGGAGTTGGAGCGGATCAGCCGCTCGCGGCTGGAACCTGGCAGTCGCGCACGGCGCGCCAGGATGCTGTTGTTATACGCCGCCGGCCAGAGCGTTTCCGCCGTGGCACGTGCCTTGGGAACCAACCGCCCGCGGCGTTGAACGCACCTTGGACAAAGCGTTACAGATGGGTGTCTCCGCCGCGTTGCCGGACCTGTCGGGGCGCGGCCGACCGCCGCTTATCACCGCCGAAGCTAAGGCGTGGGTGGTGTCGTTGGCTTGCCAGAATCCCAAAAATCCGGGGTATTCCTACGAGTTGTGGACCACCGCGTTGCTGGCCGAGCATATTCGATGGCATTGCCTGGAGGCGGGACATCCATCGCTGCTTAAGATCGGTCGCGGAACGGTATCAAAGATTCTGTCCGCACAGGAATTGCGGCCGCACAAGATTTCTTATTATTTAGAGAAACGCGACGCGGAATTCGAGCGGAAGATGGCCGAAGTGCTCTGTGTTTACAAGGAGGTGGAGATCCTGCGGTAATCCGGTAGCCAGGACTTGGTCGCAGTGCTTAGCTACGACGAAAAGCCAGGTATACAGGCCATTGGAACGACCGCACCGGATTGGCCTCCCGTACCGGGCCAGCACGCCGAATGGGGGCGAGATCATGAATATGTGCGGCACGGCACACTACGTCTCATGGCGGCCATCGATCTGCTAACCGTTACTATACCTCATGCGGCCAATAACTGAACCTAATCGAACATTTGAAAATTGAGCGTGAGGGTGTTCTTCAGCGTGTCTTTGTGGCGGGTGTTTATGGCATTAAGGCTGTCGAGTATGGCGGCCTGAAAT
>JAJYDU010000043.1 GCA_021790475.1 Planctomycetota bacterium | reverse complement strand
TCCGACTGCTTGGCCACTCTCATTGGCGTAACGAGGCTGGTTTGGGTTCACTTAGCGTTACGGCTCACGTCTTGGCCATACCGAGGCTCCGTTGCAGGGATTGCTCCCAGCAACGCCCGGCTGGCTTCATGGCTAACGGATCATTCCATGATGAACTCCTTTCAGTTCATAAGACACAGACGGTTTCACTGACGCACCGGATATGGCGTGATCGATTGGGATTTGCTTTGGGACACGGTCAAGACCGATTTGCCGCCGCTGATTGCCTTGCTGCAAGATGTTTCGGAATGGCAATGAATCTTGGTGATACCGCAAATATGGTCAGCGTACGAAATTGCATTTTGGTACACGATCAGCTTTGCAAAAGTAAAGGCCATTATCACTCCGCGGGTGAGAGTAGAAAGTTGAGAGTAGACTGCAGGAGGTATTGCTACTGATTGCGGCAGCCACTCTTTTGTCTCATCCGTATCTGCTCCATTTTCAACTCTCTCAAGTCGCCTGCTCTATTTTTTCGGCGAAGCCGAAAAAATCACGCCTTGCGGTTTTCAAGGCCGTTGATGAGACCGGAGAGCCTCTTTGATATTTCCTCCAGATCGGATCGCAGTTGGGCATGGACTTCCAAGGTTATAAGTTTACGGCGGCAGCCAATTTCCATGAGTGCCACACATTCCTGCACCGAGCCTCTGGCGATCATGAAGAAATTCTTACGGTCAGGAATAGTAAACCGCCCGTTGCCCTCCGCAATATTTGCCGCAATTGAGACCGTGGCACGATTCAACTGATCGGCCAGAAAGCCATAGCCGCGCGGGAACGTTTCCGTGCGGGCGCATGCCCGATCGGCAAAAGCGATGGCCTTCTGATACACGATAAGTTTTTCGAAGGCGAAGGCCAGGCCTGTTTTCCCTGGAAAGCAGTGAGTAGAAAGTAGACCCCAGGCGACGCCGCGCACGCTCGTGAGAGTAACTCTTTTATTCCAACCGTATCTGCTCTACTTTCAACTCTCTCAAGTCGCCTGCTCTATTTTTTCGGCTTCGCCGAAAAAATCGGGGCGACAGGATTTGAACCTGCGACCCCCTGGTCCCAAACCAGGTGCTCTAGCCAGGCTGAGCTACGCCCCGTGGAAAAAGAAAATCTAACCGATCGGCGGAGAATCGCCAAATTGCCGCATCCCATCGGAACAGGAGGTTTCTATTTTTCCACCGGCGGGCAGTACGGGACCACCACCGGAGGCGCCGTCCGTTTATGATACCATCGGTTGGTTGGCGGCTGTGCTAACATTCCATCCCGGCGCGTCGAAGCGGGCGCTCTATCAATGGAGGTTTGAATCCCCCGACCCTCCATGCGATAGTGGAAGGAATGAAGAATCGTCCGGCTATGATCCCAGCACGACTCCGGCGATCATATTTCATATATTGTATGATGGACGCAATTCTATGGACATGAAAGAAATCCATAAGAGCGGGACCGCCTCCAACCAGGCCGGCGGTACGGTCCCTTCCGCCGCCTGGCCGAAGGCGAGTTTCGCGCTGCGCCTTCTTGACGAATTGGTTTACTGGGGCGCGGGTGTAAGTATTCTGACCGGACAGAGCTGGCGTTGGATCGATCTGCGCTTCGCCGGCGGCTCGATGCAGACCTTCCTGCCGGGGTTGTGGCTGGCGTCGCTGGTGGCGCTGGCGGTGGCGCGGCGCGTGGATTTTCCCGGTCGCGGGCCGATCACGCCGGAGCGGTTGCGGCGGCGATTGCGCTGGAACCGCCTGCTGCTGTTGCCGTCATGGTTGATCATGCTGGTATTGTTTCTGAACACGGTTACCTATTACGAAATATGGAACCAACGGGACGGCGACCTGGCGTTCTTCATACCGATGTGTTTACCGGTGCTGCTGGTTCTGGCGGCATGGATGGGCCAATGGCCGGGGCGAATACTCGCGGCGAATCCGGAATCGCTGCCGCCGCCGGTTAAGTACTGCCGGCTGATACCACCGCACGTCTGGTATGATCGGGCGGCGGAGGGATGCGTCATCCTGCTGATGGTGTGGATATTTGGTTTTGCCTTCCGGTCCAACCCGCCGCCGCGGAACACACGGGCTGACCTGGCGGTGGTTTTCGGTAATGCCGTGCGGCCGCACGACGTTTGCGGGCGAACCATGGAGAATCGCACGCTGGCGGCCATTGAGCTCTATAAACTCAAACGAGTGCGCCGCGTGATGCTCAGTGGAAGAGCGCCCTATGGCGCCGGCGATCCGCGGCAAAATGAAACCCTGGCGATGTACAACCTGTGCCGGGCCGCGGGAGTTCCAGCCCGGAATCTGATCAAGGATTTTTATGGTAATAATACCCGTACCAGCGTGTACGACGCGGTGAACCTGATGCGCCGGCACCACTGGAAAACGGTGGTGGCGGTGAGTTCGGACTATCACCTTCCGCGGATACGCCTGGCATTCGCCCAACTCGGCGTGCGCGCCTGGACGGCGCCGAGCGTTCCCCGCCAATGGCGCCAGACCAATCCCTGGGCGCTGTTGCGGGAACTGGCGGCGTATCCGGTATACCTGCTGGATCGCGATTATCATGATCCGGAGTTAAAAAAATGACCCGCCCCCGGGGGCTTTGTCCGTCCGCCGAGCGCTTGCGGAAGGCGGAGAAACGAATGGACGACATATATATAGCTATTATTGTATAATGCCATATCATAGCCTCTCTCAATGGACAGGCTCTTGATAGATTACATCCGCGTGCGCCACGTCAAAGCGTCGGAGAGAATGGCTTTATTGGAGTGTTCGATCTGCGCCCCCGCGGGCAGGCCGCGCGCCAGGCGCGTGACGGTAATGCCGGTTTCCCGCAGCCGGCTTTGCAGGTACAGCGCGGTACCGTCGCCTTCCATGGTGGGGTTGGTCGCCAGGATAACTTCCCGCGCCGCCGGTTCGCCCTTTTCATCGCGCCGCCGCAGCCGCGCCAGCAAGGCGTCGACCGTGAGATTTTCCGGCCCGATTCCCTCCAGCGGCGCCAGGCGACCCAGCAGAACGTGATATACGCCGTGGTATGCGCCCGTCGCTTCGATCTGAAAAAGGTCCTTGGACTGCTCCACCACGCAAATCACGCCATGATCGCGCGTGGCATCGGCGCAAATTTCGCAGGGATCGTTCTCCGTCAGATGAAAACATATTTTGCAGTGATGCACCCGCTCCTTAACGGCCCGTATGGCATCCGCCAAAGCCAGCGCTTCTTCCGGGCTGCTCTTGAGAATGTGAAACACCATTCGTTCGGCCGAGCGGGCGCCAACTCCCGGCAGGCGTCCGAAAAGCTCCATGAGCCGCCGTACCAGAGCACTGTAACCCGCCTTGGAGTTGCCCATAAATCGAGCTTTCTTCACATTGCCGGAACAACTGCCTCGGGGTGTTCGAGGGCTTTTCGATCCGTCCGGGAAAGACCGGACGATCGCCGCCGTTCCGCCGCCTATCGGGATTCACCCGGCGGATCAGCAGCCGGACTTTCGACGTCCACCACCTGGGCGCCGAATTGATCGATCAACCTCCGCACGGCGGGAATGGCCTGGGCGCGGCGAATCAGTTCCGGCGGCGCCACCCGGCGCGCATTGGGAACCGGCGCTGCGGCGGTTGGCGGCGATTCCACCTCCGCCGGACCGCCTGGATCGCCAGGCGCCGGAACGATCCGCAGGCGAATCGGCCGGCCTACCACAGCGCCCAATGCCGTCTCCAGTGATTGCCGATATTTCTCGCCGGCGCCCATGTTTACCAGCCGGGCCGGCGCTTCCAACTGGGCCGTTCCGGCGGCGGCATCCAGATGGCTCAGCCGGGCTCGCCCGCCGAACATCTTTACAACTACGGCGCCTTTATTTTCCAGTAAATGTTTCTCCACCTTTTCCCAAAGCGTTTCCAAATGGACGCCGGGGGCTTGTGCCTCAGCCGTCTCGTGCGGCGGCGGCTCTTCGCGGGGCGGTTGATAAACCGGGGGCGGCGCCACCGCGCTGGAAAACGCCGGGGCGGGCGTGGCGGGGACCGCTTGCGGCCGGACCATCACGGAATCATTTTTTTTTTGCGGGGCGATCGATTCGCCCGGCGGCGGAATATTTTCCAACACTTCCCGAAGCGAAGTGAACTGGGGCGCCAGAGCCAGGCGAACAATCAGGGCGTCGAAAAGCGGACGCTGCATGGTGCTACCACGCAGGGAGCGCAGCGTCTGATCTCCCAGGGCGATATGATGCACCAGCGTGGGCGGGTCAAAGCGCGGGGCCAGTTTCGAGAGCATCCCGCGCCATTCCGCCGGCACATCCAGCAGATCGGTCTCCTCGCCGCAGACGCAGAGAATCATCAGATTACGAAAGAATTCCGTCAGCTCCGCCAACGCCTGTTCGGGAGCCATCCCTTCGGCAAGTATGGCGTGTACCAGCCGCAGGGCCAGGGCCGCGTCGCCATCCGCCATGGCCCCCACCAGGCCGGCCAGGGCCGCTACGGACGGTTTACCGAGCAATTCATCCAGCAACGTTTCGGTGATGTGCCCCGCCCCCAGCGACAGGACGCGATCCAGCAGCGAAAGCGCGTCGCGCATCGATCCGAAAGCCAGCAGAGCGATACGATGCAGGGCCGCCGGCTCGGCCCGGACCTTTTCCTGTTCGCAAATTTTTCCCAAATGCCCGGCAATGCGGACCGTGGAGATACTCTTAAAGTCATACCGCTGGCAACGGCTCAGAATCGTCGGCGGAACCTTGTGAACGTCGGTGGTGGCGAGGATGAACTTTACATGGGCCGGTGGTTCCTCCAGTGTCTTGAGCAGGGCATTGAACGCCGGCGTTGAGAGCATGTGAACTTCGTCGATGATATAAATTTTGCAGGGCGAACGGCTCGGCATCACGCCGGAGTTCTGGCGCAGGTCGCGTATCTGCTCTACGCCGTTATTCGAGGCGCCATCGATTTCAATAACATCAATATCTTCGCCGCGACCGATGGCCAGACAGGTCGAACAAGTACAGCAAGGCTTCCCGGCGCTGGTATTAGGACAGTTGATCGCCTTGGCCAGAATGCGGGCCGAGGATGTTTTCCCCACCCCCCGCGTGCCGGTGAAGAGAAAGGCATGGGCCAGCCGCCCACCTGCAACGGCGTTTTTCAGCGTCTGGGCGATGGCTTCCTGACCGATCAATTCGTCGAAATTCAGAGATCGGTAGCGCCGCGCCAGCACTGTGTATCCGTCGGACATGCGAACACTATAGCTTTGAGTCCGTCCCGCGACCAGAGCCGCACCATGCTAAGAGCCTGTCGGAACAGGCTCTTGATAACGGGACGTTATGCGGACGACGCCGGCGGCGTTTCCCTTTTCGGTCGCGTCTTCCACCGCCGGTGAATCCACAGATATTGCGACGGATCTTCGCGAACGAACGTTTCAATCGCCCGCGTATAACGCTCGGTGATATACCGCAACTCGTCCGGCTGAGCGTCCCAATCTTCCGGCTGGATGATATCCGTCACGCCCAGATCGAATTCAAAACGGTCTCCGCGCCGCCGGGCGTAGCCGATCATCACCGGCACACGGTATTGAATCGCCAACAACCCGATGCTCTTGTAGGTACTGGCCAACCGGCCGAAAAACGGTACGAACAGGCCCTTGGGACCCGCGTTCTGATCGGCGATGAATCCGAGAATCCCTTTGTTCTGGAGCACTTCCTGCGCGGTGGTGGTGACGCCCCGCTTGGACAAAATGATCTGTCCCCGCTTTTCCCGTACTCCCAGAAGCCAGGAATCGATGTGGGGATTATCGATCGGCCGGGCGATGCTGTAGGTGCGAAATCCCAGCGTCGCGAGCGTAAAGCCCAGAATCTCCCAATTGCCGTAATGGCCGGTGAGCACAATGGCCCCGCGTCCCCGCAGGGCGACATTCAGGGCCGTTTGCATGTTATTCAGATGCACGTACCGGTGCCATGTTTCCACGTTGATAATGCGCGTGGTGAAAAGCACATCCATCGCCAGTTCACAGAAGTGCTCGATGGATTGCCGTCCGATCCTTTCGATCCGGTCGTGCGGCAGGTCGGGAAAGCTTCGGCCCAGATTTTCGATCGCTCTAGCCCGGTGTTTACCATCAAGAGTCCAAAGCAGCGAACCAAACGTCCGCGCGGTGCGCAAGTTGGCGTTAACCGGAAAAATGCCGAGCATCATCGCGGCCCAGCGGGCCGCCAGATAAGTCGTTAAATCCAGGGCGGGCGATTGTTTTTTCATGGATTCCCAACCGCGCCCGGCAGGACTCGAACCTGCAACCCCGTGGTTCGAAGCCACGTGCTCTATCCAATTGCGCTACGGGCGCTTCGCAAATATCCTAGCCGTCCGCCACCCGCTTAGCCAGTTATATCCCGCGGCTCTCTAAAATCACACACATAATACGCCCTTGGATTGACGGGCTCCTCCGCCCGGCGCACAATGAAATGGAAAACCATGATTCGCGGCGGCATATTAAACAGCAGGCGTCGGCGATCTGATGATTGATGATCTGGTCAAGCTCGCGGAACGCCTGGGGCACGGAAGTTATCTTATCATATTTGTCGTCGTGGCGCTGGAATGCCAGGCTTTTCTCGGACTATTCATGCCCGGCGAAACGTTGGTGCTGGCCAGCGGCTTCCTTGCGGGTCAGGGTCTATTCGATCTCAAGGCGCTGCTCATCACCGTTGCTGCGGGGGCTATCGTCGGCGACAGCATTGGCTACGAATTAGGCCGGCGGGTCGGGACCGCCTGGCTGTTGCGGCATGGACGCTGGGCGGGGCTGAATGAAGAGAAGCTCCAGCGCGTCCAAATATTTCTGGAGAGCCACGGCGGGAAAAGCGTTTTCGCCAGCCACTTTCTCCATCTGCTGCGCTCTCTTATGCCATTCATGGCCGGTTCGTCGCGGATGCGCTATTGGCGTTTTTTATTTTACAACACCATGGGCTGTATTCTCTGGGCCGCCACCTTTGTGCTGGCTGGTTACGGCCTGGGCGAAAGCTGGAAAGTGGCGGAACATTGGATTGGCCGCGCCAGCGCGATTACCGGCGGCGCGCTGGCTCTGGTCATCGGGCTGGTTTGGCTTGGACGGTGGGTGAGTCGGCATGAAGCGGAAATCAGAGGCGGCTGGCAGGCCTTTCTTCAACGTCCGCGCCTAAAGGATTTTCGACGCCGTTTTGCCAGGCCAATTCAGTTTCTGGCGGCACATTTTTCACCGCGGGAATCTATCGTTCTTCATCTGACCCTCGGAATCGCATTTCTCGTTCTTGCTTCCTGGCTTTTTGGAGAAATTGTCAATAATATTTTCAAGAGAGAACCGTTGACCAAAATCGACCGGGTCGTGAGCCTGTGGTTCCGCGCGCACGCCACCCTCCCAACAGATATGGCGGCGCGGATGATCAGTTGCTTCGGATCCCTGGTCGTCATTGGTCCGGCCATCTTGGTTATTACTCTGTTGCTGCTCTGGCGAAAAGAATGGTATCGGCTGGTTGCCGTGGCTTTGACGGTCCCGGGCGGGTCAGGGGCGAACTTGCTTTTCAAAAGTGCTTTCCAACACCGGCAACCCGATTTCGCCGAAGCAGTTCAGGCTCTCACCAGCTTTAGTTTTCCAAACGGCCACGCCTCGGTGGCGACTTTATTTTATGGCTTGCTGGCGTTTTTCGCCACGGGCAAGTTCAAGACCTGGCGTTGGCGCGTTTTGGCAATCTCACTCTCCGCAACGTTGATTTTACTCGTTGGATTGGCGCGTGTGGCGCTGGGAGTTCATTACCTGAGCGACGTGCTCGGCGATTACACGGGTGGCTTGGCCTGGCTGACACTTTGTCTTACGGCTCTGGAAATGTTCCGCCGCGACCGTTTTACAAAAACGAGCGCGGTGGAAAACGATGAACCTTAGATTTCCGATCATAATCCGAGTGATCGCGGGCGTCCTGCTATCGGGATTGGTCCCGCTCCCATCCCCGCCGGTGGGCATGTGGAGATATCCGGCGGTTTGAAATACGATGTTTTCCGGAATTTAAGCCCATTCAGAAAGGTTATAAATGCCGCGCGTATTCGCAAGCTTGCCGTTTCCTTTTAGCCGGCGGTCGCGGCAATGGGCCCGGCAAATGCGGCACAGAGTGTATTGGGATAGCTGGTTTCCGCACGTTGTGGTGGCGGTTGCGGTTGGTCTTTTGGGGCTTGCCAATCTGCTGGACGGCATCATGCGGGGCGCGCCGGGGTTTCCCGCCCTTGTGCATTTCAAGCCCATGTTGCATATCGGGCAGGTGCTGAAATTGCGCGGCCTGGCTGGCATTCCACAAGCCGCGGCGGGCGCGGTTATCCTGGTGATGTCTTTGGGGTTGGCCTTTCGCTCGCGATTTGCCTGGGCGGTCGCTTTGCTGTTATCCGCGGCGACGCTGGCTTTGATTCTGCATCAAAGCGATTTGCGGTGGGGGACGCTCACCGTTTGTAACGCTTTGCTGCTGATCGCACTGCTGGTATTTCACCGTTCGTTTTCGCGTTCCAGCCTGGCGGCGGGCACCTTGTTCTCCGTGGTCAGCGTAATTCTGCTGCTGGGGTATTCAGTTTTCGGCTCTTATGTGCTCGGCCAGGATTTTTCGCCGCCCATCAATAACCTGGTAACCGCTCTGTATTTTTCCGTGGTCACGTTATCCACCGTCGGCTATGGAGACATTGTTCCCAGGAGCGATGACGCCCGCTTCTTTGTGATATCCATGATTATTCTGGGCATCACCGTATTTGCGACATCCATCTCGGCTATTATTGTGCCGCTGGTGAATAATCGTATGCAACGCCTCCTGGCAGGAGAAAAAAAGCGTATGAAACAGGATCATTACATTATCGTCGGGGACAATGCGCTGGCGCACAACACCTATCGGGAACTTAAGGCCAGGCATCTGCCGGCGGCGGTGATTGTTTCGACCAAGCCGGAAAATCTGTGGATGGAGGACGGCGATTTGGTCGTTGGCGATGCTTCGGATATCGAAGTGCTCCGCCAGGCCGGCGGCGAACGGGCGTTGGCCATCCTGGCCCTTCGCGCTGACGACAGCGAAAATGCCTTTATCGTGATGGCGGCCAAGGAATTGGGAGGCAAGGCCCGCACCGTGGCCGCGGTGAAAAACAGCAAGAATTTCCCGCGTGTGCACCGCGTCGGGCCGGATCTGATCATTGCCCCGGATGTGCTCGGCGGCGAATTGTTGGCGATGGCGCTGAGCGGCGAAGAGCTCAACAGCGATCATATCCTCCGGAAATTGTTTATCCCGCATGATGCTCAGAAAGCCAGATAAACTCCGCCGCGAAGCGACGTCCCGGCCGCACTCTCTTTTGAGATAGATTCTTATTCGCCGCCGCTTTTCGGAAGCTGTGCTTTAAGCCGCCGGGCATTCTGGATAAGCTGGTCGCCGCTTTCCTGCGGGATCGGCGGTACGTCGAAAGCCCAAATCTCGTGGTCCTTGAATTGTATCGGTAGAAGGCTCGCGACCAGATCCACGCCGTACCACTCGAACCAGGGCCGGACCGTGGTGCGATGGGTGTGCAGGTAATAGTAGTCGTACTTGGGTTTCCGCGGTGTTCCGATGTTCTTTCGACCCCGCAGGCGCACGCTATACGTACCGTACCATTTGAAATCAATCGTGCAGGGGGAACGGCCCTTTTCCACATCGTTCAAATACACCAGCGAGCCGGGAGGATCGGTCACCACGGTGATGGACCGTTCCACGCAACCGCCAACGGCGGAAAACAGCGCCAGCCCCAGAAACATTCCCGCCGATCGAATCGCGCGCCGTACCGGAAGATTCGCAACATTCATACCGGGATTCTACCCTCGTCCCTTTGACCAGGCCAGTTTCCGGTCTCGGATGAGTGGCGCGGAGGCGTGGCAATAAATCCGGGCAGGGGTTGAAAAAGCCGCCTTTTCACGGGAGTTCGGAAGCCCACCGGGATAAACCCGGTGGCTCGCCGGTCGGGTTGATGTGGGATGCCCGGAAAAATTGCCACGCCCTGGCGCGGGAGAGTCTCTCCGCCCTTTCCACTCATCGCAGCGCCCCGCCGCCGGCCGATTTGAGTTACAATATCGCCCATGGGACGCACGCGTGTGAAAATCTGCGGTATCACCAGTCCGCAGGACGCCTGGATCGCCGCCGCCGCCGGTGCGGATGCGATCGGTCTGAATTTAGTCGGCGGGCCGCGTAAAATCGACATCAAAACCGCCGCCGCAATTCTCCAGGTTCTGCCGCCGCTGGTTTGTCCGGTGGCCTTGATAAATATGGATCCCGAACAGTGCGGCGATGAATTTAATACGCTCCGCGAGCGTCTGACGATTCGCAATTTTCAGCTTTACGGCTCTTTGAACGAGATCGGGTTTAGCGCCGGGATCATCGCCGCCACCGGACTTTGGCCAGTGGCGCGCGTGGCCGCCAAAGCGGATGTGATGAACCTGGCGACCCGCATGCGACAGTGGGATTTTCCGCCCGGGGCAATTGTGCTCGACGCTTTTTCTCCGGAAAAACAGGGTGGCGCCGGTATGGCGTTTGATTGGAATTGGATCGCCGAAGCCCGCGCCGCGGGCATCCTGGACCAACTACCGCCGCTGGTGTTGGGCGGAGGGTTGAATCCCGATAATGTCGGGGAAGCGATTCGCATTGCCCGCCCCTGGGCGGTGGATGTATCCAGCGGCGTCGAAATACCATCCCAGCCGGGGAAAAAGGACATGGTTCGCTTGCAAGCGTTCATGCAGGCGGTGGGGGCGCCGGCGACCCTGCCTGAATCGTCAGCGCCTGAATCATGCCGGGAATGTCATGCCGCGTCGCTTCCACCGTCGGCGGCCAGCCGAGCCGGCATAGCGCCGCTGAAGTAATCGGGCCGATCGAAAGCCGGTTGGCGCGTGCGACCCGGTCCCTCAGTTCCGGCGGGAGCAGGGCGTGCAGATTAGTTGCCGTCGAAGCGCTGGTGAAGGTAATCCAGTCGACCGTGCCGTTCCGGAGCGCTTCGATCGCCTCGGCGCAGAGCGTTTTAGGCGCGACGGTTTGGTAAATCGCCATATCTTTCACCACGGCGCCGGCGCGGATCAATTCCCGCCGCAGCTCTCCGCGGGCGATGTCGGCGCGTAGCAGGAGGAATTGTTTTCCCTGCAGGTCGCCTTTGTCTCCCAACCGCTCAATCAATTCAGCCGCAAGTTTTTCGCCGATGAATTCATCGGGCGCCAGGTCCGCCGTGATGCCGATGGTGCGCAATGCCTCGGCGGTGGCCGGTCCGATGGCCGCCACGCGGCGGGGGAAAGCCCGCGCATCCAGGTGAAGCTCTCCCATGCGCCGCCATGCGGCTTCCACGCCATTGGGACTGGTGAAGACCACGCAGTCATATTGGTTCAGTTGTGCCAGCGCCTGATCGATGGCGAACTCGTCAGCCGGGGGAACCAGTTCAATGACAGGCGATTCAATCACATTGGCGCCCAGGTCCGCAAGCCGCGTCGATAAGCGTCCGGCTTGCCGGCGGGTACGCGTCACCAGCACGGTTTTGCCGAAGAGCGGGCGGCTTTCAAACCAGTTGAGCTCCGCCCGCAGATTCACAACCTGCCCGATGATGGTGATCGCCGGGGCCTGGATTCCGGCTTTTCGGGCCGCCGCGGCAAGGCCGGCCAGCGTGCTGACAATCGTCCGCTGGCGGGGATAAGTGGCCCACTGAATCACCGCCGCCGGCATATCCGCAGCCATACCCGCGGCATGGAGCCGGCGGGTGATTTCCGGCAGGGCCTGGACGCCCATGTAAAACACCAGGGTTCCGCCAAGGGCCGCCAGGGATTCATAGTTTAAGCCGGAATCCGGAAGCTCTTCATGATCGTCCGCGGCCTGCTTTCGATGGCCGGTGATAAAAGTCACCGTGCGGGTAAAATCGCGGTGGGTAACGGGTATACCGGCATACGCGGGTCCGGCAATTCCCGCCGTAATTCCGGGAATAACGGCAAAATGAATACCTTGGGTCCGCAGGTATTGGGCCTCTTCACCACCGCGCCCGAACACGTAAGGATCGCCGCCCTTGAGCCGGACCACCACGCGTTCCGTTGGAGCAATCTCACCGGCTGTTTGCCGGGCCTTTTGCACCAGCAGGGCGTTGATCCGGTCCTGTTCCAGCGTGTGCCGCGCGGCTGATTTTCCGACGTATATCTTCTCGGTATCCGGTGGACACAAATCCAGCAGGGCGGGATTGACCAGGGCGTCATAAACCACAACCGCCGCCCGTTTAAGAACCGCCGTGCCGGCTTGCGTGAGCAAACCGGGGTCGCCGGCGCCGCCGCCGACAAGATAAACCATGGGGCGGGTCCCGGCGGCAGGTAATTTTGTTTTGTGCGACATGCGAGGCATTGTATAACAATTACAAAAATTCAACCTTTGGCCGGCTATGGTCGATAGGTATAACGGTAGTCGTAGTTTCCTCCCATAATCTGGGCCGCCTGTTGTGCGTTGCAGCAGGCGGCCCCGTTTTTTTTCAGAGAAGATCGAAGCTTTCGCCCGGCTGGAGGATCGCTGACTTGATGTCCTTCTGCCGCAAAGACCGGCCAAACGCCGCGGCATCCTGCCTGATCGGCGGAAAAGTATTGTAATGGATCGGCAACACATAGCGGGCCTGGAGCATTTCCGCGGCCAGCAGGGCATGGTCCGGACCCATGGTGAAGCAATCGCCTATGGGCAGGCAGGCCAGATCAATTTTCCATAAGCGGCCGATTAAAGCCATGTCGCCGAACAGAGCGGTGTCGCCGGCGAAATAGATGTTTCGTTCGCCGATCCGCACCATCCAGCCGCCCGGTACACCGCCGGGCGTTCCGTCCTGAAACGTACTGGTATGAATGGCAAAAGTGAGCGCGGCCCGGCCGAAAGGAAAATTCATTCCTCCGCCGATGTTCATCCCCGCGGTTTTCAGACCCTGCCTGGAATAATACTGGCTGATTTCAAAATTGGCGGCGATGGTGGCGCCGGTCCGTTTGGCGATCCGCACCGTGTCGTCCACGTGGTCAAAATGCGCGTGACTCAGAAGAATGTATTGCGGATTTACCTGGTCCGATTTCACATCCGCCAGCGGATTCTGATCGTAAAATGGATCAAGTTGAACGCGATGCCCGCCGGAATGAATCTCCAGACACGCATGGCCATGATAGATGATTTTTACCGCCATCAGTCGCCTCCGAATAACAGAGAGCCATGATTGCTCTTTTCTGTTATACTCAACTCGGCTTCTGATGATACATTACAGGGGGCGAAAGACGCAATAAAAGGCTGACTTTGCGGCCAAATATCCAAGTTAAATGTGTCATTAGTTACCGCATCGAGTATATATGCCCCGTGGGGGGCGGCCTTCCCGGCCGCCATGGTCCTGATCTTCTCTCGGACGGAAGGCCCGACTCCCGCTTTGCGCCGATCAGACGTCAAGTCCTTCAAACATGGCGGTGCTGATGTAGCGTTCGCCCGTCGAGGCCATGACGGTCACGATGATTTTCCCCTTCATTTCCGGGCGCGCCGCCACTTGCGCCGCCGCCCACATGTTGGCCCCGGAACTGATGCCCGCGAGAATTCCCTCTTTCTTCGCCAGCCTTTTGGCCCATTCAAACGCATCCTCGTTGGTAACCTGGATCACTTCGTCCACCAGGTTTACGTAAAGATTCTTCGGGATAAATCCCGCTCCCGCCCCCTGGATTTTGTGCGGTCCCGGCTTGAGCGGCTGGTTCGCCTTGCATTGCGTGATGACGGGCGAACCGCTCGGCTCGACGGCAATCGCCTTGAAATTGGGATTGCGTTTCTTGATCACCCCGGCCACTCCGCTGATGGTTCCGCCGGTCCCCACCGCGGCGACGAGGCAATCCACTTTTCCGTCGGTGTCATTCCATATCTCTTCGGCGGTGGTGTTCCTGTGAATTTCCACGTTGGCGGGATTATCGAACTGTTTGGCGACCAGCGCATTCTTGTCCGCGGACGCGGCTTCGTCGCAGCGGCGGATGGCGCCCGGCATACCTTCCGCGGCGGGGGTTAGCACCAGGTCCGCACCCAAAATTCGCAGCAATTTACGCCGCTCCAGCGACATGCTCTCCGGCATGTACAGGGTTAGTTTGTAACCTTTGGCCGCACACACATACGCCAGGGCAATACCGGTGTTGCCGCTGGTGGCTTCCATGATGTGCGTATTCTTGTTGATTTTTCCTTCACGCTCGGCGGCTTCGATCATCGCCACGCCGATACGGTCTTTCACGCTGCCGAGCGGGTTGAAAAACTCGCATTTGGCGTAGACGGTGGCCTGCCCGGACGGTATCAGCCGGTTTATTTTCACGAGGGGAGTGTTGCCCATTGTTTTGGTGATATCGGAATAAAGTTTGGACATGGAATCTCCTTTTTTTCTAATATGTATTGTAGGCTAGGGCACTACGCCGGTCATGTCAATATGCGCCGGGATGATTCCGATAATCTCATCGGCGTATTTCTCCGATATAATCTATACGGTTTGCTTTGGTTTGTTTTTGGTCCGGCGACGTTTGATTCCAAGGGGACTGAACTCCAACCCAAACCGGCGCAGTATAAAATTATGGAAGAGGGGACGATGGCTATTTACGTGTACGCGAAAATGCGGACGCTATTCAGAAGGTGACTTTACCTGTCTGGATCGGCTATGCTTAGGTACAAGAACATGAAACGGGCCGCCATACCGCCCCATCAACCCGGAGATTGGACGTGGATACCACAGACCCAATGGAACCAATGATTGATTCCGTTAATACGCTCAGCGCTGATTTTCTCCAGGAACTTTACGAGCGCTGGAAAAAGAATCCCCGATCCGTCGATCCCCAGTGGCAGTGGTTCTTCCGCGGTTTTGATCTGGCCGCCGACGGTCAGGCGGCCGGCGGCCGGCGCGCCGCAATGGCGGCGGACCAACCGCGCGCAACGCCGGCGGGCGAACCGGATCTGCAAATCGCCGACCTGATCCACAGCTATCGCGAACTGGGCCACTTGATCGCCGACCTCGATCCCCTGGGGCACAACCAGGCGGAACATCCTCTGCTGGAACTCGCCGAATTCGGGTTGAACGAAAATGACCTGGACCGCATGGTCAATTCCGGCAGTTTCGGCCATGCGGCGGTGATGCCGCTGCGCCAGCTTATTGCGAAGCTGCGGACCACGTACAGCGGCACGTTTGCCGTGGAATATATGGACATCCGCGACCCGGCGCAACGGGCGTTTCTCCAGGAGCGGATGGAACCGGCGCTCAACAAGCCTGAATTAAACGCCGAACAGCGCCGCTTTCTCATGTCGCGGTTAATCGCCGCGGAGGATTTTGAGCAATTTCTTCAGCGACGCCATCCGACCGTCAAGCGTTTCTCCATTGAAGGAGCGGAAACGCTCATCCTCCTGCTGGACGAACTGATCGAACACGGCGCGCGGCATGGCTTGGACGAAATGGTGCTGGGCATGGCCCACCGCGGCCGGCTTAACGTACTGGCCCATATTCTGGAAAAACCCTACGAAATGATCCTGGCCGAAGTGCTCGATCGGCCGCAAAAATTCAGCGGCGACGGCGATGTGAAATATCACCTTGGTTACGCCTGCGATCGCCTGACCGCCCCGGGCAAGGCGGTGCACCTGTCGCTGACCGCCAATCCGAGCCACCTGGAAGTTGTGGACCCGGTGGTGGAAGGCATCGTGCGAGCCAAGCAGAACCGCAAAGGCGACGCGGAACGGCAGCGTGTGGTTCCCGTATTAATCCACGGCGATGCCGCCTTCACCGGTCAGGGCATTGTGGCTGAAACGCTATATCTCTCGGAACTCGAAGCGTACCGCACCGGCGGCACGATCCACATTATTGTCAACAATCAGATCGGTTTCACCACCGATCCATCCGACTCCCGTTTTACCCGCTATCCCAGCGATGTAGCCAAAGCCATTCAGTCGCCGGTTTTTCATGTCAACGGCGACGATCCGGAAGCGGTGGTGCACGCGGCCCGTCTGGCGGTGGAATTCCGCCAACGGTTCAAGGCGGATACCATCATCGACCTGGTTTGCTATCGCCGCCACGGCCACAACGAAATGGACGATCCGACCATAACCCAGCCCGTGATGTACCGGGAAATCGCCGGGCATCCGACGGTGCGGAATATTTACGCCCGCCGCCTTCTGGAAACCGGCCAGATCACCCAGGATCAGCTTGACCAGATGGCCCGCAACGTGCACGAACGGCTGGAAAAAGCCCACGAATACGCTCAGACGTTTAAACCAACCGACCAGCCGCCGCCCACCCACGGTCCGTGGAAAGACCTGATGAAAGTGCCGCGCGACATTCGCGACTGGCGCTGCGACACCGCCGTACCCGCCGCCCGGCTCATCGATATCGCCGAAAAAGTGTGCCGACCGCCGGAAGGCTTCCACCTCCACCCCAAGGTGGCTCAGATGTTTCAACGCCGCCTGGAATGCGTGCGAAAAGGCGCCGGCATCGACTGGGGCACAGCTGAGATGCTGGCTCTCGGCTCGCTGCTGGATGAAGGCGTGTGGGTCCGCTTGACCGGCCAGGATGTCTGCCGCGGAACTTTCAGTCACCGCAACGCCGTGCTCTACGACTCCCAGACCGGACGACCGTTTGTGCCCCTGGCCGCGTTTTGTGAAGGTCGATCGCGTTTTACCATCATCAATACCATGCTCTCGGAACTGGCGGTGGTGGGTTTTGAATATGGTTTCGCTTCCGCCGACCCGCTGGCGCTGGTGATATGGGAAGCGCAGTTCGGCGATTTTGTCAACATGTCCCAGCCGATCATCGACCAGTTCCTGGTCAGCGCGGAAACCAAGTGGGGCAAATGCAACGGCCTGGTGATGCTCCTGCCCCACGGGTACGAGGGCGCGGGTCCCGAACACTCCCACGCCCGCCTGGAGCGGTTCCTCCAGCTTGCCGCGGAAGACAACATCCAGGTATGCAATCCCACCACGCCGGTGCAGTATTTCCACTTGCTGCGCCGCCAGATTCTCCGCGGTTTCCGCAAGCCGCTGATCGTGATGGCGCCCAAAAGCCTTCTGCGCGGCAAGCTCGCCGTGTCCAACCTCGATGCATTCGCCCGCGGCCAGTTTGAGGAAATCATCGACGAAGAACCGCGGATCGACCGTTCGCGCATACGCCGCGTGCTGATATGCAGCGGCAAGATTTATTATGAACTTCTCGCCCAGCGCGACAAGCATCGCCTGACGGATATCGCCATTTTGCGCCTGGAGCAGATTTACCCGTTCCATGCACAGCGGCTTACGCAAATCGCCGGCGCCTATCCCAAAGGCGTGGAAATGGTCTGGGTCCAGGAAGAACCGCGCAACAACGGCGTGTACCCGTTCATCGGCGCCAAGTTGCACTATTACTGGCCGGGCATGCAGAAATTAATCTATATTGGCCGCAAGCCTTCGTGCAGCCCGGCCGCCGGTTCCTACGAACGGCACACGCGCGAGCAGGCGGAAATCATCGCCCGGGCGCTGAATCTCAATCCGGCGGAGTTGGCCAAACCGCCGGCGGAAACGGCGCCGGATCGCCAGCCCCCGCCGCCGAGCGAGGTGGAAGTGTCCGAAGGCGTTCCCGTTGCCAAATAAAGAAAGGGTATCATGAGCAACACACTTACACTTGTTGATCTGCCTGTTCCCAGCCTGGGAGAATCCGTCACCGAGGCCCGCATCGCCAACTGGATCAAAGCCGATGGCCAGGCCGTAGGTCCGGATGACGTGGTCGCCGAGCTGGAAACCGACAAAGCCGCCGTGGAATTGCCCGCCGGCGCCAGCGGCGTGTTGCACATCGTCAAGGCCAGGGGTCAGACGGTTAACGTGGGCGACGTAATCGCCCGCATCGAACGGGGTGCGGGTATCCCCGCCACGCCGCCGGCGGCGAAAGGCGCCGCTTCCTCCGCCCCGAACCCGGCGGTCTCCGCCCCAGCGCCGGCCCCCGCGATCGCCCGCGAAAAGCCCGCGAGCCAAACCGCCCGGCCGCTGGCGCCATCCGTGGAGCGCCTGGTCGCGGAAAACAAACTGGATCCCGGCCATATTACCCCGACCGGCCCGGGCGGACGCCTGACCAAGGGCGACGTGCTCGATTTCATGCAGGAGCGCGCCGTTCCATCGTCCGCGGCGCCACGCGCCGCCGCGCTTCCCGCGGCCGCCGCCGGAACGGATTCATCCGAGGAAACGCGGGTGGAAATATCCAAGCTGCGCGAAACCATCGCCCGCCGCCTGGTGGAAGCCCAGCACAGCGCCGCCATCCTGAGCACCTTCAACGAAATTGATATGTCGGCGGTCATGGCTCTGCGTGAAAAATACAGGGAAAAATTTGAAAAAACTTATCAGGTCGGTCTGGGCTTCCTGTCGTTTTTCGCCCGCGCGCTCTGCGCCGCCGTCAAAACCGTACCGATTATCAACGCCCAGCTGCACGACCGCGCCATTGTCTACAAAAACCACGTGCACCTGGGCGTGGCCGTAGCCACCGAAAAGGGCTTGATTGTGCCGGTAGTCCGTTACGCCGATAAACTCTCCATGGCCCAGATTGAAACGGAAATCAAGCGCCTGGCCACCCGCGCCCGCGAGGGAAAAATCACGCTGGAGGAACTCGGCGGCGGTACGCTTACCATCACCAATGGCGGCGTGTTCGGCTCGCTTTTCTCCACCCCCATTCTCAACCCGCCCCAGAGCGCCATCCTGGCCCTGCACAAAATCGAGAAACGCGCCGTCGTAGTCAACGATCAGATTGTCATCCGTCCCATGATGTACGTGGCTCTTTCCTACGACCATCGACTGATCGACGGCCAGCAGGCGGTCACGTTTCTGGTGAACATCAAGGAAGCGCTCGAAGACCCGCCGCGGCTGCTGCTGGAAGTGTAAGAGGCTCTCCGGATAGTCTCTTATATCTTTACCGACTTGATCAGGTCGCGAACGTGCTGAACCGAAGCGTCGAAGAGCTGCTTTTCCCGGTCGGTAAGTTTCACTTCGATGATCTGTTCGACCCCCCCGCCGCCGATCTTCACCGGCACGCCCACGAAATAACCGCCTACGCCATATTCCTTGTCGCAATAGGCCGCGCAGGGCAGAACGCGTTTTTTGTCGCGGATGATTGCTTCGGCCATCTGCACCACCGCCGCCGAGGGCGCATAGTACGCCGAGCCGGTTTTGAGCAGGTTCACGATTTCCGCACCGCCGCCGCGTGTCCGTTTCACAATCGCTTCGATTCGCTCCAGCGGCATCAATTCCGGCAGCGGGATTCCGCCCACGCTGGTATAACGGGGCAACGGGACCATATCGTCGCCATGGCCGCCGAGTAAGAGCGCCTGCACATCCTGCACGCTCACGCCCAGTTCGGCGGCGATAAAGTACCGGTAGCGCGCCGTGTCCAGCACCCCGGCCATACCGATCACCCGCCGCGCCGGAAAGCCGCTGACCTTATGCGCCACGTATACCATGGCGTCGAGTGGATTGGAGACCACCAGCAACACCGCCTGCGGTGACAATTTCGCTATCTGCCGCGTCACCGCCTGGACGATCTCGGTGTTTTTCATCAGCAAATCGTCCCGGCTCATCCCGGGCTTGCGCGCCAGTCCCGCGGTGATAATCACCAC
>JAJYDU010000188.1 GCA_021790475.1 Planctomycetota bacterium | reverse complement strand
CTTAAGTTCATGGCGCTTTACCTGTTGGGGTGCGCGGACGTCCCGTCCGCCGGGTCAAACCGACTGTGGTCCGCTTGGCGGGCCGCCGCCCGTTCCGGGAGCCAGGCTCTATCTGAAAATGTATCGTGGCCACGGCCTTATTTAGAAGCTCATGCAGCGGCCTGGGCTGATACACGCCGAGCACGAGGATCGGCACGGCCCCCAGAAGCAGCGCCAGCACGCAAGTGAATGGCAGGCGTGTTCGCGGTGGCGGCGGATCGCCCATCGGCCGGCCGAATACCATGCGATTGAGCCCCCCCAGGATGCCGAAGAACGCGATGCCGATGAACAGCGCCAACAGGGCGGTCGCCAGGTATCGCCCCTGCATCAGGCCGGCCTTGAGAATCGAAAACTCGCTTAAGAATACGGCAAATGGCGGAGCGCCGGCGATGGCCAGCCCGCCGAAAAGCAACGCCGCGCCTGCGGCGGGCGAGATGCGAATCAGCCCGCGTACCGAAGCAATCTGGCGGGTATTTACGGCCAGAACGGCCGCACCGGCGGCGAGGAAGCAGAACGATTTGGTCACGCTGTGCGCGAGCATCTGCATGATCGCTCCGTAATAGCCGCTGGCCGTGCCGAATCCGGCGGCGGTGCAGATGATTCCCATGTGTTCGACGGTGGAGTACGCAAAGAGACGTTTGTAATCGCGCACTTGCAGCAGCAGAAAGGACGCGGCGCCGACCGAAATCAGGCCGATGGTCAGCAGCCACGTCGCGGTGTGGTTCGGAGGCAGCAACGGCAGGAGTCGCAGGATGGCGTAAAGCGCGACGGTTGTTTTCAAGCCTGATAGCAACGCGCACGCGGGCGAAGGCGCCTGGCTGTGGGCGTCGGGCAGCCAGGTATGCATGGGAACGAATCCGACTTTCATCCCGAAGCCGACCAGAATCATCAGGAATGCGGTCTTGGTCAGCACGGGCGGCATGTGCGGCGCCGCGGCGCGAAGCCCCGCCCACGTGTAAGTTACCCCGCCGCCGAGTTTGAACGCCCAGAATAAAATCAGGAAACCGAACAGGGCGATCGCCGCGCCCATGAACATCAGGGCGATGTATTTCCACGCCGCCTCCAGCGCTTCGTGGGTATTTTCATAAGCCACCAGCAGGACCGAAAACAACGCCGTCAATTCAACCGCAATCCATGCCAAATTCGGTTCGACCGTCACGGGCACGGCCAGAAGAGCGAAAAAAAACAGGTTGAAATGTACGTAGTAAAGGCGCAGGCGTTTTTCACCGTGCGCGCGCCGGGCCATGTAACCCCAGGAAAACAGCGCCGCCGTCGTCCCGACCAGGCTTACCAGGAGCAGAATCAAGGCGCTGAAACCGTCGAGTTGAATCCAGTTTGCAAGGGCGATGATGGAATTTCCGGCGGCCACATGCAGGGCGTCGCCAATGGCCAGCGCCAGGACCGCCACGGCGGAGAGCAGCGTTGCCAGAGGCGCGATCCGCCCCGCCAGCGCCGCGGATCTTTTTTCCAGCGGAACCAGGCATAGGACTATTGCCGCCAGAGGTAAAACCAGAATCGCAATCAGGCTCATGGTTGGGTCTGCTCCTGCAAGGTGGTCAGTGCGCCGATCTCGGTTGTACCGATATGTTCGTGGATGGTGCGGGTAAGCAGTCCGACGATAAACGACAGCATTAAAACATCAAAAGTGACCGCTACTTCCGCCAGGAACGGAAGGGCGGGCGCAATCGCAATGCCCGCAAAAAAGGCCGAGTTCTCCATCGCCAATAACCCCAGCAGAAGCGGCACGGCCTGGCGCCGCACACAGGCGGTGTAGGCGCCGAGCAATAGACCGGCCAGTCCGATGGGCAGGTTGACTGCGGCGAATCCGCCGCCGCCCGCCGACCGCAGCAGCGGCTGCGCCAGGAAACAGGCTGCAATGGCCAGCGCCAAAGCGATCAACAACGAAATGGGGATGTTAAGTAGTTGGTCAATCTCCCGGCGGCTGTACATTTCGCCCCGTACGTTTCTTTGGAGAACCCAGGGAATCAGAAAGGGTTTGGTGATCATGTTGATGACCCCGACCGCCACCACGTCCCAGGAATGAAGCAAGGCGCCAAGGATAAACGCGGACATGGCCAGAAAAAGTGCTTGGGCGATGAAGAAATGCAGACACCCCCGTACCTGGCGCGTCGCCACCATGCCAAAGGCGCAGAGCAGAAACAATCCACCCGCCAGAGCGTTGAGATTTTCCAGAAGTTTGACCGGGAACGAATACATTTGAATAATTTCTCCCTGTCAAAAAGTAAACACCCGCATGATCATCGCCGCCACCGATATGATGAAAGCCGCTCCGAGGAACTCGGTGATGCGGAAGAGCCGCAGTTTGGCCAGCGACGACTCGATGACCACCAGCACCAGCAGGAAGATGAAAATTTTCAGCAGGATCAGCGGGATAGCCAGCAGCACCCATCCCGGCGCCGTGCCCGCCGCCAACCCCCACGGCGCCAGAAGCACATTGAGAAATATGCATAGCAGGACAAAAAACTTCATGTAGCCGCCCCATTTCATCAGAGCGGCGCCGCGCCCGGAGTATTCCAGCCCTTTGGATTCGTCAATCATGGCCAGCTCAAAATGGCCCGAAGGATTGTCCACCGGAATTCGCCCGCCTTCCGCCAGGATCAGCATCAGGAAGGCCAGCAGCAGCAAGATGTGGGAGGGTTCAAAGAAGTTGGCCAGGGGATGCACCCAGGCCTGCTGGACGATGTACGGGATGGTTGAGCCGGCGACAAAAGACACGGTGAAAAACACGATCATAAAGACCGGCTCGGCCAGAAAACCCACCATGCGCGTGCGGCTGGCGCCCATCGCACCATAAGGATTGGCGGTGTCCACCGCCGCCAGAGCGGCGAAAAATCCTCCCAGCGCCAGCACGAATCCGCCGCCGAGCATGTCGCCCATGAAGGCGAAAAACAACGGATAACTCGTTAAAACTGGAATCAACAGCGTTACAAAAAGCGGCGCGGCAAAGACCATGTACGGTGTGAACCGGAAAATCCACGAACTCTGGTCGGAAAAGACCTGGTCCTTATGGAACAGCTTGCGCAGATCGCGATAGGGTTGGAAAATACTCGGGCCGTGCCGGGACTGCACCCTTTCCTTGAGCCGGTTGAGTACGCCGGCGACCAGCGGCGAAAACCCCAGTACCACCAGCATCTGCAGCAGGTTGTAACCGATCATCCGTATCATGCGGCAGCCTCTGCGTGCAATAAAGTGTGGGAAATGGCAAGGATATGCGCAACACCGCCGGACGTCGTCTGATCATTTGCGCGCAGGCGTAAGGAAGAATTCCATTGTGGATAGAGTAATGCAGCCCCGGTCATTTTAACCTCCCGGTTTCCACCGCCTGCGCCGCGCCAAGTCGTGTGGCATAAGCGCCGGCGGTTCACCAGGAGTCATCAGTCCCGAATGCTCTCGAGACGATTAACCGGGGGACTCCATCCCCATGTAGTTTCAGATATTATGGAAGCGTCGCCGCCGTTGTCAAGGGTGTATGACGGATTCGGCGGGGTGCGCGGTGGCGATTGGATTCATCGTCGTTGCGAATTGGGGAGGCGCCAGGCACGAAAAGACGGTTAACTGCGGGGACTGGCCCGCGCGTGGCCGCAGATCGCATACGAAGACACGGAAACGGTTTTGAACCGCCAGGACGCGGGTTAGCCGCGGGCCCTGGCCCGCGCGTGGTTGCAGATATCACGCCAAGTCGCGGAGACGGTATTGAACCGCCAAGACGCCAAGGACGCCAAGGATTATTTGGGGAACCGCCGGAACACGTTTTAGCCGCAAGCCCCGGCCCGCGCGTGGCCGCAGATCGCACACGAAGACACGGAAACGGTTTTGAACCGCCAGGACGCCAAGAACTTTTTTTAACTACTTTGAACCACGGATGACATGGATTACCTGGATAAACCGAGGTTCCTATCCGTGTGATCCGTGGAATCCGCGGTTCTTTGTGATTGTTGCGGCAATTTGTGTT
>JAJYDU010000042.1 GCA_021790475.1 Planctomycetota bacterium | reverse complement strand
TGACCTTGCCGTCCTGGCGATAGGAATCGCGTAGGAGGCGGCGAACATAGGGACCGGAATGGCTTTCATCCACGTGCATAGTGGCCACAGTATAACACCAATAAATCTAAAAGCAAGGACAATATTAAATGCAATAGTGGATTTTAGTGGCCACACGCAAATGCGAAAAACGCACGTAACTCATTGCCCATAAAGGAGATGCGTCAAAAGGCTGTTGGAACATCCGTTGTATGCTCTGTTCCGGTTCGGACAGCGTTTCGGCGTCGATATACTCCCCCGGCACTTTTACTCGTCCATACCCGATATCGCGGCTCTCTCCCGAACGCGCTGGTGGCGGGCGCCGCTGGACATGATCGGCGTCGCGGGAGCGGATATCGGCCCGCAGGTGACCTTTGCCCGGGCCTGCTGCCCCGCTGAACTTTCGCAGCGCCTCCGGGACATGGACCTGGCCGCCTGCTCCGCCCGCGAAAACGGCGCGCCCGGCTACAGCCCCATGGACGCCGATTTTCTCTATTGTTTCATCCGGACCCGCAGACCCGGCCGCGTGGTGCAGGTGGGCGCGGGGGTATCGACCGCCGTGCTGCTCAAGGCCGCCGCGGACGCCGGACACAAGCTGGAGCTGATTTGCGTCGATCCTTTTCCCACCGATTACCTCAAGCGTTGCCGGGACGCCGGGCGAATCCAACTGGTCGCCGAGCCGGCTCAAACCGTCTCCCGCAACATGCTGTGCGACCTTGGCGAGGGAGGACTGCTTTTTGTGGATTCGACGCACACGGTTAAGGTCGCCGGCGAGGTCAATCGGATCATCCTGGATATCATGCCCCGCCTGGCGCGCGGCGCATGGGTTCATTTCCACGATATTTATTTCCCCTACGATTACCATCGGTCCATCTTCTACGATCCGTTTTTTCCGGTTGAATCCTCTCTGCTGCATGCCTTTTTAATTCATAACTCCCGCTGCACGCTGCGCTGCTCGCTGGCCATGCTGCACTATGCCGCCGGCGGGGACATGCGGGAAATTCTTCCCTCTTACCGGCCGCAGGCGAACCACGATGGCCTGAGCGATTCCTATGACGCCGCCGGACACTTTCCCTCATCCTGTTATCTGGAGGTCACCGGTTGATTTTTTCCGCTTGCGGCGCTGTGGGATCGGAGAATTCGCTCAGGATGCAAGACGAATTCGGCGTGATATCCGGCTCTGGGATGGACCTGCCGGTCGTCTGCCGGCCGGCAGGCAGGTCTACCTTGAGCCTTTGGCCTTTCCGTCAAGCGCGAACTCGACCTCCCTCCAAACGCCATAAGACCAAACCGCGAATTACGCGGATTACGCGGATACATAACAGAGTTGCATTAAACCCGTGCGGGATGCGATCCGTCGCATGGTTGGGACCGCGGCGCCACACGCCTCCATCGGAGTGTCGCTTGAATGAAGTTCACCAGCAACACCAATGGGATTCCACGTGTAATAGCAAGGTATCGGGTCATCGGGACAAAGTGACCCGGTGTGAACGCCGAGAGCCAATAGGACTGCGTCCCTATCCGCGTAATCCGCGTAATCGGTGGTCAATAATAACTCCCGCCACATACACCAGTATGGACGCCGCGTATAAACAAACTTAAATAGAAAATGGAATCCGGATGATTCATGCCCAGCTACGGAACTTCGTTGTAAAATTATTTTTCAAAGGAGCGCCTCAACATGGATCAATACCGCGGATTTGCGGCGCGGCTGCGGCGTCAATTCCGGCGCCGCCGGCTGTTTGCGGATACCAGAAGCTGGCTCACGGACGCGTATGTGCGGTTGCTTAATTGCCGCCCCGGCTTTTTGCCATCATGGCAAAACAAAGATTTCCGCCTTCGACCCCGGCACTGGCGGTTGCCGGTTCTGGTTCGCGCCCATACGGCCGATATGTCGGTTATCACGGAATTATTTGATTGGGACATCTATCGCCCCGCATTACAAATAGTCCCCGGCGCTGCGGGAAAAATTCTCGACCTTGGCGGCAATATCGGTCTTTCCGTCCGTTTATGGCAGGAATATTTCCCCGAAGCTTTTATTGTGGTTGTCGAGCCGGACCCCGGAAACTTCAAGCAGCTTTTGAAAAACATTCAAGCCGGCCCGGCGCCCGGAAAAGTCCACGCCATTCGGGCTTTTGCCGCGGCCGAACCCGGCGAAGCGTTCCTCGATCGCTCCGGCGACGAAGTCCGTTTTCGCATGACCCACGTACAGGAAGAGAGTGGGGATGCGCAAAAGATTCCCAAACGCACGGTAGCCGGATTGTTGACCCTGTTGGCCGGCGCCGACGGATCGATTGATCTATTAAAATGTGACGTCGAAGGCACGGAGGCTGAAATATTTCACAACTGCCGGCCCTGGATTGATCGAATCTCCCGCGCCGCGATAGAAACCCATTATCCTTATAACTCGGAGAAACTTTTCAATGACCTCCGGCTGGCCGGAGCGAAGATCGCCGCCGGCTGCGTGAAAGACTTTTCCGTCACGCGGCCGGGGGAGGCGACCTCCCTGGTCTTTCTGCGCCTGGAAAAGTCGAATAGTCAGGCCCACCCCGGCGAAATTCTCACCGCCGGATGAGACGCAGCGCCACGCGGGCCGCGCCGCGGCGGCCAGCGGATCTTGTTCGCGGAACATGGATGAGGATGCATATCCAGACGTCCTGCGCGGACCGCCTCATTCTTCGCTCATGACCGCCTGCGCAAACCATGCTGTCTTTAGCGCTTACGCAGGCGGAATACTATTATAGATTGGGAAGTGCGGCGACTGCGAACAGGGCGCTGCCTAACCCCCGTACGTTCCCGTTGAAATGATTCGCTCCGCTTTTGCCAGAAGGCCACCTTCTCTTCAAGTGTCATCCCTTTAAGCCGTCGGTATACACGGAATGCTCCGGCGCGCTTCATCGCCACACAATCAAATGTTTTCCTCTTCGTTTTCATCAATCACCTCGGGCGGCGAATGGATGCCAATAATCCCATAGCCATGCAAGGCATTCACCGCATTATATAAACCAATTTTGTCAAAGTGAACGATATGCTTGAAATTCCAACTTACAATAAGCCGGCAATCGGACACGCTGGCCAACGCCACATGCAACGCATCGGTTTGCCACCGAGCCCCCACGATACCAGCTGCTATATAGGCCTCTTCTAATTCCACCGCCTCTCGTTTGACTGGGATTTCCACCGCTTTCACTCGGATGGTCTGAAAGAACCGACGAACCGACGGCGGTGCACCGGCAATCTCTTCACTCACGATCGCTGATGCCACCAGCTCAAATCGTCCCGCCTCAACCTGTTCAAAAAATTTTCGGCTCACAGAAGCAAATTTCTTGTCAAATACTCCACCGTAGACGGAGGTATCCGCATATACACGAAGAGTTTGTGAGCGTTTTGGGGCCAAACTCAGCACCAGAGCAGACACTTTCAAGACTTCTCAGCCAACCAGGCAATATTACTTGGGCAAGTATGGAAAGCAAACTGAAGTATCATTCCACATGCTGACCCGCCGCGGCGACCGCGTGGCCCGCCGCTTTCTCTTGTTCGAGAGCTTGGCATGGTATGGTTGATTGGCCGTATTGAAGTTGATGGCGGACATGAGACCTCTCAAAGACGGCAATTGTAAACGATCCGTGGCGGGCTTTGAAGCGCGGGTTTCGACGGTTTAATGACTCCATTATTTTATTGATGATCCTCCCGTACATCGGATGATCCAATAAGCCATGTACATCGGCATGCCGGCGGCGAAAAATGGATGATGACGATGCCGGCCGCTCCGCCCGACTGCCTTGCGAACACAGGGCATGGCGCGCGGCGGGGGCACGTGGTTTGTTGCCGCAAGGCAAGGAGATACGGATGCTTGGTTCCCAGGAGATTGCGATATACCAACGGGATGGTTTTATCAACGCCGGGCCGGTGCTTACGCCGCGGGAAGCCGATGCGCTGGCCGCGGAGGTGCTGCGGGTGCTGGCCGATCGCCATAAGGAAAATGTACCGCAGCCGGTGTCTATTGGCAATCTGGGCAGGGAGGATGCGCCGGTTTGGCAGATCGTGAATATATGGGAAGCTTCCGAGGAGTTCCGCCAGCTGGTGCTTCATCCCCGGATTGCCCGGACGGTCGCGCAAGTGCTCCCCGGCGACGAAATACGCCTCTGGCATGACCAGATACAATACAAGCCGGTGGCGACGGGCGGGGTGAACATGTGGCACCAGGACAGTCCTTACTGGCCCAGCCTGACGCCAAAAGACCAGCAGGCTACCTGCTGGATCGCCCTGGACGACGCCGCCGAGGATAATGGCTGCATGTCCATGGTTCCCGGTTCGCACCGCTGGGGCAATACCATTGATTTTCTGCATCAAATCAAATCCTTCGACGCCCTGCCGGCCGAATTCCAGGGCCGGCCCGTGCGGGCCCGGTTGTGCCCGGTGGAAAAAGGACACATGCATATACACCATTCCCTGACCTGGCACGGTTCCCACGCCAACCGCAGCGGCCGGGCGCGGCGGGCCATCGCCCTGCACTGGATGAACGACCGGACCTTGTTCGTTCAAGCCGGCGGTCATCTGATGAAAAAATTCATCCATGTTCCGGACGGCGCCAAAATCGAAGGGGATCATTTTCCGCTGGCATGGCAACGGGCGTAGCAATTTTTCCGGGCCGGGCCGGAATTCCAACAAAACAAGCCCTGTTCATAATGCCGCGGAGCCTTCCCCAAGGGCACAAGCGGGTGAGGACACCCGCGCTCCCAGGGATGCCCGGAAAAATTGCCACGCCCATGGCAACGACGATGAACCGGGGGTGCTTGACAATGGCGGTCCCATTCCGGTTAATATGATACGGAATGTGAAAAAGATCGCTTTTTGGGGATACCATATATGGACGCCGCCATGTTAAACCAGCTCACCGCCGCCATCAAATCGGGCAATCGCAAACTGGCCACGACCCTGACCAGCCAGGCCATCGCGGACGCGGTCAACGCGCAAGTGATCCTCGATGCGATGGTGGCGGCGATGGATGATGTCGGTCGCCGCTTCAAGAACAATGAGATATTTGTCCCGGAGATGCTCATCGCCGCGCGGGCGATGAAAGAAGCCATGGCTTTGTTGGAGCCGGTGCTGGTCAAGGCCGGCATCCGCCCCCACCACACCGCCGTGGTGGGCACGGTCCAGGGAGACCTGCACGATATAGGCAAGAATCTTGTGGCCATGATGTGGAAAGGCGCGAACTTTAACGTAATCGACCTTGGCGCCAACGTCCCGCCGGAAAAGTTTGTTGCGGCCGCCGGTGAGCATCACGCTCATTTGATCGGCCTGTCCGCTCTGCTGACGACCACCATGCCGGCGATGAAGACCACGCTGGACGCGGTCCGCGCCGCCGGCCTGGCGGGAGTGAAGGTGGTTATCGGAGGGGCGCCGGTAACGCAGGCATACGCCGATGAGATCGGCGCCGACGCCTACGCCGCCGAGGCCGCCAGCGCTGTGGAAGTGGCCCGCAAACTGGTGGCGGCTTGAAGGGAAACTTGGAGCCTGTCCAAGATAACAATCATCCCGCCCGCAAGTGACTTAAGCCCTTGCCCACACACCATCAGCATATCGCGTTGCCAAGGCGTTTTTCGTTTTTGCGATTGTGCAGCGATGCGTTTGTGAAATATTTATTTTTCAATTTTTTTCTTGCAATAAAGTAAAAGTGTGATATAATACCACCTTTTAGTATAGATTTTCAATATGGAGGCTTTATGCCTATTATGCCTAAAATGAAAAAAAAAGACAAAGTTAAAAAACTGGCGTTGAAAATCATCGCCGAGAATCCTGGCGGTATTCGGTACAGTGCACTTGTTGAACAGATTGGAAAGAAAAGCCCGGACACACCATGGAATACGATTGCTGGCTCCATCTATGATCTTAATCATGACAAGGAATTTCCGAAGCGTGTTAGCAAACCAAGTCCTGGGCTCTACGTGCCGATAAGCGTATCCGGCGACAATATTGTGCCCCCCGACGAGACCGAACAGGTCGCCAAGAGTGATGACCTCACGGAAAAAGATTTCTACGAGCGGTTTGCTCAATGGTTAAAGGAAGACTGTGGGGAAGCGACCGAGGCCGCACCGCTCGGGGGCAAGAGCATGAGGGAGAAATATGGAACACCGGATGTCATCGGCGTCTATAGGCCAGGGCGTGGAGACCCCATCCAATTCCAGCCGGAAATTATATCCGTTGAAATCAAGAAACAAACACAAGAACCAATCACCGCTTTCGGGCAGGCCATTGCGTATCGTCTTTTTTCTTCCAAGGTCTATATCGCCATGCCGAAGACGATGGAAGAGGAAAATCTAAGTCGGTTGGAAGCATTGTGCATATTATTCGGTGTAGGCCTTGTGCTATTCGACCTTAATAAGGACAACCCAGATTTTCTCATCAGAGTTCACGCTCAACGTTCCACACCGGACATGTTTTACGCCAATAAGTTTGCAGAGCAAATAAGGAATAAACATCCGGAAAAGTATAAAAGATTATTTTATAGTGAGAAGACGTAGCGTATAGCCAATGAGGGCATCGTCATTACATTGGCTGTCAGGGGCTGCGGCCCTACATGTCAATCAGTTAGGATCGCCGGAATTGTCGCTCGCGCCGGGCTCAGCGGGCGGCTGAGATTGATCCCCGTGGTCTGACTGGTCCGAGTGGTCCGGCGGTTCCTCCGAATGGGTCGGCTCCGAGAGTTGATCCCCCAGCGCTCCATGCCGCCATGGCTGATTTTCCTGATCGTGCTGGTCGTCCCGCTGCCGTTTCTTGCGTTCCACCAGGCCGCAGAGCGCCAAGCCAAGCAGATACAGCGCCAGCAGCGGCACGAAAATGCTCAGGAAAGTGACGACATCAGGGGTGGGGGCCAGAATAATCGAGAGGATGGCCAGGGCCAGTACGGCGAACCGCCAAAAACCGCGGAATTGCGGCGCGCTGACCACGCCGATCTGGGTGAGAATCATCATCACCATCGGCACTTCGAACGAGAGGCCGAAAACCAGGCACATGATCAGCACAAAGCTCAGATAATCATGGAGCATGGGTATGGGGGCAAACAGGGCGTTGGCGGGCTGCGTGTTGATTTCCAGCGTGTGCGACCCGACATGGAGACGAAGCTGATTGTCCACGGCATTGAACCATAGCACCGCCTTATGGGCGGGAAAATGCGTCGGATCGCGCTTGACAATGGGAATGCGGGGCAGTTTGGCGGCGTCGCCGGCGGGGAGGCGGGCGGTGCTGTTGGACGCGAGCTTTCCGCCGTAAATAACCCGTTCCCAGGCGTTGGGCGCCAGGGACGGTATGCGCACTTCATGATTGAACTGCATGAAAAATTTGAGCATGAACGGCAGCACGAGAAAGAAGAAGAAAGCCGCGCCCATGATGAACAGCAACATGCTCGGCGCCATGTACCGGTACACCACCACGCGTTCGCGACGATAAAGGCCGGCGGCGATGAATTTCCAGAACTGGTAAATGATCCACGGGCTGGCGAGCACCAGGCCGGCCTTCACACCGGTCATGAGATAGAGAATCAGCGAACCGGCGGGTTTGAAGTAATTCAGATGGGGCGGGTATTCGCCCCACCGCAGGGCCAGCAGGTAAGGCTGATAAAGAAAGTTGATGATGTTGTCGGCGTAGTACAAACCCAGAGCCACGCCGATGGAACTGCCCAGCAGCGCGAAGATGAGCCGGCGGCGCAGTTCATCCAGGTGATCGCCGAAGGACATCACGGGCAGATCGCCATCGCCCTCGGATGCGTTCGGCTGGCGCCGATTCCTGAGAAATTCCCGCCATAAAGCCATTGTCGCGACTTCTTCCCATAAAAACGCCGGCCGACGCCGGGACCGAACAGCGGTCCGGCTTCGCACCGTGCGCTACGCCACGCGCAGGTGTTTCTCCAGCGCGGCACATGGAATGTGCCGGCTAAATACTGGCGCTGCCGGCCGGTTCCGCACGCCGCGGCAGTGCGAAGCCGCGGGCCTGCGACCCCGCGTGTCGCTGCCGGCCCGACAACCTTCGGGCTTTGTGCCGCGGGCCTGCGTGACGCGCTCGTGTTTCTCCAGCGCGGCACATGGAATGTGCCGGCTAAATACTGGCGCTGTCGGCCGGTTTCGCACGCCGCGGCAGCGCGAAGCCGCGGGCCTGCGTGGCGCGCTCGTGTTTCTCCAGCGCGGCACATGGAATGTGCCGGCTAAATACGGGCGCTGCCGGCCGGTTTCGCACACCGCGGCAGTGCGAAGCTGCGGGGCCGCGACCCCGCGCGTCGCTGCCGGCCCGATAACCATCGCGTTTTGTGCCGCGGGCCTGCGTGGCGCGCTCGTGTTTCTCCAGCGCGGCACATGGAATGTGCCGGCTAAATACGGGCGCTGCCGGCCGGTTTCGCATGCCGCGGCAGCGCGAAGCCGCGGGCCTGCGACCCCGCGCGTCGCTGCCGGCCCGATAACCTTCGGGCTTTGTGCCGCGGGCCTGCGTGGCGCGCTCGTGTTTCTCCAGCGCGGCACATGGAATGTGCCGGCTAAATACTGGCGCTGCGGCCGGTTTCGCACGCCGCGGCAGCGCGAAGCCGCGGGGCTGCGACCCCGCGCGTCGCTGCCGGCCCGATAACCTTCGGGCTTTGTGCCGCCGGCCCGTCGCCGGAATTTTAACGCGCGCTTACTCCGGCGTTACTATACCGTCTTGCAGGCGAACCACACGGTCGGCCCGGCCGGCCACCTGGGCGTCATGGGTAACCAGCAGAATACTCTGCCGCCGCTGCCGGTGCAGTCCCGTAAGCACATCCAGAATGGTTTGACCGGTCCGCGGATCAAGATTACCGGTCGGCTCATCGGCCAGCACCAGGGCCGGATCGTTGATCAGCGCCCGGGCGATGGCCACGCGCTGGCGTTCGCCGCCGGAAAGCTCCGCGGGCCTGTATTTCAGGCGATCTTTTAATCCAATCTGTTCCAGCAGCGCCAGCGCGTGCGTTTTCCGCGGCCTGGCCCGGACCAGCGCCTTCCACCACGGCGCGGAGACCATGGCCGGCAGCAGCACGTTCTCCAGGACGGTCAGCTCCGGCAGCAGGTGATAAAGCTGAAACACGAAGCCGATCGCCTGATTGCGCAAGCGGTGCCGCCGCGACCGGGAGAGCCTGGCCACGTCCTGGCCGCGGAACACCACGGCGCCGCTGTCGGATGATTCCAACATGCCGGCGATATGCAGCAGCGTGCTTTTGCCGGAACCGGACGCACCGACCAGGGCGACAAATTCGCCTTCGCGCACACTCAGAGAGGCGCCGGCGAGCACGCGCGCCGCGTCCGGCCCCAGGCGGAACGTTTTGTGGATATCGATCAATTCCAGCAATATTTCCATACATTTCAATCCATGTTTACCGGCCCGCCGCGGGCTTACGCCGGCGGGCGCCGGGCCATCGCGGCGGGGTCGTATTTCTGGGCGATGGGCATGCGGCGGCCGTAACCGAAGGCGCGCGACGTAACTTTCAAACCCGGCGGCATCTGCTTGCGCTTGTATTCGTTGAGATCGACCAGGCGGGCCACCCGCCCCACAATCCGGGAATCAAACCCTTCGTCGATGATGTTCCAGACGGATTTTTCCTCTTCCACGTAACGCTGGAGTATGGCGTCCAGCACGTCGTAGGGCGGAAGCGTGTCCTGGTCCTTCTGATCGGGGCGCAGCTCGGCGCTGGGCGGCTTGGTCAGCGAACCGTCCGGAATCGGCGCGCCGCGGCCGGCGGCCCGGACGCGGTCGTTGATGAATCGCGCCAGCCGGTACACCATGGTCTTGGGCACGTCGCTGAGCACCGCCAGCCCCCCGCACATATCGCCGTAGAGGGTGCAGTACCCGGTGGCGATTTCGCTTTTGTTGCCGGTGGTCAGCAGCAGATGACCGAACTTGTTCGAGAGCGCCATGAGAATGGCGCCGCGGATGCGGGCCTGCATATTTTCTTCGGCCAGGCCGGGGGCGGCGCCGGCGAACAGCCCGGCGAGCGTGGCCTCCATGGCCTGGTGGACCGCCTCGATCGGCACGACGTGGAAATGAATGCCGAGCGCTTCCGCCAGCAGGCGGGCGTCGCGGAGGGAATGATCGCTGCTGTAGCGCGAGGGCAGGGCCACGCCCACGACATTCCCGGCGCCGAGCGCTTCGGCGGCCAGGGCGGCGACAACGGCGGAATCTATTCCTCCGGAAAGACCCAGCACCGCGGTTTGGAAGCCGCACTTGCGGGCATAATCGCTTAAACCCAGCAGCAGGGCGGCGTGCAGACTGGCCATAGCGCGGCGCGGTTCGGGCCGGGAGGCCGGCGGCGGTTCGGAAAGGCCCGTCGGCCGCGGCGGCAGGTCGAACACGACCAGGTCTTCCTGAAAATCGCGTGCCTGGGCCAGCAGATTTCCCCGCGCATCAACCGCCGCCGAATTCCCATCAAAAATCAACTCGTCATTCGCCCCCACCTGATTGACATACACGATCGGTATACGCCAGCGCCGCGCCTGGTGGGTGATAAGCCGGCGGCGAAAATCATTCTTGCCAAGCTCAAAGGGCGAAGCGCTGATATTGATCAGAACGCCGGCGCCCGCCCCCGCCAGGGCCTCCACGGGATTGAAATGATACAAGCGCCGACCTACGACCTGCTCGTCGTTCCACAGGTCCTCGCAAATGGAAAGGCCCAACTTTTCGCCGCCCAGCGGCGTGATTTCCACCCGGGGTCCGGGTTCAAAATAGCGGCTTTCGTCGAACACGTCGTAGGTGGGCAACAGGCTTTTGTAGCCGCGATGCAGAACGGCGCCGTCTTTTACCAGCGCCGCAGCGTTGTAGAAGGGGCGGCCAACGGAAGCGGGATTTTTCTGGACATAGCCGACCAGGGCGGCGATTCCCCGGCTTTCCCGGGCGATCTGTTCCAGGGACTGCTCCATTTGCGCCAGGACAATGGGTTTGAGCAGCAGATCGCGCGGGGGATAACCGATCAGAGCCAATTCGGGGGTAATCAACAGATCCGCGCCGCGCCGTCGCGCTTCCTCAATGGCGGTAATGATGCGGGCGGCGTTGCCGGCGATGTCGCCCACGATGGGATTGAGTTGAGCCATGGCCATGCGCATAAGAATCTCCAGCCGATATACCGGCGCCATACAGCGTATCGTCCGCACCAACGTCTGTAACCTGCGCCGCGATGAGCCGGCCCGCCTGCACGGTAGGCCGGCCCGCCTGCGGGCGGAGGGGTCCCGCGGCTATTTTCAAGTATTTTTACAAAACATGCGCCTGGGGAACACATCGAAAAAAATCGCTCGCCCGCCGCCCCTACAGTCCGGCGTGAAAATGCGTATACTCTTCTCCTGCCCGCGGTCAGGCCGGTGGCCGTGGTTAGACCGGCAGGAAGCAGCGCGTATGATCGCCCGAATCAACGGTACGGTGGAAGCGGTTAGCCAGGAGGCAATCCTGGTGAATGTGGGGGAACTGGGGTATGAGGTGCTGGTGCCGGCGGGAGACATTGCCCATCTGCAAACGCGGGTGGGGCAGCGCATTTCCCTGTTTACCATGCAATATATTGAAGGCAACGCCAGCTTCGGCCAATTGGCCCCCCGCCTGCTGGGTTTCCTGCGCGAACAGGACCGGGACTTTTTCATGTTATTCACCACGGTCAAGGGAATCGGGACGCGGCGGGCGTTGCGGGCGATTGCCGCGCCGGTGGCGCAGATCGCCGCCGCCATCGTGCGCCAAGACACCCATTTTCTCACCAGCCTGCCGGAGATCGGCAAACGCACCGCAGAGCGGATCATCGCCGAACTTTCCGGTCGGGTGGATATTTACGCCGGACCATCCGTTCCCGCCGTGGAAGTCCAGCGCACGGAGGAACAGCGCCAGGCGATCGCGGCGCTGACGGCCCTGGGCGAGCGGCGGGCCGAGGCGGAAAATTGGGTGGATCGGGCGTGTCGGGTCGATCCGGCGCTGGCGCATTCGGCGGACATCGTCAAAGCCGCCTATAAGCTCAAAGGCGGCGGCGGGTGACGCCCGCGACGGCATGGCATCGCGGGAATTTGGCAATAACGGAAGATCATGGTTCGTGAAAGAATTGTAACCGGTACGGCGCTGCCGGAGGATGAAGCGAGTCCCGCCAAGTCGGCGACGCCCACGTTGCGCCCGCGCCGTCTGGCCGACTACATCGGGCAGAAGGAACTGGTGGAAAAGCTGCGGATCAGCATCGCCGCGGCGCAGAAACGATCCGAGGCGATGGAGCACGTGCTGCTGCACGGCCCGCCGGGGCTGGGTAAGACCACGCTGGCTTATATCATCGCCGCGGAACTCAACCGTTCGGTTCCCAAGATCACCAGCGGTCCGGCTCTGGTCCGGCCGACCGACCTGGTGAGCATGCTCACGAATCTCCAGCAGGGCGAAGTGCTGTTCATCGATGAAATTCACCGCATTCCCGCGGCCGTGGAGGAATATCTTTATCCGGCCATGGAGGATTTCTGCATCGACGTGGTGACCGGAAGCGGCATGCATGCCGCCTCCATGCATATTGATATCAAGCCATTCACGCTTATCGGCGCCACCACGCGGGCGGGCCTGCTTTCCGGACCGATGCGCTCGCGTTTCGGCATCGCGCATCATCTGGATTTTTACGGGCGGGACGATCTGATGAAAATTATCGTCCGTTCGGCGGCGTTACTGGATTTGCCCAGCCGGAGCGAGGCGCTGGAGTTGATCGCCCGGCGCTCCCGCGGCACGCCGCGGGTGGCCAACCGGCTGCTGCGGCGGGTGCGGGATTTCGCCCTGGTGCGCGGCCAGGGGCAGCTCACCGGGCAAGTCGCCGCGGAAGCGCTGCGGCTGGAAGGCATCGATGAACAGGGGCTGGACGCGCTGGATCGGCGTTTTATGCAGGTGCTGGCCCGCGATTATGAGGGCGGCCCAACGGGTCTGGAAGCCCTCGCGGCCACCATGGGCGAGGAATCGGACACGTTGGAGGACGTGGTGGAGCCTTTTTTGCTGCAAACAGGTTTGATCCGCCGCACGCCCAAGGGGCGCCAGCTTACGCCGGCGGGCTACGCCCATCTGAAACTCCCGCCGCCCCGGCAGGCTAACGCTACCGGCGCGCCGGAACTCTTCTGAATGCCGCGCGGAAGTTCATACGACGCGGTCCCGGCACGCGGCCATTCAATATGCCGGCCACATACCCCCGCCACGACCGATATTCTCCAACTTTTTTCTGAAGCGGGCGGCGGCGCCGGCGTCCGCGGCGTCTGAACTTCCGTGCGCGCAAGTATGTTCATATTCCGGCGCGGTTTGACCGATTGACAATAAATGCCCGGCCCGCACGGGTTGTACTAAAAGGTGCCGCATGTCCCTGGACGTAATTGATCCTTTTCCCTGGTTTCTCCACAAGGATATTCCTCTGAAATTCGGTGGTGGCGAAGGAATCATGCACCTCCGGGCCTCGGAGTGGACGGACCATTGGCGCTGCCTGCTGGGGATGATCGTCGATTGCCAGAAGCTCCAGCCACGGCGGATGATGGTGGCGATTGTCGGCACGCCCGGATCGGCCAAGTCCTATTTCGCCGCCCAGTTGGCGTGGCTGGCCGAGCATGACTTTATTCCCGGCAGCCGGGGGATCGCCTTGCCGATGGACGGCTTTCATTATCCCAACCGCGTTCTGGGGGAGCGGAACCTCACGCTTGCAACCGGCGAGAAGATTCCCCTGCGCGAATGCCGGGGCGCCCCGGAAACATTCGATACGGCGGCGCTGCGGCAGCGCCTTGTGGAAATCCGGCGGATACCGGAGGAAATAACCTGGCCGGATTACAACCCGCGAACGCATGATCCGGCGCCCGGGTCCATCCGCGTCAGCAGCCGGTACAACCTGATTCTGGTGGAGGGCAGCTACCTGCTGCTGGACGTGGAACCGTATGACGGAATCGCGGGTTTATTCGATCTACGGATATATCTGGAGGCGCCGGCGGCGACGGTGCTCGCCAACCTGGTTAACCGACGCATGGAGGATGGTAACACCCTTGTCCAGGCCAAGGAATGGGTCAAGCGGATTGACCTGCCCAACGCCCGCCTGGCGGAGGCGACCCAGGCGCGGGCGGATGTGATCATCGGGCGCGACCGGCGGGATATTCTTTCGGCGGTGGCGTGGCGGACGGGCGCGAATTCGGCGCGCGGTCCGGTGGCGGGAAAGCCAACGATGGCGATGGCCGAAAATTAACAGTTCCCGCGCGGATTCCTCCGCCATCAAAATATTCGTAACCGTTCACGGGCCAAAAACATTATAAATAAAGGGAAATAAACGGATGTTGGAGGCCGTTGGAGCAAAAAACGCGCGAAAAATGGGCTTATATTGTCGGGAACCCTCGTTTTTGTGCTGATTTCGCCACTTTTGCCCGTGAACGGTTACAAATATTCTTAAAATTCCACACCGGGGTGCGGGAGAGTGGAACTATGCCGCGAATATGGCTACCTTACCAGCCGGCGGGAGGTACGACGCGGGCCGACGCGGCGGCCCGGCTTCGCACGGTAAGCGCGGCGCCAGCATTTAACATTACGGCGCGGCGCGCGGGTCGGAGACCCGCAGCTGAATAGCCTGTTTTCGCCCGCGCAAACCCATACGCGAGGAGAATCCGCGCAGCGCTGGCGGATAAACGCGGTGTGGGGGATACGATATTGCGGGCGAGGACACCCGCGCTCCCAGGCGGCCCGGGTTGGCACGATACGCACGGCGCTTTTACCGGCACGCCGCGCCAGCACGAAGCCGCGGGGCCGCGACCCCGCGCGCTGCCGCCGGCCCGATAACCATCGGACTTTGTGCCGCGGGCCTGCATAACGCACGGGCGTTTCCTCGGCGCGGCACAGGGAATGTGCCGGCTAACATGCGTCGCCGCGGCTTGGCTTCGCGCCGCGCGCCAGCGGCGGCGTTGCGGGGAAGCCCCCCCGCTCTCCCGGTGGTCCGGCTTGGCGCGGCGGTGGACAGGAACTGTGGATCGACCCTTCCGACGGGGCGGCAAATTCGGGGAGTTCTCATGCGATTTACCAAGATGCACGGAATCGGGAACGACTACGTATATGTGGATACATTCCACGAGTCGGCGGCGGATCCGCAAAAGCTGGCGGTGCGAATTTCCGACCGCCATTTCGGCGTGGGCGGCGACGGCCTGATCCTGATTGGTCCGCCTACGGAAGAGGGCCGGCGCCAGGGCGCGCACGTGCGCATGCGCATGTTCAACGCCGACGGCAGCGAAGCGGAAATGTGCGGCAACGGCGTGCGCTGCGTCGCCAAGTACGCCTACGATCATCAGATCGCCATGGTCAATCCCCTGCGGGTACAAACCGGCCGGGGAGTGCTGACGCTGGACCTGTGGATGCAGCATGGCAAGGTCAACCAGGTAACGGTAAATATGGGCAGACCGATCCTGAACCCGAAGGACATCCCCGTTTTAATCACGGGTCTGGACAAGGTGATCGATCATCCGGCCCTGGCGACCCTGGGGCTGGCCGGGATGCCGCCCGGTCCGGACTGGATCAAGGCGTGCGGTCTGGAAGACCGGATGACGTGCCTGTCCCTGGGCAATCCGCATCTGGTGCTCTACTGCCGGCGCGTGGAGAGGGTTCCGTTGGAGATCGTGGGACCTCTGTTGGAAAAGCACGCGCTGTTTCCGCGGCGCGTCAACGTCCACTTCGTGCAACCGCACAACCAGGGCGAAGTAACCATGCGCACGTGGGAACGCGGCAGCGGCATCACGCTGGGCTGCGGTACCGGCGCCGCCGCCGTCTGCGCCGCCGGGGTGCTTACCGATCGGACCAATCGTATCATCCTGGCGAACCTGCCCGGCGGGCGACTGGCTCTTAAATGGAACCAGACCGACGAATGTCTTTATATGACCGGTCCGGCGGTGGAAGTATACAGCGGCGAATGGCCGGAACAGTAGGAACCCCTTCAGTTGGAGCCTATCTATGTGAGATCGGCTCGCAGTCGCGGCCGCGATCTCCCGCAGAACTGGTTCCCGGCCGGGACGATGGGACAAAACACATGGCGCTTTTCAGCACGCGGTTCGTTTGGACAGGGACACCCGCATACCTTGCGGCCGCGGTTCTTCCGTCCGCCACCCGCCCGGCGGCGCATTCGCTGGTACGCGCCTTGTTCACCACGCCGACGTGGATGCCCTCGCTAAGCGAGTTCCGCAATGCCCTGATTGTATTCCTTGCGGCGCAGGGGATTCTCTGGCTGCTGTGGGCATGGTTTCGGGAACGGCTCCAACGCAAAAGCATCACGCGTCTGGTTCTGTTGGGCGCGCAACTCGTCGCGCTGTATCTGGCTTTGTGGTTTCTGCACCCGCAGCGCATGAATCATCCCCTCCTGGACGCCCCCGCCTGGTGGATCAAACGTATTTTCATCGTCCTGCTGGTGATCGTGGGCTTGCAACTGCTGGATCGACTGGCGCTGATTCCGCTGCTGACCCGCGGCGGGAAACTGCCGCTGCCGCGGTTCATCCATCAGATCATACTGCTGGTGGCGTACGTGTTTGCGGTTCTGGGCTTCTGCAGTTGGGCGTTCCATCTGGACATCAACAAGTTCCTGGCCGGCTCGGCGATCATCACCGTGGTGCTCGGGCTGGCCCTGCAGGAACCGCTGGGAAATTTCTTCAGCGGCATGGTGATGCAGACCAGTTCGCCGTTCACCATCGGCGACTGGGTGACCTGCGCCGGCGTGGAAGGGCAAGTGGTGGACATGACCTGGCGGGCGGTTACTCTGTTGACTCTGGAAGACAATTACGTGCTGGTTCCCAACAGCATGATGGCCCGGGAAAAAATCGTCAACTATCATACGCCCACCGTCGCCACGGCGCGCACGATCTCCATCGGACTGGAGTACTCCAGCCCCCCGGACCAGGTGCGGGAGGTTTTGCTGGAGGCGATGCGCGAAACACCCGGCGTGCTGGCCGGTCCGCCGCCGATGGTGTACCTGAGCGCCTTCGGAGAATCCTCCATCGAATATCATCTGCGTTTCTGGATAGACAAGCCGCGCGAGCACCTGAATATTGAAAGCCGCGTGCGCACCCTGGCGTGGTATCGCCTCCGGGCGGCGGGCATGAGCATGCCATTTCCCATCCGTACCGTTCAGATGGTGGACCCGCAAAAAGATCGCGAGCAGGCCCGCGCGGCGGAAGTCCAGCGACGCCTCGAATTGCTTTCGCGCGTACCGCTGCTGGCGCCCCTGCCGGCGGATGATATGACCCAACTGGCCCGCATTGTCGCCATCCGGTTCCTGGCGGCGGGCGATGTGCTTTATCGCCAGGACGATCCGGGCCGGAGCCTGTTCGTAATCCAGCGCGGCGCGGTGGAACTGCGGATCGCCCGCGACGCGGGTCGCGGCGTCCATTGCGAGGAACTGCGCGCCGGGGAATATTTCGGCGAACTTAGCGCGCTGCTGGGTACGCCCCGCGCCGGCTCAGTCCGCGCTCTGGCGGAAACCGTATGCTTCGAGATCGGCAGCGACGCCCTGGAGCGCATTTTCCGGAATAACCCGAAAGTGCTGGAGAACGTTTCCCGGGTGGTCGCCGACCGCCACGCCCGACGGGTATTAATGTTGCGGGACATGGCCCCGTCCGGGGAAAGCGCCAACCAGCCCGCCGAACTTCATCAATCGCTGCTCCAGCGGATGAAAAACTTCTTCGCACTGCGCTGAACTCGAATTTCGCCGATTTTTTCAATGTGCCCGCCGCCCGGCGTCACGCGCGGGCGTTTCCCCCATGCGGCACATTCAATGCGCCTGATAAGATCATATCTCAATATATAAGCTATAACATACCACATCCGCTTTAGAGAAGATTCTTCAAATGTTTGATGCTTGCCGCGGCCTGCGGAACCGTGCCGCATTCCACGCTCAGAACAATATCGCGGGGGCAGCCGCGACATATTTCAATCACACGCGCCCAGTCGATCACGCCCTGGCCGCAGGCGCAGCCGACGGGCGTACCGGTCACCTTACCGCGTTCGGAGCTGGATTGGTCCGCGGAAATATCCTTGGCGTGCAGGTGCACCAGCCGGTCCCGGACGCGTTCCAGCCAGACATAAGGATCATGCCCGCACAGGTAGCTGTTGCCGGTATCAAAATTGATGCCGATCGCCGGCGACTTCACGAGCGCATGGATGCGGTCCAGCCCGTCCGGGTGCCTGGTATATTGCTGGTGCGGCTCCAGACCGATCAGAATGTTTCGCGGCTCGGCGACGGCGGCGGCTTCGTACAAAGTGTATTTCATCAGGACAAAGTCTTCCGCCGGGGTGGTCCACGCGGCCTTGGGGCCTTCATCGGTGTTTACGACCGGCGCGCCGCACTCGGCGGCAAACCGCACGGCCTGTTTGAGATAATCCGTTCCGATGTCGGGCCGTACCAGCACCGAATGACCCGAAAGCCCCGAGAGTTTTATGCCCGCTTTTTCGCACGCCCTTTTCACGCGGTACGGATCGTCCAGCATGGACACGCTGTGGAAATAACCCGCTTCGCTCAACAGCTCGCGCCCCCAATGCACCATCGGCTCGACATACTCATAGCCGAGCGACGCCGCCGTCTGGACGCCCCATTCAAAGGGCTTGTCGTCATGGCGGATAAATTCCATGTTGACGCCAAGGCTGATTTTTCCCATGTCGTGTCCTCTTGTTGTATTTTGTTCAAAATCATACGTCCCGGACGCAGGGGGACGGGATTACAATTCCACAAACTGCATCAATTCCACCCCTTTTTCGCGCTGCGGGACGGATACATCGGCGTATTCGGCCAGGCCGGCTTGCACCATCAGGCGGCGGACGGCGGCGGCGTTGTACGTACCGGCCTGGGAGAGCAAATCCCAAAACACGTCGCCGGCGCCGCGGGTCTCTTCCAGCGGCGTAACCGCCTGCGCAAACGCCTGGATACGGCCTTCGTAATTCTCAAAGACACCCGCCTTTTCCGCCCACGTGCACACCGGCAAAGCCAGTGCGGCCCGCCCGACCAAACCATCCGGCCGGGTGCTCAGCGTCACCAGATTTTCCAGGCCGGCGAACACTTCGCCGAGGCGGGAATCGTTGTGCGCAATTGGATCCGCCAGGACGAGAGCCGCGGAAATATTGCCACTCTTTGCCTTCGCGGCCAGCTCGTCCAGGGAATCCGGCCGGCCGGCGGCAGGCTCGCCGAAATGAGCGATGATCTTTTCCGCGCCACGGCGGTTGGGGGCTTTTTCCGCGCGAATCACATACGTAACCGCTCCGGTGGCGGGGTTCCGGAATACCTGGTCCTGGCCCGCGATCTTCGGCGGATTGAGAATCAACCGCGCCTGCGAATCGATGCCGCGGATCCATCTGGCGGCGAGGAACATTTCCTCCGTGGAGTCAAAAGGGCTTAACAGCAGCACGGTGGATCCGGCGCCTTTTTCGGCCACCGCTTTCCGGAACATCTGTTCCAGCCGGCCCAGGGAATATTCCCAATTGGCGCCATCAGCCGAACCGCGGACGGAGATGCGCTTCTGGCGGTTGGTGTGGATGAAATTCCAGCCATAGCGGATATCGTCGGAAATCCACCACTGATTGATATCCTTGTGGAAACGGGGCTTGATACGATAGACGCGGCCCTGGTTGTGCTCAATGAAGATATTCTCGCCGCC
>JAJYDU010000041.1 GCA_021790475.1 Planctomycetota bacterium | reverse complement strand
CTGACCCTGGTGGTTAAGGAAGCACATGATGACATGCGATACATTACCGGCGCGGCGCCGGCGGCAACCGCTCCATCAAAGCCAGTCGCTCCGCCGGCCACTCGAACGCGGGGGAAGGCGCCTCCCGGCCCGAGTTCCAGTCTGATTCCCGGCGGCGACAGGGTTGTTGTGTTCGCCGACGCATCCGGCGGATCGCCGACCAGGGCGCAGGTGCTCCGGAAACTCCGGGCGAATTTTCCGCGGGTTAAACGATTGCTGCTTGCTCATCTGGTGGGTGAGGCGCACACGGGTTATTTGGTTCCGCGCGGGCATCTGGGCGGGCCGCGGCGGCGATTTGTGAAACGGGACAATGCCCTGCGCCGTCGTCTTTACGTGATTGTATCCCGCCGGACCGGCCAGTCGGTTGCGCAAGTCGGTTTTGTCTATTTTCATGTCCGTCTGCGCTATTTACCAGCGGGTGTATGGGTCCAGCGGTTCGACCGCTCCACCGGTCAATGGGTATGGGTGAAAAAGGCCGGTTGATTCCAGATTGACTCGATATTTATGAAAGCCGGTCCCCGATAGCTATCGGTTATACCGCCGGTTGCTGTTGCGTCATGCAGTGCAACGTGCCGAGTCCCCAAACCAGGTCGCGCGCATAGATGGGAACAATCGCCCGGCCGGCGAAGACCTGCTCCAGCACGCGCAGGGCGGGCAAATCCGCCGGATCATTGAACACCGGTACGAGCACTCCGGCATTGCAAACATAGAAATTGGCGTAACTGGCCGGCAGTCGCTGTCGGTTGAAAACCACCGGCCGCGGCATCGGAAGTTCCGCCAGGTCAAATGGGCGGTCGTTATGATCGCGCATCGACCGCAGCAATTTCAGGTTTTCCCGCAACGACCGATGATTCGGATCGCGCCGGTCAGGCTCTACGCAGGCCAGAATAAGCGCCGGCCCGGCAAAACGCGCCGCGTCATCGATGTGGCCATGCGTATCATCGCCGGCAATGCCGCCCGCCAGCCATAGTATCCGTTTCACACCGAGATAATCGCGAAGAATCTCCTCAATTTTTTGTCGGGAAAAACCGGGGTTTCGCTGTTGAACCCGTGCCAGAAGACATTCCCGCGTGGTCAACAGGCACCCCTGGCCGTTCACATCAATGCTGCCGCCTTCCAGCACGATGCGCCGGATTCGTCCGCGCGCATCGGTCGCCTCCGGCGTCCACAGCGGCGCCCCCAGCAGGTCTGCGACAAATGCCGGCAGCCGGCGGTCACGATGATAATTTCCGTACTTGGCCCAGGCATTGAAAGCCCAACCGACCGCCGCCAACCGCTGCTTCCCGGCGATTCGGCCGGTAGGGCGCTCCTGGCATTGGTTGCGATCCATCCCGGGTTTAAGAGATACACCGGTGCGCCGGTCCTGATGGATGGCGGGAGTATTGCGGGTGAGAAAAATCGGGCCGGAATCACGGGTCCAGATACGGTCGGTCTCTTGCAGATGAAACCGTACCGCGGAGAGATTCGCATCGCTTTTCTCCAGGCAATGCTCCGCCTGCCGCCGCTGGGACTTATTCTGTACCAGCAGGTGTACCGTTTCGGCGGAAGCGATATGCCGGACGATGTCGGCGATAATCCAGGGAATCGGCGCAAATTTACCCGGCCAGTCCCGGTGGTTATGCGGCCATGCCAGCCAACTCGCCGCATGGCGCTCCCATTCGGCGGGCATGCGGTACCCAAGCGCTCGTGGAAGTGATCGTCCCGATATTTCTTTGACCGGAGCCATGGTAAACTTTCGCGTCTTCTTTGTGAAATTCGAGAACTGCTCTAGCGGGAGCGGAATCGTTCCAGAAGCGGACCGTAACAATCAATCCGGCGATCGCGAAAGAACGGCCAGTTCCGTCGCACCGTTTCCTGGCATCGCGGGTCAATTTCGGCGATCAGGATTTCCTCGCAGTCGCTGGAAGCCTTTGCCAGGAACCGCCCGAAAGGATCGCAGATAAACGAGTTGCCGAAAAAATCCAATCCACCATCCGCCGGACCTTCGTGACCGACCCGATTGGGAGCGGCTACATAAACGCCATTGGCGATAGCGTGGGCGCGCTGGATGGTTTGCCAGGCATCCACCTGGTCTTTGCCAAATTCGGCCTTTTCCGCCGGATGCCAGCCGATAGCGGTCGGATAAAACAGGATGCTCACTTCCTGCATGGCGGTGATGCGCGCCGCCTCGGGAAACCACTGATCCCAGCAAACCAGCACGCCGATGCGGCCATAGCGGGTCGCAAACGCCTGAAAGCCCAGGTCGCCCGGCGTGAAATAATATTTCTCGTAATACAGGGGATCATCCGGAATGTGCATCTTGCGATACACGCCCAACAGGGCGCCATCCGCGTCCAGCACCGCGGCGCTATTGTGGTACACGCCCGGAGCGCGACGTTCAAAAAGAGAAATAATGAGCACCGCATGAAGTTCGGCGGCCAGTTTTCCGAACAGTTGCGTACTGGGGCCGGGAACAGGTTCGGCCAGATCAAACAATTCCGGATCCTGGCGCCGGCAAAAGTATTCGCCGCTGAAAAGCTCCTGGGTGCAGATAACCTGTGCGCCGCGGTCGGCGGCGCCGCGTATCAGTTCCACAGCCTTTTGCCGGTTTGCCGCCGGTTCGGCGGTACACCGCATTTGAATGATTCCAGCGCGGAATTCACCAGTTGACCGCATAATCCGCTCCGTGCGCCGGCGGACTGGAACGCCGGCTATTGACCGTTTTTAGAACTGCCTTAAAAACCGGACATCGTTTTCATAAAATGCGCGGATGTCGTCCACCCCATGCCGTCGCATCGCCACGCGCTCCACGCCCAGGCCGAACGCAAATCCGGTGTAAATTTCCGGATCGATCTTGACCATTGCCAGCACGTTGGGGTCCACCATGCCGCAGCCGCCGAGTTCCATCCAGCGGGCGGAACCGTCGGGATAATGGAAAAGTACGTCGAATTCCGCGCTGGGTTCGGTAAACGGAAAAAAACTGGGACGAAAGCGGGTTTTGACATCCGTACCGAAAAAACCACGCGCAAACTGCACAATGCAGGTTTTCAGATCGATCATCGTGATATCCCGGTCCACCACCAGACCCTCCAGCTGATGAAACATCCAGGAATGAGTGGCGTCAACGGTGTCGGGCCGGTATACCCGCCCCGGCGCCACGATTCGGATCGGCGGGCGGCGATTTTCCATAATCCGTATCTGCACGCTGCTGGTCTGCGATCGCAGCATGTACGGGGCCGCGCCGGCCGGCCTTTCCAGGTAAAAGTTCTCCAGGGGATCGCGCGCCGGATGATGCGGCGGAACGTTTAGAGCCTCGAAATTGTGGAATTCATCTTCCAATTCCGGCCCATCGGCGATGGAAAAACCCATGCGGGCGAACAGATCGGTCAGATCGTCAATGGTCTGGTTGACCGGATGCAATGTGCCGGGACTGTATTGCTCCGTCCGAATACGTCCCGGTTCGGTGATGTCGATAACGGTGGACAGCTCCGGCGACCGGGCCGCGACGGCTTCTCGGGCGGCCTCGAAACCGGCTTGAATCGCGCGTTTGGTCTCGTTGAGCTTGCGGCCGTATTCGCGTTTTTGTTCGGGCGCGATGGCGCGCAGGTGATCGCCGGCCTCTTTGAGCAAACCCCTGGCGCCGAGGTATTTGATGCGGAATGCTTCCAGCTGCCGGGCGGTATGGAGCATGGCCAGCTCGGCTTGAGCGCCGGCCGATAGTTCATCAAGATTCATGCGCTATCCCGTGATCGCCGCCTGCGGCGCAGGCGCCGCGCGCCTTGGCCGTTTACCATTCCTGTGCGCTAAGATCGCCGTTTCGTGTTCCCGAATCAGGTGGAACTCCGCCTTCTTACGGCCCGGCCACGCCCAGCGCAGCGCGGACCTTGGAAACAATGGCGTCGAATGCGGCCGGATCAGCAATGGCGATTTCGCTCAGGCTCTTGCGATTCAGCGTGATGTTGGCCTTGGCCAGACCGGCGATCAACTGGCTGTAGCGAAGGCCGCGGGCGGCCGCCGCGGCGCTCAGCCGCGTGATCCACAAAGCGCGGTAATCACGTTTCTTTTCCTTACGCCCGCTGAAACGATTGACTCCCGCCCGCAGCAGCGTTTCATGGGCTGTTTTGTACAATTTGCTTCGGCCGCCGACAAATCCCTTCGCCCTCTTGAGCAGCCTTTTATGCCGCTGATGGCGGGCGGCGCCGATTCTGACCCTGGGCATGAAAAACCCCTTCTTGGCAATACATGAACACTAACGTGCGCCCGGACCCAGCAGAGTAATCATCTTGTCCGCAAATGGGCCGGTAATCGCCGTGGTCGCCCGCAGCCGGCGGCGGCGATTGCCCGACTTGCCGCTTTGCAGGTGCCCCTTGTTGTGCTTGTGAAACTTTACCTTGCCGGTCGCTGTCACCTTGACCCGCTTTTTTATCCCTTTGTGTGTTTTTAATTTTGGCACATCCGGACTCCACAATTATAACCTGTATTAAAAGTAAATATAGTTTCTTAGCATGAAACCACTTATGATCCATTCCCCGCGACCAACGCGGGAATATTTTCTTCCTCCTGTCCCCCCATATAGCCACCCCTGCCCAAATCCGCGGGGAAAGAAAGTAAGTGTAGCCGCAAGCCGGGAAAAATTCCACCAGAACCATCTCACTTTGCGCCGGCGAGCCGGCGCTGCGCCCAAGCGCAAACAAAATGCCGGCGTGGCAATTTTTCCGGGCATCCCACATCAACACGACCGGCGAGCCACCGGGTTTATCCCGGTGGGCTTCCGAACTCCCGTGAAAAGGCGGCTTTTTCAACCCCTGCCCGGATTTATTGCCGCACCCCAAAATGCCGGGAGCAACCCGACGGACTTGGAATCGGCGGCGGAACAGAGGTAATATAATGGGTTTGCAGGCTGGTCGGAAATTCCGATAGCTGCTTGTCTGCGTGCGCATACGCACCGTCGCACGCACGGGCGGGCGGGTCGAGATCGCGCCGCCGGAGCACACGCATGGCGCTCAAGCATATTCGGATCGTCGGGGCCGGCGAACACAATCTCAAAGGTGTGACGCTCGACATACCCCGCGACAAGCTGGTGGTGATTACCGGCCTGTCCGGGTCGGGCAAAAGCTCGCTGGCGTTTGATACCATTTACGCCGAAGGCCAGCGAAAATACGTGGAATCGCTTTCCGCGTATGCCCGGCAATTTCTCCAGCAGATGCACAAGCCCGATTGCGAGGAAATTGAGGGCCTGCCTCCCACCATCGCCATCGAACAGCGCGGCGGCGGCGCCAATCCGCGTTCGACCGTCGCCACCACCACGGAAATATACGATTATCTGCGCGTGCTTTTCGCCCGTGCGGGCAGGCCGCATTGCTGGGTATGCGACGAACCGATCGCCTCGCAAAGCGCATCGCAAATTGTGCAGAATATCATGCAGTGGCCGCCGGGAAGGCGCATCATGATACTTTCACCCCTGGCACGCGGTCAAAAAGGATCACACCGCGAAGTGCTCGACGCCATGACGCGGCAGGGCTTTGTTCGCTGCCGCATCAACGGCGCGCTGCGGGAGATCAAAGACGCGCCGGTGCTGGATAAAAATCTCAAGCACACCCTGGAAGCCGTGGTGGACCGCCTGGTCATCAAGCCGGAAATTCGCACGCGGCTGGCGGATTCCATCGAGCTGGCCCTGAAGCTGGCTGATGGCCTGGTGATCGTGGCGGTGGAAATGGATGGAAAATGGGAGGATCACCCCTATTCCTCGCGCTATGCCTGCCCCCATCATCCGGAAAGCTCGCTGGAAGAGCTCTCGCCGCGGTTGTTTTCGTTCAACAGCCCCTACGGGGCATGCGACGAATGCGACGGACTGGGCGTCCTTCTTGAATTCGACGCGGATCTGATTGTTCCGGATCCGAGTTTATCGCTCAAGGACGGCGCCATAGCGGCCTTCCGCCATAACGGCAAACGGATGAACATCTACTACAATCGGCTGCTGCGGCATTTCTGCGAGACTTTCGGTGTTGCGGAAGATATGCCGCTTGAAGATATGCCGCCGAAAATCCGCGCCATTCTGCTGCACGGCGCCACGGCCCGGGACAAGGCCAAATATGGAGCCGCGTTTGAAGGCATTCTTCCCAACTTGCAGCGGCGGTGGGAAAACACCCAAAGCGAATTTATCAAAACGCGGCTGCACCAGTATTTGAGCGAACAACCCTGTGAAAAGTGCCATGGTAACCGCCTGAAACCACAGGCGCTGGCCGTGAAAATAGGTCCGTACAACATCCGGCGGATTACAGCGCTGACCATCGGAGAATGTATCGCGTTTTTCGAGCAATTGAATTTCACCGGCGAACAGGCGGTGGTCGCGGCGCCGGTTCTCAAGGAAATCCGATCACGCCTGGGCTTCATGAATGACGTGGGACTGGGCTACCTGACGCTGGACCGCCAGACCGGTACGCTTTCCGGCGGCGAAGCGCAGCGCATACGCCTGGCCACGCAGGTTGGCTCGGGGCTGGTGGGCGTTTGTTACGTGCTGGATGAACCGACCATCGGCCTGCACCAGCGCGACAACGACCGCTTGATCCGCACGCTGCGACACCTTACGGACATCGGCAACACCACCATTGTGGTCGAGCACGATGAAGATATGATCCGCGCCGCGGACTGGCTCATCGACGTGGGACCGGGCGCGGGATCGCATGGCGGGCGCATCGTGGCGCAGGGCACGGTACCGGAGGTGCTCGTTTCGCGGGAAAGCATCACCGCCAAGTACCTCACCGGTGAATGTCAGATTCCCCCGCCGGCGCAGCGCCGGACGACGGTTCCGGGTAAATGCCTGGAAATCAGCGGCGCGGCCCAGAACAATCTGCGCAACATCAACGTGCGGTTCCCGCTGGGCGTCATGGTATGCGTCACAGGCGTATCCGGCTCGGGAAAGTCGTCGCTGGTCAACCACATTCTGCTCAAGGCGCTGCGCCGTTACCTTTATGGTTCGAAGGAGCGTCCGGGGAAATACCAGAAAATTCTCGGCCTGGCGCAGGTGGACAAGGTCATTGAAATAGACCAATCTCCCATCGGGCGCACGCCGCGGAGCAACCCCGCCACCTACACGGGGGTGTTCGATCTGATCCGCCGGCTTTACGCCCGCACGCGCGAAGCCCGCATGCGCGGTTACCAGCTCGGACGGTTCAGTTTCAACGTAAAAGGCGGGCGCTGCGAGAACTGCCAGGGCCAGGGGATTAAGCGCATCGAAATGCACTTTCTTCCGGACATATTCGTAACCTGCGAGGCGTGCCGCGGCACGCGATACAACCGCGAAACGCTGGAAGTGAAATATCGCGGAAAATCCATCGCCGATGTGCTGGCCCTGCGGGTGGAAGAGGCTCTGGAGTTTTTCGAGAGCTTCGCCGGAATTCGCGCCCTGCTCCAGGCGCTCAATGACGTGGGCCTGTCCTACGTGCAGCTCGGGCAGGCGAGCACCACGCTTTCCGGCGGCGAAGCGCAGCGGGTGAAACTGGCGACGGAATTGGGAAAGCCGGCCACCGGCCATACGGTTTATGTGCTGGATGAACCGACCACCGGCCTGCACTTCGCCGACATTCACAACCTGCTCAACGTGCTCAACCGCCTGACCGACGCCGGCAACACCACCATCATCATTGAACATAATCTGGATGTGATTAAATGCGCTGACTGGATTGTGGACCTGGGGCCGGAAGGCGGCGCGGGCGGCGGTATGGTGGTGGCCGCGGGCACGCCGGAAGATGTCGCGGCCGATCCGAACAGCCATACCGGCCGGTATCTCAAGCACAAACTCTCGTGCGAACCAATGGCGGCGGCGATATAACACCGGAACCGTGTGTCGCCGGACAAACAGGACGCACGAGTACGACCGCGCTGTATTTTTATTTCCACCCGCGTGCATTACCGGCGCGTATGATGGATATCATCCCCGTACGGTCGACGCGGGGATGCGGCGCGGCAGGCGGCGGCCGTTGTTGGTCGCATGACGCTGCGGCCAGGCGGCGGCAAACGGCCGTGCGGTAGCGATTGGCGGAACAAAATGAAACCTGTGGCCCCGGAGCCGCTCTGGTTTTCCCGCGCCGACTTGGCGGAAATTGATCGCCGGGCGGTCCAGGACTACGGCATTCCCGTTCTGACTCTGATGGAAAACGCCGGGCGGGCGGTGGCGGAAATTACACAGGCATACATTCATGCCGACTCGCGCATACTGGTGGTGGCGGGACCTGGCAACAACGGCGGCGACGGGCTGGTGGCGGCGCGACACTTGCGCAACCGCGGGCACCCGGTGCAGATATTGCTTGCCGCCGGGCCGGAAAAATTCTCCGGTCCGGCCGGGGAACAACTCCGCACCATTCGGGCAATGGAAATTCCCGTCCTGGCGGACAAGGAAACGACCGAAGCGCTGCGGCGCTGGATCAACGAGAGCCATGTGGATGAGACGATTATTGACGCGCTCTTCGGAACGGGGTTATCCCGTCCCGTCACGGGTCTGTTCGCCGCATGGATTGAGACAATTAATCAATCCGGACGTAGAGTCGTCAGTGCGGATATACCGTCGGGTCTGGACTGCGATACCGGCCGGCCGCTGGGTTGCGCCATTCAGGCAGCGCATACGGTAAGTTTCTGCGGCATCAAGATCGGCTTTGCCCAACCGGAAGCAGCCCGCTATATCGGCCAATGTTCCATCGGCGACATCGGCGCGCCGCGGCGCCTGTTGGAGGAACTTGCCCGGCCGATGCCCGGATAATCGTCCGGCGCAAAGCCGGTCCGCCGCGGCGGCCCGCGCCGCCAAACCCGCGAATTCCGATACGGATGCCGGTAATGATCGGGATATGTCGGAGCCGTGCGCCCGCGTTATACTCCGTTCGGCCTGTGGTGATACATAATCAGGATTGAATTTAAGAGGAGGCTATGAGAGAATGGTTAAGTGTATGGAGCTGCATGGATGCAGTGCCGATGTAGAGCCGCTAAAACTGGAGCGCCTGGATGCGACGCTTTGATTTTCTCGACGACGTATTGCAAGAAATAGAGCGCGACCGGTTTAAGCATCCGACGCTCCTGGTTCAGGAACGCATGGAAATACTGTGGCTCAAAGCCCATGGGGTGAAGCACCAGCAAATCGCCGAATTGCTGTGCGCAACACGCAACACGGTCCAACGGACGCTAAATTTGTATGCGGCGGGAGGACTGGAGGCGGTACGGAAGGTTCGTCGGCGTGTCCCGGCCAAGGCCTTGGCGGCCCACCGGACGGAGTTGGCTGCGGAGTTCCAGCAGCGCCCGGCGCAGTGCTTGTCCGAAGCGCGGGAGCGTATCGCTCAATTGACGGGCATTCGACGGGGCCTGACGCAGGTGAGGGAATTTTTACGGCAAGAACTGGCCCTGCGGTACCGCAAAGTGGCGGCCATTCCCGTGCCGCCCCCAAGCACGGTGCCCGAACATGCCGCCACCCAGGCGGCTTTTTTAAATACGGAACTGGAGCCGCTACTGATCGAGGCGCAAGCTGGTAAACGCGAAGTTTTCTTTGTTGATGCGGCCCATTTCGTATTGGCGGCATTCTTGGGCTACCTGTGGAGTCCCATGCGGTTGTTCGTGAAGGCTTCACCAGGACGGCGTCGGTATAACGTGCTGGGGGCCATCAATGCCATGACCCATGAATTGGTTCGTGTAACCAATGAAGGTTACAGCAATTCCCAGAGCGTATGTGAACTACTGCAAAAGATCGGATCGCTGGGTTTATGCAGACCGATTACGGTGGTACTGGACAACGCCTCCTATCAGCGGTGCCGCCTGGTGCAGGACTTGGCGGCGGCACTTCACATTGAACTGCTTTTTCTACCCTCCTATTCGCCGAATCTGAATCTCATCGAACGGCTTTGGCGGTTCACCAAGAAAACAGTATTGAATTCCCGCCACCACGCCACTTTTCAAGAGTTTCGCCAAACCATCGATCAGTGTCTTGATGAGTTGCCAACCACTCACCGGGAAACCATCCGTTCCCTGATGACACCACGTTTTCAGACTTTTGAAAATGTACCATTAATAGCCGCGTAGAGTATATTATCACGGTTCCGTTGTTAGCCCCGCTTACCGGCGTTATGTTCTGAAATGGGCCAAACTCCAGATTGATGCCGGTGTGGATACGCTGTTCATGGATGAGGTCAACGGGGCCTATTCCGATCTGGAGGGTTACGACTCCTACGGATTGGCCGCCTTTCGTCACCATTTGATTCGCCGCTTCATCAGGCTTGATCACTGGGGGATACAGGATTCACGTTGGAAATCACAGTTTGGAATTGATCTGACTGATCCAAAAGAATGCCCCGACCACAGTATTCGGACCTTTGATTACGCCGCTTATCTGCGCAAAAACCACTGGGCCGATCGACCGCAGCAGCCACGTAACCCCTTGGCAAGTATATGGGGGGTACCTATGTGGAGTGCGCCAGCCATTACCGACGATAGTTATTGTGCCGAGCGGAATAATTCGGTCTGGCATTACTGGGTCACACATATTCGCGCCTACGCCGTCAAAAAAAGTCGTCGGGTGTGGATTGCCGCCAATGGCCTGAACCGTTGGGTGGATTATCAAATCGGTGGCGGCGGAGTGCTATTTAATTTCCCGCGTGGTTCCAACGGGCAACTTGATTGCACTTCCTCTTACCTGGCTGATTGGCGTTCATACTATAAGAAGAGCAAGGAACTCCTCAACGGCAAGGAAGTTCCCATCGTGTTTTTCCACGATTGGGACGAAGGAATGCCGTGGATGGATAAGTTGACCGACGCCGAACGCGTGGCCTGGCTCCAGGCGTATGCCCCGGAGGTGTTTGCCGCCGGATTGTTTTTTGCCTACCCCGTGCTCGGTCCTTTCGATTGTAATGCCGCCACCAACGGCACCTTGGTGGTTATTCGGCAGCAGGCACGGTTTGTGAAAATGGTAGCACCTTTGCTGCGCAATGTCGTCTGGCAGGACCCGCTCATGGCCGCCTATACCGGCAAGGTGGAAATAACCATTCAAAGCCAGCCGAATACCCACCGCATGGTCGTACACCTGGTCAACCGGCAATATCGGGGCCTCACGCCAATTAAGCAATCTCATGAGATTCTGCGGTTGGCCACCGCAACATGTCCAAAGACAATTCGAATACATAATGCGGACACCGGAACCGTGACTGCGGCAAAATGGACTTACGATGCACAGACGCTGTTACTTGGTTGTCGGACGGCGCGAATTACCATACCATCCTTGTTGACGTGGAATATTGTGGAGGTCAACTTGTAGCGCTGGAAATTGGCCGGACCGAACGGAGGTGTTGGTATAACGCCAACGTTTCACGGATGGAACTGCGGGAATGGGGCTTCTATTGATGCGGCGTAGAAACCGGAAAAGTTGCCATGTAACCGTTCACGGACAAAAAACCCCGTAAAATCAGAGGAATAATGTGGAATCTAGAGATTATTAGGCATAAAAATGCACGAAAAATGAGGTCAGCAAGGTGAAAAATGGCGTTGTCCCGCTGATTTCGCCACTTGTTGCCCGTGAACGGTTACCTTTATAGCAGGCTTCACTTTGAAAGCCTTGCCGATTTTATTCAGTCAATTGCATAGCGGAGAAACACAAATGGGTCATGCCTCGGTTCGGCGGTTTCACCGGCGCGATGTCGTAAAATTAGCAGCCTCCACGGCAGTGATGGCGGCAGGTACGGTGTTCACCAACTCAAATGTCCGAGCGACAATAGCAATCGCCCGCTCCGTGGCTCTGCCGCCCAATCCGGGTGCCAATGATTATCCTGAAATCGCCAGTGGCGATCCGGAAACACCAGAGTTTCATGGCCCGCGCGTATTTGGTGCAACGCCCGGCCACGATTTTCTCTTCCGTATTCCCTTCACTGGCAAAGCCCCCGTCAGCCTCAGTGCCGTTGGCCTGCCGGACGGATTGATGATGGATGATAAAGGAATTATCACCGGTAAAATCAATCACGCCGGGGAATATAAGGTCAGACTGACCGCGAAAAACGCTTCAGGCACAGCTCACCGCACGTTGCGGCTCGTGGCGGGAGAACATAAATTGGCCCTGACACCGCAAATGGGCTGGAATTCATGGAATGCCTACGGCATGGACAATGACGCCAAGCGCACCCGCGCCGCCGCCGACGCCATGGTGAAAAGTGGTCTGGCAGCCAAGGGATTTATGTACATAAATATAGATGACGGTTGGCAGAATGGCCGCTCCGCCAACGGGGAGATTAGAACCACGGATAAGTTCGGGGATATGAAAAAAATCGTGGATTATGTGCACAGTAAAGGCTTGCGATTTGGACTGTATTCATCTCCCGGCCCCACCACCTGCGGCGGCCATACCGGCAGCTTCGGCCATGAAGTGCAGGACGCCAACACCTACGCCCGCTGGGGTGTGGATTATCTCAAATACGACTGGTGCAGCTACAGCCAGGAAGTACCAGCGCATCCGGATCTGGAACAATTCATCAAGCCATACCGGCTCATGGGCGAAGCGTTGCGAAAATCCGGCCGCGATATATTTTTCAGTATGAGCCTATATTGGTATGGTATAGGACACGTCTGGACATGGGGGGGCAAGTCTCCAGTATGGGGCAATAGCTATCGAATCAGTGCTGACATTAACGACTCCTGGGGAGCCGTGACCAGTAACGGCTTTAGCGCCGACGGCATGTTATTTCCGTTTGCCGGGCCTGGGCGTTGGAATGATCCGGATATGCTGGTGGTGGGCTGGGGATATTTTGAAGACGGCCCGCTGCATTGGACCAAGCTTACCCCGCATGAACAGCTTACGCATATTACCCTGTGGTGCATGCTGGCGGCACCGCTGTTGTTGGGATGTGATCTGGAAAAACTCAATAAATTCACCGCGGACCTGATGACCAACACGGAGGTCTTGGCTGTTAATCAGGATGAATTGGGCGTGCAGGCCCAGAGAGTGGATCGGCAAGGGACCGTGGAGGTTTGGGCGAGGCCATTATGGGATGGCACGGTTGCCGTAGCGGTGTTCAATCTTGGGACCGTTCCCAAAACCGTTACGATTCCCGCATGGGATATGCTGGACCCGGTGCTGCGGCGTGGCGCGAAGCCGTTGCGGGGAAAGCAACATGTGCGGGACTTGTGGAAACGCAAAGACCTTGGCGCAAGGGCCACCTTCAAGGCCGGTATTCCCATGCACAGTGCCATCATGTTGAAGGTCGGCACGCTCGCTGTGGCCGACGATTGAAGGGAACGTCAGCGCGGTGCTGGCGTGTGCTTCCGGCATTTCCCGACTCGGAATGATTAATGGCCATCAGGCCGGAAAATACAACAGTCGAGGATGGATCATTGTAAGTATTGTTTTTTCGGAGTTTGCCACCAATGGAAAGTAAGGTTATGGAATCACAAATAATAACGCGGCGGCGGATGTTGCAGGCGGCCGCCGGGGCGGGGGCGGCGCTGGCGTTGGCGGGTTGTAGTTCGGTGCCGCAGCCGGCGCAGGGGCGGCGTAACGCGTCGGCGCTACCGGTATCGACCTCCAGGCTAGCACTGGATTTAACGGGTGACACTTGGACCATGCACGCCGAAGGGCATCCGGACAAACTTTCGGCCATTGTGCCCGGCTCCACGTACACCGATTTGATGCGGGCCGGGAAAATTCCCAATCCTTATTACCGCGAGAATAATGGTGAAGTGCAGTGGGTGGCGGAAAAGAACTGGATTTATGAACGCACCTTTGAAGTTCCGGAAGAAATGCTTGGTAAGCCGCACGTTGAACTGCAATGCCACGGGTTGGATACGTTGGCCACGGTATGGATCAATGAGCAGCGGGTCGGGCGGGCGGACAACATGTTCCGGGCGTGGAGGTTTGATATTAAAAAGCATCTCCATGTGGGACGAAACACCATTCGCATTAAGTTTGATACGCTGGGACCTTATGTCGAAAAGAACCGCGCCGCGTACCAGAAAGAATACGACATTGATTTAAGCGATGCCCGCTGCTGGGTGCGCAAAGCCCCCTATATGTGGGGTTGGGACTGGTGCCGGGCGGTGCTGACACAGGGGATATGGAAAGCCCTTGAAATCCTCGGCTATGAGGCCCGGATTACAGATGTGGGGATTTTACAGCATCATCAGGCCTCCGGCGCGGTGCGTTTGGATATTGACACCACGGTATCGGGAGCCGGTGCTAACACCAATGTCCAGGCACACGTTCGCGTTCGTGTGCTGTTCGCTGGGGCGGTGGCAGCCACCGCCACGGTGCCGGTGAGCGACAGCATCGCCAAGTGCCAGGTTACAATATCGAATCCCCAACTCTGGTGGCCCAATGGCGTGGGCGAACATCCGCTGTATACCGTGGAAGCCCAACTGCTGGAATCCACTGGCAGCGTGGTGGAGATACTGTCTTCCACGGCCACAGTGATGGATACGAAGCGTCGCCGCATCGGCCTGCGGAAAGTGGAGGTGCTGCCGCCGCAAGATGGCGTGGCGATGCACGTAGAGGTCAATGGCGTGCCGGTGTTTGTGAAAGGCGCGGATTGGATTCCCGCGGATAACATTCCCACGCGGGTCACGCCGGAGATTATTCGCTGGTACATGGAAAAAGCCATTGACTGCAACTTCAATTTTATCCGGCTATGGGGTGGCGGATATTATGAACAGGATGAGCTTTTTGATCTCTGTGATGAACTGGGCATTATGCTGCAGTTTGAATTCAAATTCGCCAATGATATGTATCCCGTCCGTGACCAGACATGGATGGATAATTTGCAGATGGAAATTGAGCAGCAGGTTTTGCGTTGCCGGAATCATCCATCAATTGTGATCTGGAGCGGTAACAATGAAATTCAATATTTCAAAGGCTACAACCATCTGTTCAGCGAGGTCATTGGCGGCACGGTGCGTCGGTTGTTGCCGGGGGCGTTTTATGAAGTCGGCAGCGGTGCGGCCGGCAGCGGGGATATTCACACTTGGGAGGTCTGGTTTGGGATGAAGCCATATAGCCAATATCGCACGGTAGAGGGATTTGTCACGGAATTCGGCATGCAGTCGTTTCCGGTGCCGCAAACAGTGCGTGCGTTTACCGATGCCGCAGATCGAACCAACTTGAATACACCGGTAATGAAGTACCATGAAACTTCTTATTCCAGCCCCGGAGGCTTGGCGCGTATGGAACATTATGCCCATACCTATTTTGGCCGCAATGCGGAGGACTTTGATTCCAAACTTTGGCTGACGCAGCTTAATCAGGCCTACGGCATCCGTTATGGTGTGGAACATTGGCGGCGTGATATGCCGCGATCCATGGCCGCCACGATCTGGCAATACAATGACTGCTGGCCTGCACCCACCTGGTCCATGACCGATTACTATCGGCGATTCAAGGCCATTCAATATCAAAGCAAGCATTTTTTCGCTCCAATTCTGGTCAGCGGCATACCGGATCCGAAAACCGGCCAGGCGGAGCTTCACATCACCAGTGATCGTCAGAAAGATGTTTCCGGAGTTTTGCGCTGGTGGGTAACGGATTTGGCTGGTAAGGTGCTCAGGCACGGCGCGTTGGCTGTCGAGATTCCCGCCCGCACCAGTCGGTTGGCGCATACGCTGGACCTTGCCGACCTCATCAGCAGCCACGGCCTGGCGAATCTATTGATCTGGCCGGAAGTGCGAGTGGGCAGCGTAGCGGTGGCGGAAAACGTATTATTCTTTGGCCGACCGGTGGAACTGAAACTCCATAAGCCGCAATTGGCGGCGCACGTCACTGGCTCTGGGCGCGATTATCATCTGCAAATAACCGCCAACGCCCCGGCACTGTGGGTCTGGGCCAATGTAAACGATACGGCCGCCACGTATTCGGATAACTTTATAGCCCTGCGCCCCGGTCACACGGCACAAATTCATATTACACTTGATGCGGCCATGGCTCCTGCTGACTTTCAGCGGAAGCTGACCGTGCGCAGCGTGTATGACATCGCCCCGGACATGCGGGCGTGAAATCCGCTGTGATAGCGACCACGGTCGCACGGAATTTGACGGCCACACGGCCGGGGTTTGTCAAGTCTTGTGATTGGCTTGCTCGCCCCACCCAGCAGCCGGTGGACGGAATGGCAATTGTGAAAGGATGAAATATGCGTCCGAACTATCGTCAGATTCAGCGGCGGCAATTTCTAAAGCAGGTTGTTGCTCCGGCGGCGTCGTGCATTTCGTTCGCGATCGCGGCGATTCAGCGGCGGCAATTTCTAAAGCAGGTTGTTGCGGCTTCGGCCGCCGCTGCAGGGCCGATTCGGCTGGATCCCTACAATTCCCACTATTTCCTGTTCCATGGCAAACCAACGGTGCTGATCACCTCCGGCGAACATTACGGCGCGGTCATTAACCGGGCTTTCAACTACGTGACCTATCTTAATGAACTCAAGGCTCACGGTTTCAACCTGACCCGCACCTTCGCGGGAACCTATCGTGAGGTGCCTGACTCCTTTGGCATCGTAGACAACACGCTGGCGCCCAAGGCGAGTCAGTTTGTGTGTCCATGGGCGCGCAGCAATATCCCCGGAGCCGGCGATGGCGGCAACAAGTTCAACCTCGAAGTCTTCAATCCCGCCTATTTCAAACGCCTCAAGGACTTTGTGACGCAGGCGGGTAAGCGCGGGATAGTGGTGGAGCTAACACTCTTCTGCGCCATTTACAATCGCCAACTATGGTCGATTAACCCCATGAAAGCAAGCAACAATGTACAGGGTATCGGCAAGGTGGGACGGCGCGATGTATACACCATGAAAGATAAAAGGCTTTTGTCCATCCAGGAGGCGCTGGTCCGGAAGATCGTCGGCGAATTGAGAAACTGCGACAATGTTTATTTTGAGATATGCAACGAACCCTATTGGGGCGGCACGAGCCGGGAGTGGAGCGATCACATTGCCGCGGTTATTCGCAATGCGGACAAGGGCCGGTACGGGCCGCACCTCGTCGCCCAGAACATCGCCAACGGCTCACGTAAGATTAAGAATTCGGATCCGCTGGTGTCGATTTTCAACTTTCACTACGCCACGCCGGACGCGGTGGAGTTGAACTACGCGCTGAACCGTCCAATCGCCGACGATGAGACCGGTTTCAGAGGCGCCGGCGACTTCCCTTATCGCACCGAGGCGTGGAAATTCATGCTCGCCGGCGGTGCCGTCTTCGATAACCTCGACTATTCGTTTACAGTCAAGCATCCCAACGGTACCGCTGTCCTTACCGCGTCGCCGGGTGGCAGCGGACCGAAAATCCGACGGCAACTTCAGATACTCAAGGAGTTCCTCGACAGCTTTAATCTGATTCGGATGAAGCCCGACAACGGCGTCATCAAGGGCGGCACGATCACGGAGTCTCTGGATGGAAACGTGGTGAAAACGACCACGGTGGAGGCACTTGCCGAAAGCGGCAAGGCGTACGCCATCTACATCTGCGGCGGTTCACAGGCTGAGCTTACAATCAAGATACCCGCCGGCGAATATCAAGCCCAATGGATCGACACGCGCGCCGGCAAAGTGGTCAAGGAGCAGTCGTTCTCACAAGCCGCCGCCAGCCGAACGCTTAAGTCGCCGGTGTACTGCGAAGACATCGCCTTGCGCATCCTGCGCAGGAGCGGAAAGTAGCTTGGGGACGTCAAGCGTAAAATCAAATGGGCTTCGCCCGCTGCCATCGTCGCAGTTTAATTTCTGAGGCGCTGAAATTATGTTACCGGTAACCTGCTCAATATATCGGTGTATCGACGCCGAATGGATGCAACTCCGATTCTTTGGCTGGGGAACGGCATTATATGGGGACACAAATACTGCCAAAAGTTCGTGCAAGCCACCAGCACTACTTTGGCCGGTGCCACAACGGCGGCGAATTACGTTGAACTCGTTTTTGGCGGCCGTCGCCGGTGCAGCGTTGGCGGTGCTGGGAGTGCGGTATTGATCTGACTATTTAATTTGCCAAGGAGCCGGTGACGATGGATTGGTATCGGGATGGTCAAGTAACGAGTTTTCCCACGCAGAATAATTCCGGTCGGGGAGACGACCGGATGGGTTTTAGTGTTGGTCGAGGTCACTGGTGTGTAACGGCGACTGGAGCACTGACGGTTCCGAAGATTTAATGGAGATACTACCTTGCGATCAATGATTTCAATTCTCGTTGCTCTTACGGCGATGATAGGTTTTTCCCCGGTACCCGATTCAACCGCCGCAGTAACGCTTTCGAGCATGTTAACCAATCATCTGGTGTTGCAACGCAATAGGGCCGATCCGGTATGGGGCTGGGCTCAACCCGGTCAAAAAATTACGGTGCGTTTTGCCGGGCATACCGCCGCGGCCACCGCCGATGCACAGGGGGCCTGGATAACCAGGCTGCCGCCGATCAAGGCCAGCGACGTGGCGCGCAACCTGACTATTTCCGCCGGCACGCAACGCATTGTGCTGCATGACGTACTGGTGGGGGAAGTTTGGCTTTGCTCCGGACAATCCAATATGCAATATCCCATGTCCGGATGGTTACACAGAACCAATTTGGACAAAGCCCTGGCGGCCGCCCGGCATAAAACGATCCGTCTTTATCATGTTCCCATGATTGAATCTATGTTTGCCGGGAGGCCGCACCTTACGGCTCCGGCGCGCTGGCAGGTTTGCACACCTCATCATGCCGCGGGTTTCAGCGCGGTGGGGTATTTCTTTGGCAATGCGTTGCGAAAAAATCTGCACGTCCCCATCGGCCTGATTGAAGCGGATTGGGGTGGCACCAACATTGAGCCTTGGATTTCCGCCCCGGGATTTTTCAAATACTCCAATCTCAAAAAAGAAAAGGATTGGCTTAAGCCCGCCATGGCCCGGGAGAAAGCTTTACACCACCAGGCCGCACCCTCAAACCGGACCGGGCTGGTCAACACTCCCAATGCCTACCATTATAATTTTCAAAGTACCTCCTGGAGCCCTGACCCGCGGCAAAACCCCACTACGCTTTTTAACGGGATGATCAATCCGCTTATACCCTACGGAATTCGTGGCGTGATATGGTATCAGGGCGAGAACAATGTGCTGTCGCATGACACGCATTACTACGCCAAACTTCAAGCTCTCATTCACGGCTGGCGGCATCTATGGCAGGAAGGGAATCTTCCTTTTTACATTGTTCAGATTGCCCCATTTAATTATAGTTCTAAGTGGTGCGGTCCCAATGATACCGATGTTCCTTTTGAACCGCTGATCTGGCGCGCCGAAGAAAAGGCGGCCCGGCGAATTCCCAATTGTGGCATCGCTTCAACCATGGACATTGGTGATATTTATAACATCCATCCACCCGATAAACGCGAGGTGGGATATCGGCTGGCGTTGCTTGCTATGGCGAAAACCTATGGCTTTAGAAATGTGGTCTATTCCGGCCCACAGTTTAAGTCCGCCGATTTTTCCGGAAAACAGGTTGTGATCCACTTCCGGCATGTGGCCGGAGGGTTGGCATCGCGCAGTGGTAAACCCTTGAGCTGGTTCCAAATTGCCGGTACCAACGGCAAGTTCGTCCTGGCGCAGGCTGGGATTAAGGGCGACAGCGTTGTAGTTCAGGCGCCGGGCGTGATGAATCCCACGGCTGTCCAATTTGCCTGGTGCGATATTGCGGTGCCCGACTTAATGAATATGGCGGGCCTGCCGGCGCTACCGTTTCAAGCCGTCAGGCGATCCTCAGCTCGACTTTTGCCATTTTTGCGTGTTCACGCGGCGCGGCTCAGGTAGTCCAGCAGCGTAAAGCGAAAAAGCCTCGGTAATTTATCAACACCCGTGGCCCATGGCGG
>JAJYDU010000187.1 GCA_021790475.1 Planctomycetota bacterium | reverse complement strand
GAGGGCGATTTTCTCGCCGCGCCGCAGATAGCCGTTGAATACCCGCCCGATGCCGATCCGCCCCACGTATTCGTTGTAGTCGATGTTGGTCACCTGCATTTGCAGCGGCTTGTCCGCATCCGCCACCGGCCCGGGAATTTTCTGAACGATGATCTCCAGCAGCGGGCGCATGTCGCTGTCGGAATGGGCCGGATCCAGCCGTGCGAAACCCTCCCGTCCGGAGGCGTATACCACCGGAAAGTCCAGCGCGTCGTCGTTCGCTTCCAGCTCCACGAATAAATCGAAAATCTCGTTGAGCACTTCGTTCGGCCGCGCATCCGGGCGGTCGATCTTGTTGATCACCACGATCGGCTTGATGTGGTAATGAAACGCCTTCTTGAGCACGAAGCGGGTCTGCGGCATGGGCCCTTCGAAGGCGTCAACCAGTAACAGAACGCCATCGGCCATTTTCAGCACGCGTTCCACTTCACCGCCGAAATCAGCGTGACCGGGTGTATCGATGATGTTGATTTTTCGCACGGCACCCCGCACATCGGTGTAGTTCATCGCCACATTCTTGGCCAGAATGGTGATGCCGCGCTCCCGTTCCAGGGGGTTGTTGTCCAGGATCAGAGTCCGGGCGTCGAACTGGCCGGCGTGAAACATGCCGGATTGGCGGAGCAGGGCGTCCACCAGCGTGGTTTTGCCATGATCCACGTGGGCGATCATGGCGATATTTCGTAACTCGTCGCGACGTTTCATAGTAATAGTTTTCGTCTTAAGCAACCAGCGGAGCAAGCCCGGCCAAACCACGTATCATACGGTATTTGATCTTCTACGCCAAGCGAACCCGATTCTTTCACCCTTGGAAAACTCAACATTCCCCCAGGGCGGCGGGTTTGACGAACCGGCGCCGCCGGCCTACTCTATCCCCGGTACGATTTTCCGCCTGCCCCTTGCTGTTACGACCCGTCCCGATAACTATTCGGGATGGCCGTCGGGATTCGCAAAAGGGGGGGCAACAGACCCGTTAACAGGAGAACCTTGATGCCAAAACCCCGCCGCCGCCGTAAGATCGGCAGTAAGAAACGTCACGCCAAGTGGAAAGCCCGCCATCACCAACAATAAACTCCCGCTCGTTCCGCCCGCGGAAAGCGGACATCGGGATCGCCGGGACAAGCGCCGCGAACTGCCGAATAAGGTCATTCTTCCAGCGGCGTACCCTGGCCAACCGTGCGCCGCGCGATGGTTCGCACGCGATTAATCGCCGCTAGGTACGCCTTGGCGGAAGCTTCCAATATATCCGTGCTCAAGCCCCGTCCACGCACTTTTCGGTCGCTGTGCGTTAATTCCACGATCGCCTCGCCCTGTGCTTCGCGACCGCCGGTGAGGCTGCGCACCTGGTAGGAATCCAGGCGGGCGCTGATGCGCGTCAGGCGTTGGATAGCCGCGAACATGGCGTCCACCGGTCCGTCGCCGGTGGCGGCATCGGTGATTTGGGCGCCCGTGCTGTCAACCAGCGTGACCATGGCCGTGGCCACGCCCTGCGTGCCGGCCATCACCTGCAAAGCCTTCAGCTGGAACAACTGGTTGTCTGTGGCAAGCTGTTCTTCGGCCAGCGCTTCGAGATCTTCATCGTAAATCTCTTTTTTCTTGTCGCAGAGAACCTTGAACTTCTCGAACGCCCGATCCAGCGCCGCTTCGTCCAGGCGCAGGCTCAATTCCTCCAGCCGCTGGCGAAAGGCGTGCCGCCCGCTGTGCTTGCCCAGCACCAGCGTGTTCCGCACCAGACCGACATCTTCCGGCGACATGATCTCGTAGGTGCGGCGCTCCTTGAGCACTCCGTCCTGGTGAATGCCCGCCTCGTGCGCAAAGGCGTTCTCTCCCACGATGGCCTTGTTTCGCTGTACGTGCAGCCCGGTGAGCATGCTGACCAGACGGGAACAGGGTACGAGCCGGCGCGTGTGGATGCCGGTGGCGAAGGGGAACCGATCCTGGCGCGTGTGGATCGCCATGACGATTTCTTCCAGCGCCGCGTTGCCGGCCCTTTCACCGATGCCGTTGATGGTGCATTCAATCTGCCGGGCGCCGCCGAGGACCGCGGCCAGCGAATTGGCCACGGCCAACCCCAGGTCGTCGTGGCAGTGGGCGCTCCAGACGACATCTTTCGCGCCCGGCACGCGGGCGATGAGATCCTTAAACATGGCCAGGTACTCCGGCGGCGTGGCGTAGCCCACGGTGTCCGGGCAGTTGATGGTGGTGGCGCCGGCTTCCATCGCCGCCTGAACGATATCGGCCAGGAAGTCCGGTTCCGTGCGGCTGGCGTCTTCCGGCGAAAATTCGACATCGGATACGTACTCGCGGGCCAGTTTCACATTTTGAACCGCCAGGCGGATGATTTCCTCCTTGGCTTTTTTGAGCTTGAACTCGCGATGAATTTTGCTGGTGGCGCAGAACACGTGCACCCGCCCGCGGGCGGCATACCGAACCGCTTCGCCGGCCCGGCGAACATCTTTATCCGTACAGCGGGCCAGGGCGGCGACGGTGGCCCCGGTGATTTCCGAAGCAATGGTGCGGACCGCCTCAAAATCGCCGGGGCTGGTGATCGGAAACCCCGCTTCAATCACATCCACGCCCAGTTGCTCCAGGGCATGGGCAATTTCCAGCTTTTCCTGCAAATTCAGCGACGCGCCCGGCGACTGCTCGCCGTCGCGCAGCGTCGTGTCGAAAATGATCAGGCGCGGTTTATCGCCTGGAACCGGTTGCGTTTTTTCGTCCGTAGCCATGGTCGTCTGCTCCGATGATGTTCCGCCGCTTGATAAAAACCATAAAAAAACCCCGCGAGGTTCGCTCGCAGGGTCTTGTTTTCAAACAAAATTGCGCACCCTAGGAGCGATTCCCGATGGTGATCGGGATAAGCACCAGCTCCGGAAGGTTCAGCCGTGTGGCCTGTTGAGTCATGAAAGAAACCAGCCTCGTTTCCACTATAGTCCTGATTCTACTGCAGGCGAAATGGGAAGTCAAGCGATCAGCCTCTGAAATATGTCCCGCCATAATGTGTCGGCGGCCTGACGGTGCGCGGCGGCTTCCCGCGCCATAAGCCCGGCTTGTGCCTGGTCGTCCAGGAGCTCCAGGTTTACCCGCACGTTCAACTCGCAAGCTTCCACCGCCGCGCGCGCCAATCCGGCGGCAACGCCCAGATCGGAAAGAAGCGGGGGGGTGGTTTTGTCCACCAGGCCGCGGCAGATTTCCAGAACCTGCAGAGCCAGAACGCCCACTGTTTGCGGAATGCGGATCGCCGCCAGCAGTGCCGGAGCAAAATCAGCCGCCGGGCGTTTTTCCGGGGGAAACTTAAGCAGTGGATGGAGCGTTTCGTAGGCGGCCCGGTCTTCTTCCATGAGTTCTTCCAGCAGAGCCATCGCTTTGTCGAGGCGGGCGGAGTAATCGCGCAATTCCGGTTCCACGGCGGCAAAACGCCGCTTGCCGAGGGTGTACGCCACGGCCATCTGCGCTTGTGCGGCGGCGAGCGCCCCGGTCAAGGCGGTCAACGAGCCGCCGCCGGGTGTGGGGGTTTTCGCCGCCAGAAGCTGGAGAAACGCATGGACGGTCCGGTCCGTCAGTGGGACGCGGGAGGGCGGTTCGGAAGTTGCGATCTTCTGCACGATTCACCTTATTTTCAACGATCCCGCAAGCAACGAATATTCGCCGCGGGCGGTTTTTGTCGCCAAAACGCGGAACATGATTTTACCGCCCCAGCGCCCCTTGCACAGCGTCGCGCCCGGCATCGGCCGGAAGCGGCCGTGCCAATTTTTTTCGGCCTGCCGGCCGGCAGGTGGAGAGCGGCCGAAAACGCGGCGGCTCGCCCAGTGCGGTCTTGGCGGCAACATTAGATGTTGCCGGTTTCCTTGAGCGTGCCAATTTTTCCGGGCATCCCTGGGAGCGCGGGTGTCCTCACCCGCTTGTGCCCTTGGGGAAGGCTCCGCGGCGTTATGAAGGAACGGGCCCGAAATAACTTCCCGATTTAAGGGGAGTCAGGGGTGGCTCGGTAGTTCCATTGGGGCAGGAATGAATCAAAGCGGATTTTCATGTCGCGTTTGAATTCCTTGGTGCACTGGCGTC
>JAJYDU010000040.1 GCA_021790475.1 Planctomycetota bacterium | reverse complement strand
ACGTTCCGCGGCGTCCAACCGCACGATATACTTCTTCATGTCGATCCTCCTTGATCGCGGGCAAAACGCCCCATGGAGTTATCGGCATAATCATCGCCTTACCTGTAATTTCGCAAGGAACGGGGCAGTAGATCAATTCCGAGAATGGTCTTGTGCAGAAGGATCGGAAAGACCACCAGCAACTGAAAAAACGCCGGCAGTAAACCCAGCAGCAGGCCGCGTTTGACGACGGAATGGGACAGAATGGGCAGGACAAAAAACAGTCCAAATACGCCGCCCCATACCAGGCGCGAATAAATCCATTCCTTGGTCGGTTCAATGGCGATGCGGCAGCCCAGCAGAGCGAAGGCGCCCGTCCTGGCAAGCAGCCACGCGGCGAACATGTTCGCCACGGCGCCAACCGCACCGGCGGCATAGGCGCGGGACAATTGCCCCGGAACACTCGAAGAATCCGCTCCAGCCATGCCAACACCCGTCTGAAACGCGGTTATTATACTCCACGCCGCGGAAGGGATACAGGAAACATCCCGCCTTCCAGGAAAAGATTTGCAAATACCTTGCAATTAAGAGTATGCTGAGAACATCAATGGATGTTCTCCGGCGCGGGAAGCACGCGCGTGATCTCCCCGTGAAGGGGTGCTGTGGAATGGAAACAAGAGGGGCGGTTTATGATGTTGGTCGCCCAATTCGACATGCCTTCGTTTGTGACAACGCTCCAACCGTACATGCCGGTGTTTTTTGTTTCTTTCCTGGTGACACTGGTTCTTACCCCGTTGATGCGCTACCTGGCGCTCAAGCACGGGGTGATCGATGAGCCGGATGGCCGGCGAAAAATTCATGCGCGCCCCATTGCTTATCTTGGCGGAGTGGCGACCTTTCTCGGCTGGGTCGCCGGGGTGCTTGTCTCGATCACCATTCATCCGCCGGGCATGGACCCGACTCTGGCCAGCGGTATACAAGTATCGCCGGGCGTGATCGCCGGCGCCGGGATCGTCATGATTTTCGGCCTGATCGACGATGTATACAGCCTCACGCCACGACTCAAACTCTTTGGGCAGTTCCTCGGGGCGGTATTGCTTTTTTTCTTAAGCGTAAACCGGTCCGGCTTTTTCGGCGTTCGAGTCGATCTGGCGAACATGTTCGTTTTTCCGCTGGAACGCCACGGCCTTATCGGACCGATTCAACAGATGGCGCCCGGTTTTTACCTGACCATGGCCAGCATGTTCAGCGCCGCTCTGGTGGTATTTATCATCATGGGCGCGTGCAACGCCATGAATCTGATTGATGGTTTAGACGGCCTGTGCAGCGGGGTAACGGGCATCATGGCGGCGGGCTATCTTTTCCTTTCGGTATATCTGGCGTCCAATGGCCTGGTTTCCCCGGGAATTGCGTCGCTGAATCCCGCGCGTATTACCTTGAGCCTGGCTCTGCTCGGAGCGGTCCTGGGCTTCCTGCCGTTCAATTTCAATCCCGCCATGATCTTTATGGGTGATACGGGAAGCATGTTCCTCGGCTACGTATGCGGCGCCATGATTATTCTCTTTGGCAACGACGGCATTTTCCGCTGGTTCCTGGCGTCGGTCGTTATTTTTGGTCTGCCGCTGCTGGATACTCTTCTGGCGATCATTCGCCGCAAGCTCAACCGGCGACCGATATTCTCGCCCGATTCCGGTCATTTCCACCATTTCCTGCTCAAATACGGATTTTCCGTGCGAAAGTCGGTCCTGATCTGTTACGGCTTAACAATGATATTCGTGAGTTTTGCCCTGGTTATTGTGCTTATTCCAACCATGCTGGCGTTGGGCATCTATGTGGTTCTCTTCGGATGGCTTGTAGTAGCCGCGTTTAAGATTGGCATGATCTTTCAGAGCGAGTACAAAATGTCACCGGCTCAAACGGCCGGCGAACCAACAGCCGCGGCCGCCGTTCTGCCGGTTGATCGACCCGCGACCGACGACGCGCCGCCGTCCGGGCAGACGGTTACTTTGCTTACCCCTCCACGTCCGGGAATTCTGGAGTAAGAACCTATCCGGACAGGCTCAAAGAGCGCGGTTTTCCGGCAGATGATCCGCCGTTGTTTTTCCACCATTGTTCGGCAAAAGGCGTCAGCGCCTCGACCAATGACGCGGGAATTTCGCCTTTCCGCCCCATGGTTGTCTCCGGCAGGGCGGCCAGCAGGGGCGTGCGCATCAATCGCGGCATCTCCACCAGGTTGGTGGCGGCGATGAGATCGGGCGGCTGGCGTACCCGGTTGGCCACCAGGCCGGCGAGGGGCAGTTGCCGGCTGCGAATGGATTCAACCGTCAGCCAGGAGTGATTGAGCGTTCCGAGGGAGGCCGTGCTGACCACCACCACGGGTAAAGCCAGAATGACCGCCATATCCGCAACGGTAAAAAGATCGTCGTCGAGCGGCACCAACCAGCCGCCGGCGCCTTCCACCAGAAGCAACTCGCAATGGCGGCGCCAGTAGTCGATTGCTTCGGCCAGGCGCCGCCAGTTCGGTCGGCGCCGTTCGAGGCGCGCCGCCACATGCGGCGAAACGGGTGCGGCAAAGCGGATGGGGCTGAGAAATTTGAGAAGTTCCGTATCGGTCGGATCGAGGCCCGCCATTTTCGCCGCAATCGCCGCATCCGGCGAGAACAGTTCGTCATCGTCGCCGCTGGTCGCCGAGCCTCGGAGTCGATGCCGCGGACAGCCACTGGCAACCGCCTTGCAAATTCCAACTTTCACTCCCAGGCGGGTAAAAGCGCCGGCCAGTGCGGCGGTAACCGTGGTTTTCCCGATGTTCGTATCGGTGGCGGTGATGAACAGCCCCGGTTGGCCGCAGGCGCGCAGTATCTCCCACGGATCGTTGTCTGATTCCGCGTGCTTGCGTGCAACCCGTTTCAAGCGGCGCCCGCCTCTTTGAGCCGGACGATTTCCGGCAGCCAACCCAACGATTTTACCACAATTTCGACCATTCGCCGGGCGTTTTCCGGCTGGATGGCCAGGGGCGGCATAAGCACCAGCACGTCGGCCAATGGGCGCAGAATCAATCCCTGTGATCGCACCCGCGTGCACAATTCTCCGCCGATCCGCCAGTGGTAAGGATAAAGTTCGCCTGTTTGGCGATTTTTGACAATCTGGACGGCCGCTATCAAGCCGATCTGCCGCACATCAGCCACGTGGGGATGGTCTTTCAATGGCGCCAGACCGGCGGCCAGCACATCGCGCGCCGCCGCGGTGTGTTCCAGCAGATGGCGGCGCGCGAACAAATCCAGGGAAGCGACGGCCACGGCACAGGCCAGGGGATGGCCGGTAAAAGTGTGACCGTGGTAAAAAGTTTTTCCGGCGCGCGGATCGGCGTAAAAGGCGTCGAAAATACGATCGGTGGTCAGCGTGGCGCCCAACGGCATGTAGCCGGCGGTCAATCCCTTGGACAGACAAAGCAAGTCCGGCGTGATGTTTTCATGTTCACAGGCGAACATGCGGCCCGTGCGGCCAAACCCCGTTAAAACTTCATCGGCTATCAGCAGAAGATCATGGCGGTCGGCGAGCCGGCGTATTTTCCGCAGCGTGTCCGGCGGGTGCATCAACATGCCCCCGGCGCCTTGCACCAATGGCTCGATAATAATCGCCGCGTATTGATCGGGATTAGCCGCCAGCAGTGTCTCAATATGCTCGGACCATCTGGTGTTGCCGGCGACGACGATCGGTTGCGCCGGCGCCGCGCCGGCGGCATCCACCGGTGAAAACGGCGGCAGCAACGGCGGAGCGACGCGATCCACCGGAAAACACAGGGGTTGGTACACTTGGTGAAAAGCCGGAATACCGCCGACGGACACCGCACCGAGCGTGTCTCCGTGATAGGCCCCTTCGAAGGCGATAAATCGACTGCGTTGCGGCCGCGAGCGATTAACCCAGTATTGGTAGGCCAGTTTGCAGGCGACTTCGACGGCCGTGCTGCCGTTATCGGAATAGAACACGCGGGTAAGCCCCGCGGGCGCGATTTCGATAAGACGTTTGGCCAGCAGAATACTCGGCACATTGCACAGTCCCAGCAGAGTGCTGTGGGCGATCTGATCAAGCTGCCGGCGAATGGCTTCGTCCAGTTCCGGCACGTGGTGTCCGTGAATGTTGCACCAGAGGGAACTCACGCCGTCGATGTAGCGCCGGCCTTCGGTGTCGAAAAGAAATTCGTCCTGACCGCGGACGATCACCGGCGGATCGGTCTTTTCCAGCCAGGCCTTCATGGGGGTGAAGGGATGCCAGACGTAGCGGCGGTCCCATTCCAGGAGTTCGCGGGCGCCGGAAATATGGGTCATATTCATTCACCGGCGGATTATAATGATTTTGATGATTCGTGCCGTCTATTCCGGATTATGCGCCAGCGCGGCGGCCCTGCTGGGAGTAGGATTAGCCACGCCGCATTTCAACCGGCTGGCGCGTCGTGCCGCTTCTTTTTTATTCCCGCGGGAAGTCGCCCCATCACAAGATACGTTGGCCGATCGCCGACGCCGCCACGACATGGTGCGGGAACAATTGATCGCCCGCGGCGTGACCAATCCGCACGTGTTGCGGGCCATGGCCCGCGTTCCCCGCCACCTGTTTCTTTCCGACGCCCAGCGCCTGGAAGCGTACAGCGACAACGCCCTTTCCACCGGCGAGCGGCAAACCATCAGCCAGCCGCTGATTGTCGCCGTCATGACCGATTCCCTGGACGTGCATATCAATCATCGCGTGCTGGAAATTGGGACGGGAACCGGCTACCAGACCGCGATTCTGGCCATGTTGGCCGACCATGTGTACACCATCGAACGTTTTGCCAGCTTATCCAACGAGGCCCACGCCCGCCTGGCGGCATTGGGGCTTCATAATGTGGATTACCGTGTCGGCGATGGTTCGCAGGGTTGGCCGGAACACGCCTGCTTTGACCGCATCATGGTCACCGCCGCCGCTCCCGGTGTTCCGGAGCCACTCTTGAAACAGCTTGCGGAGAGGGGAGTCCTCGTGATTCCCACCGGCGACCGCGCCTCTCAAATGCTCAAGCGAATTTCGTACGAGGGTGGACGGGTGTATGAAAAGGACGTTCTTGCCTGTCGGTTCGTGCCGCTGATCGGTTCGCATGGCTGGTAAACCGCCGTTCCCCCTCCGAAATTATCCGCCACTATCCTCATCCTTCGAGGCGACGTGGTGCTCATGGGTAAGAGTCCTTACAATTCCTGTCGGAATAATAAGACCGCGGCTCGCTGCACGAGCCGGCAAAATAATGTTAAAGGAAATCATCCGTGGCCGACATTCACCCGCTTGCCGCGATACGATACCCCCGGTCGGATCAGACGTCGTTGGTTTCCCCGCCGTACGACGTTCTTTCCGCCCAGGATAAGCGAAAATACCTGGCCGGCGATCCTCATAATATTGTCGCAATTGATCTGCCGCACGCGCCCGCCAGGCAGGCCGGGCCGAAGGAACTCTATGACGACGCCGCCAGAATATTTCAAAACTGGTTGTCCACCGGCGTGCTTCGCCGCGATCCCGCGCCCGCGCTTTACGCCTATCAGCAAACCTACCAGTACAACGGCGCGCGGTATCAACGCCGCGGATTGTTCTGCCGTGTGCGCCTGGAACCATTAAACACAACCGGCACAATTCATCCGCATGAACAGACATTCAGCGCGCCGAAAGAGGACCGGCTGATGCTTATGCGGGCTACACGGGCCAATCTTTCCCCGGTATTCGGTCTATTTGATGATCCGGGCAACCGTGTTACCGGCAGCTTGTTCGCCGCGGCGGCCAACCGCAATCCGGCGACAACCGCGAAACTGCCCGCGCAGGACGGCCATTCGCAGGTTGTCTCCGATTTATGGAGCGTTCCGGATGCCGCCGCCATCGCCGCTGTCCAGGAATTGTTTCAGTACAAACATATATATATAGCTGATGGACACCATCGTTACACCACATGCCTGCTGTGGCGCCGGGAATTGGCGGCCCAGAATGGCGGTTCGCTGCCGGCGGAGCATCCGGCGAATTTCGCTCTTTTTATTCTTGTCGCCATGCACGATCCCGGCTTGATTGTGCTGCCCACGCACCGGGTGGCGGCCAACCTCCGCGGTTTTTCGTGTGCGGCGCTGCTGGCGGCTTCCGCGGGCCGACTGCGGCGGCTGCCCGGGGGCTGGACCGGAGCCCGGCTTGGCGAGTTGGAAAAAAAACTGCCGGAATTCGGGTTGCATGCGATGGGAATTTATGATCCGGCCCGGGACGAGGCGATGGCCGTTCAACCGACGCAGCCGGACCCGCTGGCGGCACTCGAACCAAACGCCGCCCTGGACGGAAAATCCGCCGCGTGGCGGCAGCTTGATACAGCCATTTTGCAGCACTTTCTGTTCGAAAGCATTCTTGCACCGCATTTCACGGCGGCCCAACCGCTGCACTGGGCCTTTCCGCACGAAGCGCGGGAAGTGACGGAGTTGTGCCGTAGCGGGGAATTTCAGGCCGGATTTCTGCTCCAGCCGACGCCGCTGGACGCGGTGCGCGAACTTGGCAATGCCCATGAGCTGATGCCGCAGAAAAGCACTTTCTTTTATCCCAAGCCCGCCACCGGCATGGTGATCAATCCGTTATGGTAACTAAAAAATTGGCGGTTTGACAAAGAAGAACCTGGCCGGTAGCATGTTTCGTGATAATGCCGGACCACGGGCTTGGAGTCCATTCGTACGGGCTCTATAAACAGTGGGAGCTTCAAGACGGGAGCGCCGGGCGTTTTTTACGCCGGGGCGGCGATTCGGTGGCGTAACGACGGGGTTTGCCATCCGCGCCGAAAACTGCGGTTTCCTTCCCTCCCGCTTTTTTCCTGAATCTTGAAGATACGGCTGGCAACGATGTCCGAACGGGTTCGGACCAATCGGAAATTGTTTTCCGTCGGCGCCTGATGGAGCTACTTCATGGCCGGACGCTTTCGCAGCAAACGTTACAAGGAATCTCTCAAGAATGTGCCCGCCCGGCCGGTAACGGTGGAGCAGGCGGTTCCGATTCTCAAGAAATTCCAATTGGCCAAGTTTGATGAAACCGTCAATCTGGTGGTTCACCTGGGTATCGACGCCAAGCAAGCGGACCAAATGGTTCGCGGCTCGCTAAGTCTGCCCAAGGGGATCGGTAAAACACGGCGCGTGATTGCGTTCGCACAGGGAAGCAATATTGAGGCGGCCCGGGCCGCGGGCGCGATCGAGGCCGGCGCCGATGATCTGATAAAGAAAATAAACGATGGCTGGCTGGATTTCGACGTGGCCATCGCTACGCCGGATATGATGCCCAAGATCACCAGGCTGGGCAAAATTCTCGGTCCACAGGGAAAAATGCCCAGTCCGAAAGCGGGCACGGTGACCACCGATGTGGCCACGGCCGTGCGGGAATACGCCGCGGGCAAAGTGGAGTTCCGCAACGACGCCGGCGGCAACGTGCATGCGGCGGTCGGCAAGCTGAGCTTTCCAGAACACGATTTGGCCGCCAATGTGCACGCATTCTTGAACACGATCCGTCGCCTGAAACCGGCAACAGCCAAGGGACAGTACATTCGGAAGGTAACGATGCACAGCACGATGAGTCCGGGCGTGCCGTTGGATATCTCCCATCTGGACGTCGAAACCGCGCCAAGCGCCTGAGGTAAACCATGAGCAAACGTGTGAAGAACCTGATCGCCGCGGAACTCCAGAAACGGCTTGCCGGCCTGGATAGCGTGGTGGTCGTCGACTACTCCGGCATTAACGCTAACGACACCAACAGACTCCGCGGCGGTCTGCGAAAAAAGAACGTGCGGTTGACGGTGGTTCCCAACGCGCAGGCGGCCAAGGCGCTCAAGGCCCTGGGCCTTTCGGGAGCGGACACGCTGCTGGTCGGCACCAATGCTCTGGCGTACGGCGGAGACTCGGTGGTGGACGTCGTCAAGGAGCTGGTCGCCCAGGCCAGGGATTTGGAAAAGCTACGAATCAAGGGTTCGGTGGTCGAAGGCCGGTTATTTGACCGGAAGGCGACCGAGGCGCTGGCGGACATGCCCACCCGGAAGGAATTGCGGGCGACCATACTTGCCCAGGCGCTGGCGCCGGCCGGGAGGCTGGCGGGACAGATTGTCGCACCGGGGCGACGAGTGGCGGGACTGGTCCAGGCGGTACTCCAAAAAAAGGAAAAAGAAACGCCGGCGAAGGATGCCGCGCCAGAGCCGGCAAGTCCGGCCGCCGGCGTGCCGGAGAGTAACTAAGTTTTTTTCGTCGGTCTTACAGCCTGCCGCGAGCAGTTAAAACGGGGCGCGTGGTCCCGGCTGGAGATGGCGAGTGGATAAAGAAAGAGGTTTATCATGGCGGACCATCCTACGGAAATTGTGGAACTGGGTGACAAGATCGTCGCTCTTTCCCTTTTGCAGGCACAACAGCTCAGCAATTATTTGAAGGAAAAGCACGGTATTGAACCCGCCGGTGGCGGCGTGATCATGGCGGCGCCGGCGGCTGGCGCCGGCGGAGCCGCCGCGGCCGCGCCCGCCCAGGAACAGACCACGTTCGACGTGCTGCTCAAGGCCCCCGGCGAAAAAACGATCCAGATTATCAAGATCGTTCGGGCCGCCACAAATCTGGGCCTCAAAGAGGCCAAAGACCTGGTGGTCAGCGCGCCCAAGGTGGTCAAGGCCGGTTTGGATAAGGCCGAGGCCGAAAAACTCAAGAAGGAGTTGGAAGCCGAAGGCGCCACAGTCGAACTCAAATAGCCGGGGGTCGGCAAACCCACGGGGAAGCGGCATGGCGATTGAAATTCAACATCCTCTTCCTGCGCCCGGTTGGGAAGATAAAGACCTGGTCGATCCACACGCCGCACCCGACAAGGCGGCGCGCGTGCGGGAAATGTTCTCGGCTATCGCCGGTTCCTACGATTGCAACAACCACCTGCATTCGCTGTGGCTGGACCAGCGCTGGCGCCGGGCAGCCGTGCGGATGGCTGGAATTCAATCGACCGATATCGTGGCCGACATTGCCTGCGGCACGGGGGATCTGTCGCTGGCGTTTGACAAGGTCGGACCGAAAAAAATCATTGGCATCGACTTTTGTCGGCCCATGCTCCTGCAAGCGGTGAAAAAGACCCGGCGCCGCCGGCCGCCGAACGGGCGAGTTTCCTTTCACGCCGGCGACGCCCTGCGACTACCCCTGGCGGATCGGAGCGTGGATGTGGTTTCGATCGCCTTCGGCATCCGCAATGTGGCGGACTGGCGCTGCGCCATCGATGAATTCCATCGCGTGTTGCGGCCCGGCGGACGGCTCATGATTCTGGAATTCTCGCTGCCGGAGAACGCCGCGCTGCGCGGCCTGTACAATTTTTATTTTCAACGAATTCTTCCCCGAACCGCCACGCTTATCAGCGGCGACAGGACCGGCGCCTACCGGTACCTGCCGCAAAGCGTCCACACCTTCATTAACCGTGGTCAGATGATGGAGCGCCTGGGGCGGACGGGGTTCGCTGATGTATCGGTCCGGTCGCTCACGGGCGGCGTATGTTTGTGCTACCGGGGCGTGCGCCATGCGTAAAATCATCGAAGACGAGCGCCTGATGCGGCGGATCGTGCTCTGCGCGTGGCGTTGCCGGCGTTGCCGGGCGATTTTTGGCTCGGAAAACGTGGCGTTTTACGGCACGCGCCTGCCGGATTCCCCCGGGCCGACGTGGTTTTTTGCCGCCATGGCGCTGTTGGACCATTTACGCGACTGCCAGGCGAAGGACTTTTCGCAGGAACTGCGGAACCGTTTCGGAAAGGATTTTTTGAATCATCCGAATATTCATGAATGGTTCCGTGTCCATGCGATGGTGGAATCGCGCCTGGTGGCCCAGGAGGAATTATGAGCCGGAGACGCAATTTTATCGTGGCGATCACCGGGGCGTCGGGCGCAATTTATGCCCGGCGGATCGTACAGGGACTCAATCGGCCGGACGTGCGGACTTATCTGTTGATCTCGCCGGCCGGCCGCCGGCTGCTGCACGATGAACTGGGCTTGGAGAAATCTGAACCGCAGCGCGTGTTGGACGAATCGATCCGCGGGGAAATCGTGCCGCTGGCTTATCACGATATCGGCGCCTGCGTGGCTTCCGGATCGTTCCACACGGATGGCATGATCATCGCGCCGTGCTCCAGCAACAAGTTGGCGCAGGTGGCCAATGGCCTGGCGGACAATCTGATCACCCGCGCCGCCCAGGTCATGCTCAAGGAGCGCCGGCCCTTGATTCTGCTGCACCGGGAAATGCCGGTGGGGTTGATCGAGTTGCGGAATATGGTCCGCGCAACGCGGGCGGGCGCAATCGTCTGCCCGGCCAGTCCGGGGTTTTACATGAATCCCCAAACCATCGACGACCTGGTGAACATGGTGGCCGGGCGAGTGCTCGACATGTTGGGCCTGGAGCATGACTGGAACACCAGCTGGCAAGGCGCCGGCGCGCGATGAGGGGGATGAGTGGCTTTCGACTCCGAAGTGATCAAACCAATGGATGCTTTCTCCTGGCTCTCTGGTCGTTTCCCCGGCGGTCCATGGCGCCGGGTTCGTCATTTCCTGGAACTGATCAAATTTTCCCATTCGATATTCGCGTTGCCTTTTGCGCTGATCGCGACGTTTCTGGCGGCGCGGCGGATCGGCCTGTTGTGGCCGGGCTGGACGCGGCTGGCCATGATTGTCTTGTGCATGATCCTGGCGCGGGCGTTCGCCATGACGTTCAACCGGCTGGCGGACCTCGAATTGGACCGGCGCAACCCCCGCACCCAACGCCGGCCCAGCGCCACGGGCGATATTTCCATCCGCTTCATGGTCGGGGCCCTGGTGATTTGTGGCGGTTTATTCATCTTTTCCGCCTGGCTCTTTATTCCATTGCTGGGCAACATTTATCCCGTGCTGCTGGCCGTGCCGGTGCTTGGCTGGATCGCCTTATACAGTTTGACCAAGCGTTGCACGTGGTTGTGCCATTTTTATCTCGGAACGTCGCTGGGGTTGGCGCCGCTTAGCGCCTGGATCGCCATCGTTCCCCCGCACGGACCGGCCTTGTCGGTACAGGTGGTTTTGCTGGGCGTGGCGGTGGCGTTCTGGACGGCAGGTTTTGACATTCTTTACGCGCTTCAGGACATTGCGGTGGATCGCCGGGACAAACTCTTTTCGATACCGGCGGCGCTGGGAATCGGCGGTTCCCTGTGGATTTCACGCGCCTGCCACATACTGACGGTTCTGTATCTGTTTGGCTTCGGATTGGGATGGGGCGAGGGAATAGCGCTCGGGCCGTGGTATTGGACGGGGTTTGTCATCGTGATTCTGCTGTTAACCGTCGAACAGTCGCTGGTGAAGGCGGAGGATATTTCCAGGGTCAATCTGGCATTTATGACGGTCAATGGGCTGGTGAGCCTGGTCTTTGGTACATTAAGCATTGCGGCGATATTATTGCTTCCGCGGAACTTGGGATAAAACATGACCATCTTGCATGCCCAACCTTCGAACCCCGTACCGGGGCACAAGCCGCCCCGGACGGTGCAAATGGCCCGCCAGACCATGACCGATCCGCAAGCCGCCCGCCTTTATACCTGGCGATTGGCCCATGAGCACTACGAAAACTTCACGGTAATCTGGCGGCTGGCGCCGCGCGAAATGCGTCAGGATTTTTGCAATATCTACGCTTTTTGCCGGACCGCCGACGATCTGGGAGATGAAGTCGGCGATCGCGCCCTGGCGCTGGAATACCTCGCCGATTTTCGCCGCCAGATTGTGGACTGCTACCAGGGTAAAGCGCGAACCGCCGTATGCACCGCTCTGTGCGAAACCATCCGCCGTCATGATATTCCCCGCGCGCCGTTTTTAGACCTGATCGACGCTTTCGAGCAGGATCAGCGCGTCGGTCGCTATGAAACGCTTGATCAGGTGCTCGCCTATTGCCGCCGCAGCGCCGATCCGGTCGGCCGCCTGGTGCTCTACGTAACCGGCTATCGGGATTCGCAACGCCAGCTGCTCTCGGATAAAACCTGCTCCGCGCTGCAACTGGCCAATTTCTGGCAGGATGTGCGCGGCGATATTCTCCAGCGCGATCGCGTCTATCTGCCCCTGGATTCCATGCGCCGCTTCGGCGTGAGCGTGGAGCAGCTTCGCGCGGGTCGCTGCGACGAAAACTACCGCCGCCTGCTGCGCTTTGAAGTGGAGCGCGCCGCGGCCATGTTTGAAGAAGGGCGCAAACTGCTGCCGTTGATTCGCCCCTCCCTGCGGATACCGATTCGGCTCTTCGGCGACGGCGGAATGGCGGTGCTCGCGGCCATTCGCCGCCGGAATTACGACACGCTCACCAGCCGCCCAACACTGGGGCGATTGCGTAAATTGAGCCTGATGGTCCGGGCCGTTGTTTCGCTGGCTGTCCCGATGGCGGACGGGATCGGCTCGCTCTTCAAGGGGCGCCCGCCATGATCAGCACCCTTGCCGATGAGCCACGGGCACTCCGGGCGTCCGAAATATTCTGCCGCGATGTCACTCGCCGGCAGGCGCGAAATTTCTACTACGGCCTGAAACTTCTGCCGGAACCGAAACGCTCCTCCATGTTCGCACTCTACGCCTGGATGCGCTGCGCCGACGATCTAGCCGATGCGCGCGGCGGCAATTCCGCCCTGTCTGCCAGGGCACAGGCAGGCGACCCGCACCGCCGCGTGGAAGAGTTTCGCCTGGCCACCCGCCTGGCCGCCCGGGAAAACCGCATCCCGGACCAGGACCCGTGGCCCGGCTGGGCCGCGTTTATAGCTTGTGTGCGCCGCCATGGCGTCGATCCGGCGCTTTTCGACGCCATGATTGACGGTCAAAAGCAGGACCTGGATTTCATTGAGCCGGAAACATTTGATCAGCTCCGACTTTATTGTCACCGCGTGGCCGGCGTGGTGGGGCTGGCCAGCATTGCAATATGGGGCCACACCGGCGGCGCTCAAACGCAAGCGATGGCCGACGATCGTGGAATCGCTTTCCAGCTTACCAATATTCTGCGCGACATTCGGGAAGATGCCCGGCGCGGCCGCATCTATCTGCCGCGGGCGGAACTGGCCCGCTTTGGTCTGGCGCGACAGGACATCATTCAGGGACGCGATTCGATCCGCTTCGGAGAATTCATGCGGTGGCAGATTCAGCGCGCCGAAAGTTTTTACCGGCGCTCGCAGGAGCTGGATATCCGCATCACCGCCGAGAGTCGTCCCGCCCTGGCGGCGATGACCGCAATTTACCACGGCATTTTGCTGAAAATAGCCGCGGCGCCTGCGCGGGTGCTGCATGGCCGTGTGGGCCTGGGCGGCCTGGCCAAGGCGCGCATCGCCTGGCGGGCCTGGCGCGACGGAGCATAAAAACCCGCCGCCACGTCCGAAAACGCCGCGACCGGTTACATCTTGAAAATAATCTGTGATAGGGAATGGAAACAATCATGAAAGCGATGGTCATAACCGCCAACGGCCCGCCGGAAGTATTCCAGGAACGGGAATTACCGGTTCCCGAGCCGGGACCAAACCAGTTGCTGGTCAAAGTTTACGCCACCACGGTCAACCCGGTTGATTACAAGATCCGCCGCAGCGGCGCGTTCGGTTACGGACCCGGGAGCGTGCTGGGTTTCGACGCCGCCGGCGTGGTGGAGAAAACCGGCGCGGCGGTGCGCGACTTTAAGGCGCAAGATGAAGTTTTCTACTCGCCCGATTTTTCCGGTCCCGGCGCTTACGCACAGTATCACGTGGTGGATGCCGGAATCGTCGCCCCTAAGCCGGCGAATCTGAGTTTTCTGGAAGCCGCCGCAGTTCCGCTGGCGGGTATGACGGCGTGGGACGCAATCGTCGAACGCGGCGGGTTGCGCGTAGCGCAAAGCGTCCTGATTCACGGCGCTTCCGGCGGAGTTGGTTCCTGGGCTACGCAACTTGCCCATGCCGCGGGCGCTTATGTGTTTGCCGTCTGCGCGGCGCCCAATGCGGCGCTGGTGCGTTCGCTCGGAGCGGATCACGTAATCGAGCGAAATCAGTTGGATTTCGCCCAGGTGGTGGCGCAAGAAACCGGCGGCCGGGGCGTGGACCTGGTGTTTGACTGCTTTGGAGGCGACCTGGTGGCGCGCTCAATTGCGATTGTTAAACCGATGGGGAAAATCGTCACCATTGTGAATCCCAGCGGGGAATTAAGCCTGGCCTACCGGCGCAATGTGAGCATTCACTTTGAGTTTCTCCGGCGAGACAGGGATTTTCTCCTGGCGCTCCAATCGCTGCTGGAGCGACAGGTAATCAAACCGGTCATCAGCCGGGTGTTGACCCTGGAAGATGTAGCCGAGGCGCACCGGACCCTGGAAAAAGGCGGCGGTTTCGGCAAGATTGTCTTGACCGTCGGGCAGGGAAAGTGAGCGGTCAGCAAAACAGGAAAAATGACGCTATGTTTATGCGTTTATTTCTTACTGATGAGCAAATGATAAACCGCATCAGACGTATGCAGCGCTACCGTCGCCCCCTGGGCGTATTGGTCATTGTACTCGGGATGGCGGTTTTAGCCCTAAGTGCTTATTGGATCAATAAGACGTATAATTTGTGTACACAAATGCCCATATTGTACCCGATAAATCTTGGTCCACACCCGACAACCAAGCAGATAGCGAGAAGCCTTCGTCAAGCGGCTACAAACCTTCATCAAGCATCTCATGCTACACAATTTTACACTGGATTCGCACTTGGAACATTTTCGACTGTAATTATGATTTCCGGTTATTTATTGACTGTATCAGGGATTACCTTATTAATCGGTATCGGTAATCGCAAGGATAAGCTGTTGCTTAAATGCTGGGATGGCAACCCATCAATTTCTCGAAATGCGGGATGAATGCCACAAGCGCAAGGTTCCATATCGGGGGCTACACGATTTCCGCCGATTGCTCATCGCTTTTATGTCGCCGCGGCCGGAAACTTTCGTAAAAGCGCCAGGCGGTAGACGTGGGCGTAGTGCGAAACCAGGTTGGTCCAGGCGAAATATTCCGAGAGCCGCTCCACGCGATTGCGCAGTTCAATGCGCTCGCGCCGATCTTTCAGGGCAAAGTTAAAGAGAATTTCCGTCAATTGGTGCGCGGCCTGGTCGAACGCGGCATACCGCCGACCGATCACGAACAAGCCGTTGGCCGGCGGATCCTGAATGTGCTTGAGCACGTAGCTGCCGAAACCCGCCAGGTCGCTGGTGACCGCGGGCACGCCGCTGGCGACGCATTCCATGGGCGTGTAGCCCCACGGTTCGTAATAGCTGGGGAAAACGCCCATGTGACAGCCACGGACGAACTGGTCGTAATCCAGGCCGATCAACGGCGAGGTGGCGGAAAGAAAGTCGGGGTGAAACACCACTTTGACGGGATCTTCCCGCGCGTTGAAGAGCCGGCAGGCCCGCAGCTGCTGCAGAATGGAATCATTGGCGTCATCCCACAGATCGTGCGTGATGATCGCCGGCTGTTTCCAGGTGCGCCAGGCATGCAGGCCGCGCTTAAGCCGAATCACCGACTCCTCGGTGAGAAGTTCCGATCCTTCGGGCAGGCGGCCCATGCTGACCGCGGAAAGCAGCGATCGCCCCATTTTCGCGGCGATGTTTTCACACGAAAGCTTCAACTCGTCGAACATGGCCTGGCTTCGCAGCACGTCCACATTGATCGACTTATACGGCGCGCGCGTGATGATAAACGCCACCACCGTGACCGGAATGTTGCCCGACCGCAACCAGTGGTTCAGACGGGCCAGCGACTCAATGAAAAGATTGATGCCCTTGTTGGTGTATTCGTAGCGGCCGGCGGTGAATAAATAGATGGTGCGGTCGAGATCGAAGGTGTACGACGGGAAAAAGTGCCCGGCCACGAATGTGTGAATCGCCTCTTTATACTGCTTGTGCAGCGTCTGAAATTCGTGCAGGGCGGCGAATTTCTGAATGTTCAGACCGTTGGGCGTGATGATGTCCGGCTTGCGATTCAGGAGCCTTTCGGCCTCCAGCGCGGTCACGTCGGAAACCGTGGTGAACACATCGGCACAGTGCGTGGCGCCGCGTTCGATGCAGTAGCGCTGGTAAATGCGATAATGCCCGGCGGCATGGTCGGGGTTGATCGAATCGAGTTTTCCGTAGAAATCCGGATTGTCCGTGCACAAATATCGTCCCAGGATCGTCGCGTGCGTGGTGAAGACGCTGGCCACGGGCAGCTTGAGGTACGCCAGCCGCATCAGCCCCAGGCCCGCCATCCACTCGTGGAAATGAGCGATGATCGGCCCCTCCCCGCGGTACCGGCAGAGTTCCTGAAAAAACAGGCCGACCAGGAATCCGAAAGCGGTGACATTGTTGATGTCGCCGTCATCGTCGTTCGCCTGAATGCCGTGGTCTTTCCAGAGCATGTATTTGAATTCGCCCAGACGCTCGAAGGCGGATGGATAATCAAGCAGAATCACGCGCGGCCGGCCGTCGATCAGCCAGCGGCCATGATGGGCGCGGATGGATACGTCCGCCAATCGCTCGATGACCTGGGCCATCCATCCGGTCGCCGCTGCCGGTTCAAATTCCACCGCGGCGGTGTCGGCGTTATACGGCCCGATCAGGTAATACCGATCGCCCCAGGCGTTGACCATCGAACCGGCCTTGGAGCGCAGCACCGTATAAATGCCGCCGAGCTGCCAGCAGACTTCCCAGGCGATTTCAAAAAGCAGCGGCTGCTGATCGGCATCGGCCGCCGGGGCTCTGTTCAGGAGGGGACGGGAGGTTTGCACTTTGGGCTTGGGCGCTCGTGGCGGAGAGAGTACCGGTCCGGCGTTTGCCGGCGGCGGATGAACCGCCCGACCGTCGCTGTATTCGCTATGGAAACGAGTAATGGCGCCCGGACCGGGCGTCATCGTGGAAGGCGGCGAAAAGCCCCTGCGGTTCAATTGCTTGTCGGAGGAAGCGGTGGAATCTTGACCGGGGGGAACGGCCGGGCCGGGAACATTCGGGCGGGCCGCGGGCGCCGGATTGCATGTCGGCTCAAGTCCCGGCACGCCGCTTTTGCGACCACTACGTTTCGGTCCCGCCATCGGCCACCGCCTTTCTCGATATGCAATATCCGCGCCGGTTATTCTAACCGATTTTCCCCGGCGATGCCGCAAGGAATCCGGTCGCGCCGGGATGAGAGCGCGACCTCGATTGCTTCATCATAAGAGCCGGGGGCGACAGAAAGATGGTTTTGTGTGAAAATACCGATGGTGTGAAAGCGAGACCGCAAATATGATCCGCCTGATTGAAACGCTCAACTATCGATGTCTGCGTTATGTGCGTCAACCCCTGGGACCTTTTCACGTGTTGGTGGGTCCCAACGCCAGCGGGAAATCGACGTTTCTGGATGTGCCCGATTTTATCTACACGATGTTCCAATCCGGTCTGGATGCGGCGATCAAATACCGAACCGACAATATATTGGATTTATTTTGGAAAGGACCAGAAAGTGAGGGCTTTGGTAACCCGGCCCAGAACCAGTTCGAGCTTGCGATTGAGTTGGCGCTGCCCAAGCTTGCCGTCGACGGAAAACAAGCGGTGCGTTATTGCGTAGCCATCGGCCTCGATCAAGCACGCAATGCGCAAGGAATTCTTAAGGAGGAAGTGCGGATTCTGGGACCGAATGACGCGCCAACGCCACGTTCCGCTGATACCATACCGTCCACCATTTTTTACAATCAGGGGAAACTTGTTTTCCCCGATTCATCTATACATCATCGTTGGGAAAATGGTATGCTCCGGGATACTTTCTTCCGGCAGATTATGGGGATGATATTTCGCCCTGACGATCTTCCTTACATCAAATTATTTATGCAATCGTTTCCGTCGCTTGTCGTCCTGCACAGCGCCGAATTGCGCAACCCCAGCCCGCCGGGGATAGGGATGCGAACGAGGTGGAGTGGCGCTGGATTGCCGAATATGGCGGAGCGCCTGCAAAAATCTGGCGGCGATAAATGGAGATATTGGCAGGATCATTTGCGGATGGTTTTTCCGGAATTGGATTCGGTGCAACTTTACACTCGCCCAGAAGATCGAAAACAGTATATCGCGCTGCGAATGAACAACGGCCTCGAATTTCCGGCCTGGCTGCTTTCCGAAGGCACGCTTCATCTTCTGGCGTTGACAATCCTGGCATTCCTTCCTCCCGACGAATCTTTAATTGGTGGTACCACATTTATGATTGAGGAACCGGAATCGCACCTTCACCCCCTGAACATTGAAGCGGTGATGCACTCGCTTTCCTCGGTTTACGATAGACAAATTCTGATTACAACCCATTCGCCGCTTGTGCTGACGATGACCGATATCAAGCAATTGCTCGTCTTCGCCCGTGACAATCAACGGGGCGTCAGGATTGTGCGGGGGGACCAGCATCGGCAGCTATGTGATTGGAAAGGCGAAGTTGATTTGGGAACGCTTTTCGCCGGCGGAGTATTGGGGTGAACCAGACGGCGCCGCATAAAGACCTTGTGGTTTTGGTGGCAGACAGCGACATGCAAGCCGCTGTCCGTGGCGCTCTGGGCAGGCCGCAAGCGCTGCGTGTTCGGGACATTATCTTTGATATACGCCGCCACCCGGGAAGAGATCCCGGCTGCCGGGTCTACAGCGCACAATTTCTAAAACAATTCACAAGTAGCTACGAACATGCAATCGTGATGTTTGATTGGGAAGGCTCGGGGGCCACGGCGAGCGCCCAGGACACGGAGGAAAGCGTTGAACGCGAATTGTCAAAGACGGGTTGGTCGAACCGGGCGGTTGCAGTGGCGATCGAACCTGAGCTTGAGGCATGGATATGGTCTGATTCACCGCATGTCAAGAAGATTCTTGGTTGGGGGAAAAAAAAACCGGCATTACGTTGCTGGCTTGAACAAAATGGGTTTCTGAAGGCAAACCATGTGAAACCGCCTCGACCGAAAGAAGCTCTTGAAGCCATGCTGTATGAAATTAAGCGGCCGCGAAGCTCCGCGCTATTCGATAAGATAGCCAAGAAGGTGAGTTTGGATCGCTGCGACGATCGGGCATTTTTGAAATTCAAAAAGACCCTTCAATCCTGGTTCCCTCTCTGATATACTCAACTCGGCTTCTGGTGATACATTACAGGGGGCGAAAGACGCAATAAAAGGCTGATTTTGCGGCCAAATATCCAAGTTAAATGTGTCATTAGTTACCGCATCGAGTATAGATCAGCAGGAGCCGAACTGAAGAGCACGGGTATCCCCACCCCAAAAGGCATGGACGGCGCCCTCATCGGCCTGCTGTCATGAAAAAAATGACTACTCCCACCACTGCGCGAAACTCTGTCAGTAACGATTTACACGACGAATAGGCTTATACGCCGGCCAGCCTGGCAATCTTTCCATGGCGGCGGGTAACCAGATTAGAACGGACCTCCGCGAGAATTTTACGCGTGATGCCGGCCACGGGAACCTCATCAAGATCGGCGACCCAGCGATATGCCTCATAGCGGCCCGGGCCACAGAGGGGCAAGGAAATTTTTTCCGGCCGGCGGATGACTGTGGCGGCAAACACGCGATATTCCATGCGGCGATGGGTGAGCTGATGCCGCAATCGAATGTCCTGGCTTTGCACCCGGGCGTCCAGGCCCAGCATTCGCCCGATCCGTCGCTGAATTTCGGTGGGGGATAAATCTTTTTTTGACCGCCCCAGCGTGGGGAACTCCCACAGATGCTCCCAGAGACCGCCGGCGGGCCGCCGGAGCAGCAACCATTTTCCATTTTGCCGCACCGCAACGGATGTGCACGTAACCCGCGGGACTTTTCCGCGGGCGGTTTTGACGGGGAACATTTGCGGATTCCCGGCGTCCCGCGCGCGGCACAGGCGGCGCAGGGGACACGACCCGCAGGCGGGGTGCCGCGGCGTGCAAAGAGTCGCGCCGAGTTCCATCGGATGTTCCGGCATAATCCGCTGGTTTGCACCGCGATAATGCGCAATAAAATCAATGGGTTTTACGTCTTTCCGGCAGCTTCTTTCTAGTGGCTACTTGGACGCCACGGTGCGGAAGCGCTTTAGGCAAGACGACTTGGGCCTTTTCCAAGAACCTCTGCACCGAGGCCCGCGGCTGGGGGATGCAATTGCACAGCGTCTTGCCGTGGATCCGCAATTCCGTCATGCACAGCGTTTTGAGTTCATCAAGGCCTTCCTG
>JAJYDU010000186.1 GCA_021790475.1 Planctomycetota bacterium | reverse complement strand
CGGCCTCATCCGGCAGCGGCACGTGCGTGCCGTAGGGGTTGGCGCCCGCCGGCGGCCCGTAGGCATTCGGCGGCAGTGGCTTCTGATAGGGTTGCGGCTGGTAGGCCGCCCGATCCTGCGGCCCGGGTATGGCAACGTTCCGCACCGGCTGGGCGCAGCCGGCAAGAAGGATTGCTATCCCACCCGCCAACAGTACATATTTCATGCCTTTCATCGCCGGCTCCTTAATCAAGCTACCCGTCCTTATCCGAACATCAACCCTTCCAATTCAAAGGCCCATTATCTTTCCGCTTCTCATCAGATTACATAAGCAAAATTCGAGCAGGGTTACATTGAAACAAAGACAGCGCACAACATTTGGTATTTTTCAGGCTTGGCATACCAGTTAACCGTTCACGGGCAAAAGTGGCGAACTTAACACAAAAACGAGGGTTCCCGACAATATAAGCCCAATTTTCGCGCGTTTTTTGCTCCAACGGCCTCCAACATCCGTTTATTTCCCTTTATTTATAATGTTTTTGGCCCGTGAACGGTTACGCATACCGCGACCCCCGGCATAAGTCGCCTGCCACCAAGGCGGATCAACCGACAAGATACGCCGCCATTGGGGATTGTCAACAGGCTTACAAACATGGATAAACGCCCGCACCCATGGCTCGGAAACATTTCATCGGCAGGCTGAACTGGTAGAATCATGGCGATCGGGATGTCCGCCGGTTGGAGTGATATTCTCAAACGTGCGGTATTGATTGTATCGACGAAATGAATAGGATGAAGGCAGGCAACGGCACGGTGGAAGCAACAGGCCGGCGCACATGTAACCTTTTTCGCGCTTTGCTTTACTGATGCTGGGAGGGAAGCCGGTTGGACGATCAGGAGGTCCGACAAGAGCGGGGAAGGTCAAACAAGACGCGCCGGTTGACAGAATGTTGGAACATGCTCAACGGCAGGAAAAGGAGCGACATTTATGAGCGGTAATGGAATCAAGACCTGGATAAAAAGATCCGCCGGCCTGCTGCTGATGGGCGGGCTGCTGGTGCTTGCCGGCTGCCATCATGGTTATAGTTACTATCGCCCCGGAACCACCGCGTTTGTTCCCGGCGATACCGGCCTGCAATCGCGCGACCTGGTGGACATGACCAATCGCCTGGCGGCGGATTTGCTGAAAATTCCGGAAATCGCCAACAATCCGAACAAGGTCATAATTGTAATGGCCAGCCTCCAGAACAAAACCAGCACGCCGTGGCAGAGCGATCAAATTTACCTGGCCCGAATGCGGGCGCTGCTCAACCAGTACGCGCGGGACCGGATCGCGTTCGTGCTGCCGCCGCAGGAAGTCCAGCATCTGCAACAAAAGTACCAGGGCTCAACGGGCGATATGTTCGGACAGTCGACCCGCGGGCCGGTGCAGCCAAGCGGACGGATGATTCCCCAGTACGCGCTCAAGGGCGTGTTTTATGACCTGCCCAACTCGGCCACCACGTATTACCTGTGCACCTTCCAGCTTGTGAACTTGACGACCGGCGAGCTGGTTTGGGAGGGCCATTACGAAACGCGTACGCTGAATCTGTATTAGGCGACGACAATTCGCCACGAAGCAGACGCGAAGACACGTAAGGCAATGAGTACGTTTTTGACTGCGGATATCACGGATAAACCGTGGTGTACCTGCCGTAGCGGAGTAACGACGAGAAGAACGGATTAATCCGGGATGATCTACAGATTACATAGATTCCGCAGATTGCCTGGAGCGCGTAACGCTGGCATTTCAACTTTGCCGTTTATGCGATCCGGGCTGATCATCCTGCTGATGAGCGTCATGCCGGCCGGTTGCACGGGGCCGGCGATCAACCCCCATGCCCACAGCACCTTTCTAAATTCACGCGACCTGGTGAACATGACGGATCGAATGGCCGCATCCATCGCGTCCGATCCGATAATTGCGCAAATCACGACGCGACATCCGATGGTGATCGTGCTTACGCCGCTGAAAAACGACACCAATGAACTCATTCCGCGCGATCAAGGAGACACCTTTTTGCACCGGGTGCGGGTGCTGCTGACGGCTCAGCAATCGTTGCGCCGCCGCTTTGAGTTTGTACTCAACCCCGCAACTTTTAACCGCCTGCAAAAACAGGAACAGATTTCGCCTGCGCAACTTGGGCCGCCGGCGGGCCGGGTGTGGCCGCAATACGCACTGCAGGCCACGTTTTATGCGGATACCAAGGTGGAACCGAAATATCGCAGCGATTATTACCTGTGCACCTTTTTTCTGACTAATATTCACAGCGGGCATATTATTTGGGAAGGTTCGTATGAAACCAAAAAGGCGATTCACAGCAGCTTTTTGTATTAAGCGGTCTTCGTGTCTTCGTGGCGCATCGCGTCCCGGCGTGGATTCTCCGGCCACGCGCGGTCCGGGGCTTGCGGCTAAAAGCGGCTTAGTATCCGCGTGTAACCGCCCGCACACCCGTCCGGCATGGTGGACAGGCTTGAGCGCCTTGCTGCTGATGGTGTTTCTGCCGGCCTGCACCAGCACTTCGGCGCGGGTTCGCCAGGCGGTCAGTCTGTATTACACCGGCGATTATCCGCAAGCCGAGCAAACACTTTCCCCTCTGATCAAAAAGCCGAACAAGAATTATGTCCTGAACAATTGCCGCTATGGTTCGTGCGCGCTGGCGGCGGGAAATATCCGGCACGCCGAGCAGGCGTTCCTCAGTGCACAGCGGGTTATGAGTACCACGAATACCAATACCGGCAGCCGGGTGCTCGGGGCGGTAGTGGTATATGAAGGTGTGAAGGTCTGGAAGGGCCAGCCATTTGAACGCGCCATGGCCTATTACTACCTCGGACTGATATTTCTGATTAAAGGCGAATACCACAACGCCCGGGCGGCATTTCAGAATAGCTTGTTCCGCTTGCGCAAGTATGCCCATCTGAAAAAACACCTGCCGGCGGCCCAACGTTACGCGCGAATCGAGTCGAATTTTGCGCTCGGTAATTTTGGCCTGGGAATTTGCTACTTGAAACTGGGGCATCCGCACCTGGCGGAAGCGAATTTTCAGCGGGCCGAACAACTCGATCCGGCGATTTCGCCGATAGTTCAAAAAATGTACCAGCCGGGAATCAATACACTGGTTTTTGTGGATTATGGCCGGGGGCCGCAACGACGGGCCAGGGGCTGGTACGGCGAACAAAGTGTCTTTACCCCGACACCACAGATGGTCGGGCCTGTTCCGCCGATTTACGCCTGGGACAACAGCCGGCCCATCCCGGGGATCAGCGATTCCAGCATGGTCGATACACTGGCGCTGGCGCAGGACAAACGCTGGCTCACGATGGATACCATTCGCGAAGCCAAGGCGGTGGTGGGAACAGGATTGATGATCGGCGGTGCGGCCGTGGCCGCCAACGGCGCCAATCACAACAATGCCGCCGAATTGGGAGGGGGATTGGGCGCGGCGGCCGTGGGAGCGCTGCTGGCGGCGTCATCGCACGCGGACACGCGCTATTGGCAAATGCTGCCGCGGACGGTTTATGTGATTCCCGCGGCGCTGCCACGGGGCGCCAATAACATTCACGTCCAGGTGGCGGACGTGAACAGTCCGCCATTTCCGGTAAATATTACGGAAAAAAAATACCAGGTGCTCTATATTCGCCTGCCATGAATTTTGGAAAAGGCGTCAAAATGGGGTGACAATTTTTCGGGGGAGACTGGGAGCGCGGACGTCCCCGTCCGCATGGATCAGTTGGCGCAGAAACCACGATTCGACCGGATACCGTCCCTAAAGCGGAGATGGCGCCGCACCCGGAAAATTGTCATCCCCATGTCAAAATCGGCGCGGAAAAATCATTGATTCCAGCGGGTCCGTGCAGTACTGTTTGGCGGTTCTATATGCGGACAATTCCGGAATGTGCTGTGGCCGGGTTCCCAGCCAAGCGGGCACGCCGGCAGCGGTGGAATTGCGCAACGGTAAAGTTCTCGCCGTTGCGGCGGGGAAGGCGGCGCTGAATTGGGGGTGGATGAAATAATCCCGAATCTCAACCAGTGCAATCCGTGTAAGTCAGTGGTCAAAAGGAACGGCAGGGCGTGTTATGGAGAAAGAACCACGAAGAAACGGTGAAAAAGCCAACCCCCACGGCACGATTGT
>JAJYDU010000185.1 GCA_021790475.1 Planctomycetota bacterium | reverse complement strand
GGAGGCTCCATCTGCATTATGGCGATCTGACCGACGGCTCCTGCCTGCGCGAAATCCTCACCCGTACGAAACCCGACGAGGTGTACAACCTGGGGGCGCAATCCCACGTGCGGGTCAGTTTCGACCAACCGGTTTACACGGTCCATACCGACGCCCTGGGCACGCTGATGCTGCTCGAAGCGATACGAGACACAGCTTTGCCGATCCGGTTTTACCAGGCGTCCTCCAGCGAGATGTTCGGGAAGACGCTGGAGTCGCCGCAAAAGGAGACCACTCCCTTTCACCCGCGAAGTCCTTATGCCTGCGCCAAGGTTTATTCCTACTGGCAAGTCATTAATTACCGCGAGGCTTATTCCATGTTCGCCTGCAACGGCATCCTGTTCAACCATGAATCGCCGCGGCGGGGCGAAACTTTCGTCACGCGCAAAGTGACACGGGCGGCCACGCGGATCAAGGTTGGGCTTCAGGATGCCTTGTTCCTGGGAAACCTCCAAGCCAAACGCGATTGGGGCTTTGCCGGTGATTACGTGCAAGCCATGTGGATGATGCTCCAACAGGATCAGCCCGATGATTTTGTCATCGCCACCGGCCAAACGCACAGCGTACAAGAATGGGTGGAGCTATGTTTTGGAATTCTCGATCTGGATTGGAAAAAGTATGTCCGCACAGACCCGCGCTATCTGCGCCCCGCGGAGGTGGATGTATTGCTCGGAGACGCCGCCAAAGCGCGCCGTGTGCTGGGATGGACGCCGCGCGTAAAAATCCAGGATCTGGCCCGCATGATGATCGAACACGACCTGGAACTGGCCAGGCAGGAAAAGTTGATCCAAACCCATAGCGCCCGGCCGCGCGAGTCCCGATAGCTATCGGGTTCGCCGCGGACTTGAACGACACGCGGTTCTACGGCAATGACGGAAAGACACGATGCGTTATCTGATCACAGGCGGGGCCGGTTTTCTAGGCCGTTATGTGCACCAAAAATTTCTCGAAATGGGCGCCCGGCGGGATGATCTGATCATTCTGCGCAGTAAAGAATGCGATCTCACGCGGCAGGAACAGGTGGAGCGAACCATGACCCATGCTCGGCCCGACGTGGTGATTCACCTGGCCGCCAGAGTCGGCGGAATCGGCGCTAATCGCCAGAATCCCGGCCTGTATTTCTACGCCAACATGGCCATGGGCCTTAATGTCATCGAGGCCGCCCGCCGGCAAGGGGTCCGCAAAGTGGTCCAGGTGGGAACTATTTGCGCCTACCCCAAGTACACTCCGATTCCTTTCAAAGAAGATGAACTCTGGAACGGCTATCCCGAAGAAACCAACGCCCCTTACGGCATCGCCAAGAAGGCCCTGCTGACGATGTGCCAGGCCTACCGGCAACAGTACGGCCTGAACGCCATTTACCTGTTGCCCGTAAACCTTTATGGACCAGGCGATAACTTTGACCCGCAAAGTTCGCACGTCATTCCGGCGCTGATACGTAAATTTGTGGAAGCTCAATCCGCCGGAACCGACCACATCGTGGCTTGGGGAACGGGGGGAGCCTCGCGGGAGTTTCTTTACGTGGAGGACGCGGCGCAAGCGATCGCGCTGGCCACACTCCGTTACAACGATCCGGATCCCGTCAACATCGGCGCGGGGCGGGAAATGACCATTCGCGATCTGACCGCCTTGATTGCCCGACTTTGCGACTTCACCGGCCGCATCGTATGGGACGCCTCCCAACCCGACGGTCAACCGCGGCGCTGTCTGGACACCTCGCGCGCCAGAGAAAAATTTGGGTTCGTGGCCGAAACGTCGTTGGAAGAAGGGCTTAAAAAAACAATCGAATGGTATCGCCAACAGACGGGCATGCGGCCGCGCCGCCAGAACGGATGAGCATAACGATTGTTCGTAGAGAAACCTCCATGCGTAAATTTCCGCTGCTTCTGGCGACCGGCATATTGATTACCGCAACGGCGCTCCCAGCGCCGGCGGCGCCGACGCATTCCTCAACTTGGCCCGCCCCGCGCGTACCGCAATCCATGGGCGTCAACATTCATTTTGCGTATCCCCCCCCCGGCGAAATGCGGATGCTCGCCGCGGCGGGCTTTCATTGGATCCGCAAGGGTTTTGAATGGAACACAACCGAATTGCGCAAAGGTCGCTACGATTTTCGTTCTTACGACTACCTGCTCGCGGCGCTGCGCCGCTACCATATCCGGCCGCTGTGGATCCTATGTTTCGGTAATCCGCTGTATGACCACGGCCTGGCGCCGAGCACCCCGCAGGCCCGCTGGGCGTTCTGCCGGTGGGTCGCCGCGGCGGTGCGGCATTTCCGTGGTCGCGGCGTGATGTGGGAAATGTGGAACGAACCCAACGGCAGCTTTAATGTCCATGCCTATATCAAGTTGGCTCTGGCCGTGGGTAAAACGATCCGCCGCGTGGCGCCGCGGGAATTGTACGTCGGACCGGCCCTGGCGGATTCCGCGATCGGGGCCAGAAAATTCCTCCGCCAATGCTTCCAGGCGGGCCTGCTCAAATATTGGGATGCCGTGACCATTCATCCCTACCGTCTGAGCGGTCCGGAAACCGTGGTTCCGGTTTACCGCCACGTCCGGGCGTTGATCGCCCGCTATGCCCCACCGGGCCGAAACATTCCGGTCCTCGCCGGCGAATGGGGCTACTCCTCTTCGCCCGCCTGGACTCGTTACAACGCCGTCCGCCAGGGGCGGATGCTGGCGCGGGAATTTCTGGTGAATTTCTGGCAGGGGATTCCCCTGACCATCTGGTATGACTGGCACAACGATGGACCCGACCCGAAAAATGCCGAGGATCGGTTTGGCACGGTTCACTTTGTGTACCATGCCGGTCGCAACCCGGTGTACGATCCCAAGCCGGCTTATCTGGCGACCCGCACGCTGGCGACGCAGCTTGTCGGCTGCCGGTTTGTTAAACGGCTGAAAATCGGTGGTGCGGACAATTACGTGCTGCTGTTCCACGGGCCGAAAGGCAATCGCCTCGCCGCCTGGACCACGTCCCGCCAGGCACATGTGGTCGTATTGCCGCTGGCATCCGGGCATTACCGTCTTACCAACGAGATCGGCACGAAAACGCGCACGCTTATCGCCCGCGACAACAAGCTCCATCTTTCCCTTTCCCATGATCCGGAATATATCCGAAAACGTTGAATCGTCTCTCCAGGGTTTTCTTGTGGCGCTCTCCTCCGCATTGCGTTTTGGATACATTACCGGATACAACATGGTGGAAGCGGTGTCCGGGTGCTTTGCGACGCGGGCGGACGCTGCGATCCGGCTTCGGGTTGCGGGATACCCGTTTTGTGACGCAGGCCATCCCGACGGTCGGGATTTACCGATGGAAAACACGTATTAGAAACCAAATCATGCGTAAATTTTCTCTGCTTCTGACGGTCGGCATATTGATAATCGCAATGGCCAACCCGGCTCTGGCGGCGCCGGTCCGGCTTCCGGGCCGTTCTCCAGCCTGGCTCACCCCGCGCGTACCGCAATCCATGGGCGTCAACATTCATTTTACGTATCCCCGGCCCGGCGAAATGCGGATGCTCGCCGCGGCGGGCTTTCACTGGATTCGCATGGATTTTGAATGGAACACAACCGAATTGATCAAAGGGTGCTACGATTTTCGCTCTTACGACTACCTGCTCGCGGCGCTGCGCCGCTATCACATCCGGCCACTGTGGATTATGGACGGCTACAATCCGCTGTATGACCACGGCCAGGCGCCGAGCACTCTGCAGGCTCGCTGGGCGTTCTGCCGGTGGGTCGCCGCGGCGGTACGGCATTTCCGCGGTCGCGGCATTATGTGGGAAATGTGGAACGAACCCAACGGCAACTTTAATCCCCATGACTACTTTAATGTCCATGCCTATATTAAGCTGGCTCTGGCCGTGGGTAAAACGATCCGCCGCGTGGCGCCGCGGGAATTGTACGTCGGACCGGCCCTGGCGGATACCGCGATCGGGTCCAGAAAATTCCTCCGCCAATGCTTCCAGGCGGGCCTGCTTAAATATTGGGATGCCGTGACCATTCATCCTTATCGTTGGAGCGGTCCGGAAACCGTGGTTCCGGTTTACCGCCACGTCCGGGCGTTGATCGCCCGCTATGCCCCACCGGGCCGAAACATTCCGGTCCTCGCCGGCGAATGGGGCTACTCCTCT
>JAJYDU010000039.1 GCA_021790475.1 Planctomycetota bacterium | reverse complement strand
AGGTCGCTTATGCTCCCGGTTCCGTTGACCCACTGTTGATTGACCACGCGTCCGAACTGGTCGAGGCCGGCATATTGGTCGCCGGATGAGTTTTGCTTTCGATGACTTTCGGGATCGAGGGTGGAACCGACTACATCGCCGGAGTTGGAAGAACGCTTAACCATGAGAGTCTTCCTTTTGAAACGCCGCCCGCGGCGGCGCCGCGAGAAGATGGAGCAGGTAAACAGGCGACCGCAGCGGGTCATTCCTGCCGGCGCGAGCAACTTCCTTGCGCCAGCCTTATTCGTTCTCCTGATCCCCTGCTCTATATTCTACTGCTCTATGTTTGCCCACGGGCAAACATAAGGGTATCGGCACTACATATCCCCTGGCGGGCCGAAAGGCCCGCCCTGCATTCACCGTCGCACGGCCAGGAACAGCCATGCGCCACACGCCGCAAAAGAGGCGCGGCGTTGACTTGGTGGTTGCTACATACACCCGCCTGGCCTGTAAGTCAAGCGAAGACTCTGGCAATTTTAAATTAAATTTTGCTTCGCCGGCGGGACGCCGGTCGGAGAGGCGACGCGGGCCGGTATTACGCCGGCGAGAGGACTCGCCGGGCTAAATCGCGCGCGGGCCGATATTACGCCGGCGAAGCGATTTTGACGCGGGCCGCCGCAGCGGCCCGGCTTCGCGCCGCAGGCCGGCAACGCACGTTGCAGGTGAGAGGACACCCGCGTTCCCAGCGGCGCGGGTACGACGCAGGGCGGTATTACGCCGGCGAGAGGACTCGCCGGGCTAAATCACACGCGGGTCAATATCCGCGGCTGAAAATTTTCATTCGCGCTGCGCTCCGTACACGCGCGGCGGCATTTACGGCGAAGCGATTTCGACGCGGGCCGGTATTACGCCGGCGAGAGGACTCGCCGGGCTAAATCGCGCGCGGCGGTATTTACGGCGAAGCGATTTCGACGCGGGCCGGTATTACGCCGGCGAGAGGACTCGCCGGGCTAAATCGCGCGCGGGCCGGGACCCGCGGCTGAAAATTTTCACTTGCGCCGCGGGACCATATTACCGCCCTACTGGTGATGTTCAGGATATGATTTCCAAAATTAGTTGAAAGGATTCCCTCCCGACGGCAACCCTATTATTATCCTGCCGGCCGAAGTGCGGCAGGTGCGGCAGACTGGATCGACGGAATAGCTCCGTCGCCGCGGCCCGCTTATAATATTTTTGTTTGAGGAGCACTGTATGAGAAGCCCTTTGAAAAACCATTCCTGGTGGTCCACTCTGGCGATTGCGGCCGGTATCGGCAGCGCAGTCTGGTTGGGAAACGCGCTACATTTCCAAGGCAATGCAACGGCACGGGCCGCGGCATCTTCCACGGGTGGATCCCCACCGGTTCTGAATCTAAACAATCCCGATATCGTCGCGGCACGACAATTGTCCCGCGCCTTCGAGGAAATTCAGCGCTCAATCAAGAACTCGGTGGTTAACATCAACGTCATCAAAACGATCAAGGGGCCGGCGATGCAAATGCACATCCAGCTGCCGCCCGGTTTTCACCAGTTCTTTCAGATTCCGCCTGCTCCAGGAGTCAGGATCGGGCCGGGGCCGTTCTTGCCGACACCTCCGCAGGGCCGCGCAGAGAAACTTTATGGTACCGGCAGCGGCGTGATTATCCGAGCGAATGGCTACATCGTAACCAACAATCACGTGGTCAGTCACGCCACATCGATCAAGGTAACCCTGGCTGATGGCCGGACTTACAAGGCGAAACTGATCGGGCGCGATCCCAAGACCGATCTGGCGGTAGTAAAAATTCCCGTCGCAAATCTCACACCCGCGGTGCTGGGAAATTCCAACAACGTACATGTCGGCCAATGGGTGCTGGCCTTCGGTTCGCCGTTTGGCCTGAGCCATACCATGACGCAGGGAATCATCTCCGCCAAGGGACGAGCACACGTAAACATCATCACAGCGCATAACCCCAAGCTCTATGGTCTGACCTATGGAGACTTTCTGCAAACCGATGCGGCGATCAACCCGGGAAATTCCGGCGGACCGCTGGTGAACATGCGCGGGCACGTGATTGGCATCAATACAGCCATCGCCACGAACACCGGTTCCTTCGCCGGCATCGGTTTTCCATTCCCTCCAATGAGGTCGAGTATGTCAGTCACGCCTTGATCAAGTATGGAAAAGTGGTCCGCGGCTATCTGGGGGTAGGCATCGCCGATGTGCGGATTCCAATGTATCGAAAAGTAGCCCGTTCGTTCCATTTTAAGGGCAAGCACGGCGTGCTGGTTCAACAGGTTATGCGGAATACTCCCGCCGCCAAGGCTGGTATAAAGAAAGGCGATATTATTGTCGCCTTTGATGGTAAAAAAGTGATGCGACTCAACGAACTTCGCAATGAAGTCGCCCAAACGCGGCCCGGCACGAAGGTGACGCTGCAAGTTGTCCGTGACGGAAAAACATTGAATCTGACATTCCCCGTGGGGACGCAGCCGGCCACGCATCAACTCGCCATGGAAGGCGTATCCTCCGGGCCAAGCACCATAGCCTCTCATTCCCTTGGAATCACCGTTTCCACAGTTACGCCGGCCCTGGCGCGACAATATCACATGAGCACGCCGCACGGCGTGGTGGTGACGCGGCTGGATCCCAACGGCATCGCGGCCAGCGCGGGAATCAGTCCCGGTGAAGTCATCCTGAGCGTGCAGGGACATCGCGTCAACTCGGCGGCCCAGTTTGATCAGATCATCATGAAAGCGAATCTAGCCAGGGGCGTGCGAATGTCGCTGCGCAGCCCGGGCGGCTCGGAGCAGTTTGTGTTCGTTCAACACTCGCCATAAGGTCTCAATCCAAGGTGTTCCTCCCAACCGGAACGAGGCTGCGGAGCGTCAAGGACGCCGCGGCCTCGTTCATTTTATGGGGATTGGATTTTTGACTGACGTTGAAAGACCTCCGGCGAGGTAGCGTGCGAGGCCATCGGACTGATGATAAAATAATCATGGGTGGATTCCTGCCGGAGCCTTGCCGTAAAGACGCCTCCCGGCATACATTTGCGGGATGTATAATTATTGCCCCGCGGATGGCGGCGCCCGGAGCGAACAAGAAAGGAGTTTGTTATGGGAAAGATATTCTACAGCGCGGAGGAAACCGCGGCGAAGCTTAATGTGCCCGTCAACAAGCTCAAGGAGCTTGTTGACGGCAACAAACTGCGGGAGTTCCGCGATGGCAATCGCATAGTGTTCAAAATGGATCAGGTCGATCACCTGGCCAGCCAGAGCGGGGGCGGCGGGAGCAGCGAAGGTCCGATTGAATTGGCGCCTATGACCGCAAGCGACATACCCACTCCACCGACCGGCAAGCTCGCGCCCGGCGATAGCTCCGGTGATACCAAAACAGCGCCGCCGGCGGGGAGCGGTTCATTGGGAACCGCCGTGCCGGGCGGCAGCACAGTCGGCGGCTCCGCGATTGGCAGCGCGGCGGCCGGCGGATCGGGAACCGGCAGTAAGGCCTCTGCCTCAGGCATGCGCGTATTTGAGGAATACGAGCTTAAGGCCACCGACACCAGCGCGCAAACACAGATATCGCAACCTCTGGACGAAGCCGTTTTGCCCACGGGACCGGACTCCGCCATGAGCAGCGGTTCGGGGCTTCTGGACTTGACTCGGGAGAGCGACAACACCAGCCTCGGCGCTGAACTGCTGGAAGAAATATATCCCGGCGACCAGAGCGGCAGTTCGCGGATCGGCATGGGAGCGGGAGCATCGGGAATTTTTGATCAGCCCCCCCTGCCGGCGACCGAACCGGCGGTAGCTTCCGTGGCGATGGAGGCCCCCGTCGCACAGGTCGCGGCGGCGGGATTATCGCCGATTGTCGAGATGTCGGACCCGATGTCCGGGCTTTTCGGCGGCGCTGCTCTGGCGGCCATTCTGATCATGGGACTGACCCTGCTGGTCGCCCTGACAGCCGTCGAAGGCTTCACGCCGCAGTGGATTCCATCGTTGGCGACGAATCTGTGGTTGTTCGTCGGGCTGCTGGCGGCGTTTTCGGCTATGATCGCGTTCGGCGGTTTTTTTGCCGGCAAGGCTGGTTCGCGATAGCCCTTCGAAAGCGGGGTAAGTAGAAGGGCCTTTGATTCCGCGCGGGGGACCCGCGTCCGAGCCGCAATATATCGGCGAATGCGTCGTTGTATGATGCGGGGGGAAAATAAAGAGGACAGAGACTGCACAAGGAAGCGGCGGGTAGCCCTTTACTTATCGGCTCCGTTCGTTCAAACTGCACCGGGAAGCCACACGGCGATATGAAACATGTTGGAGACATTGCAATGACTCGTATTCTGTTCCCGCGTATTTCGCGAACCCTGGCGTTGGCCGGCCTGGCGGCGGGCCTCCTCGGCGTTGGCGGCTGTGTATCCGAAAATCACTATCAGCGGTTGCAGACCGCGTTCGACCAGGCCAAGGCCCAGCTCGCCGCGGCCCAAAACGATCTAACCCGCTTAAGGCGGCAAATCGCGGATCTTAAGCAACAGATCGCTGAAAAGGACGCCCTTCTGCATGCCCAGGGAGGAGGCTCGGCGGCATTGCGTCAGGAACGCGATGCGCTGCAGGCGCGGCTGGCAAAACTCCAGGCGCAGTACAACAGGCTGATGGCCCTGGCCGGCGGCGCGCCTCATCTGCCCCGCGCGGTCAACCACGCCCTGGAGCGACTGGCCGAGCAATATCCCAGCATGCTCCAGTTCAACAAGAAACTTGGTCTGCTGCGTTTCAAGAGCGACCTGCTCTTTGCCTTGGGCAGCGCCAAGGTGCGCCCGGCCGCCCGCGCGGCGCTGCGGCGTTTCGCGGCCATTCTCAACATGAATGCCATATCCGACAACGAGGTTCGCATCGTTGGCAACACTGACGACGTGCCCATCCGCCGCAGCCCGTCCACGGTCATGAATCCGACGAACTGGTACCTGTCGACGAACCGGGCCATCGCGGTGATGTATGTACTCCGGAAGGATGGCGTGGTCGACCGGCGGATGCAGGTGGCCGGCTGGGGGAAAACGCATCCCATCGCGCCGAACGCTCCCCGCCATCGCGGCAACCAACTTAACAGGCGCGTCGATATTTATATATTGCCGGTCAAGCTTCGCTACAATCCCTACGTACCGGCCTCCGAGCAGGTCGCCCCCGCAAATCCGACGGCCCTTACCCCCGCACGGCTCCCGCAAACGGTACCGGTTCCGGGAGGAGGCGGTTAGAAAAATCCATCCCGCCCTCGATAAAATACTCTCCGTTGCGGGTCGAAGATTCGCCGCGGCGAAGGCTTGTTTTCCAGCAAAAAGATAAACTATCGGCGGATTTTATGACGACATCCGGTCATACTGTGCAAGAGGATTGTCCCGCCGGCGACGAAGCGTTTACCGCGATGGGCGGAAATCCGGCACGCATTCGCGACCATCTGCTTTTCCTGAGCAAGTTCTTCCGGCATGGCCGGCGAATCGCTTCCATCTGGCCTTCAAGCCGCGCCATGGCGACAGCGAGCCTGCGGCAGGTGCAATGGGATTGCGCCCAAGTCATTGTGGAGCTGGGCGCCGGAACCGGCCCGATCACGGAGCAAATCAGCCGCCGCCTGCCATCCCATACCCGGTTGATATCCATCGAACGGGATCGCGACTTTGTTCACATCCTGCGGTCTCGCTTTGCCGCCAGCCCCGGCGTTACCATCGTACATGGCGACGTGAGCAATCTGGGCGATATTCTCCGCACGCAAGGCCTGGTACGGCGTCATGTAGATTATTTTATCAGCGGTCTGGCCACGCCGTCGTTGCCGAACGCGACGCGAACCGGCATGTTCAAGGCGATTGGCCAATATCTCCATCCCCGGGGGACCTTCAGCAATATCACGGAAATTCCGTGGTATTATCTCGGTTACTATCGCCGGTTTTTCCACGAAGTATCGTTTCAACTCGTGCCGATGAACGTGCCGCCCGGCGGCGTTTATCATTGCCGTACCCCACGGCGAGATGTCGAAACTAATTCCGCGGCCGCCCTTGGCGCTGCTCGACCTGATAGCGAAGCTGGGCGTCGATAAATCCCTGAATGTCGCCATCCAGCACGCGATCGGGTTGAAACACCTCATAGCCATTGCGGTGATCTTTCACCCGGCGATCATCGAGAACATAGCTGCGAATCTGCGAACCGAAGGCGATTTCCCCCTTTTCACCATAGAGCCGGGCCAACTCGGCGTCGCGCCTGGCCTCTTCCAGTTTGCGCAGGCGGGCCTTGATCAAATCCAGAGCCAGCGCCCGGTTCTGAATCTGCGAGCGCTCGCTGGTGCAGACCACCTGGATGCCGGTGGGTTTGTGCGTGATGCGCACGGCGGAAGCCACTTTGTTGACGTTCTGCCCGCCGGGACCACTGGCGCGTACAAAGGCGACGATGTCCAGATCGTTCTCCGGTATCGGCATATCTTTATCAACGTCTTCAAACACGGGGGTGACGTCCACGCTGGCGAAGCTGGTGTGGCGGCGGGCGTTGGCGTCGAACGGGCTGACGCGCACCAGCCGATGCACGCCCGCTTCGCAGTTGAGCGTACCGGTGGCGTAAGGACCTTTGACCAGCAGCGTGACTCCGCGGACGCCGGCCTGTTCGCCGTCCAGCCGGTCGACTTCGCTGACAAGCCAGCCCCGGCGTTCAAAATAGCGCAGATACATGCGTAACAGCATTTCAGCCCAGTCGCAGGCTTCGGTTCCTCCCGCGCCGGCGTGAATTTGAACGTAGCAATCGGCGGCGTCATGCGGGCCGGTGAACAGCGCCTGGAGTTCGACCGCTTCCATGGCCCGGGTCTGCCGCGCGAGTTCCCGGTCAGCCTCTTCCAGGAGCGATTCGTCGGAGCCCTGGCGTCCCAACTCGATCATGAGACGGATTTCTTCCAGGGCTTTCTCTATCGCCCGAAAGGGATTAAGAACCGCCTGGAGAGTTTGAAGTTCCCGGATGATTTTTTGCGCCTGTTCCCGGTTGTTCCAGAAGTCGGCGGCGCCCATTCGCTGTTCCAGCTCGCCCCCCCGCCGCTCCTGGCGTTCCACGTCAAAGAGAGTCGCGGATTTTTGCGACCCGCGCCTCCAGAGAAGCCAGGGCGGCATCTATGTTTTCCCGTATCATCAGCGCTCCTTATAAAATAGCTGAACCACACTTATACCCTGTACCGTCCGCCGGGTCACCTTGCGGAGCGTCCCGGCGCGTGGCGCGGCGGACTAAGAGCCTGTCTATTGAGACAGGCTCTTAGCGAAGTTTAACGGTTGCCAGGGCTAATGCGGCGAACAACGCCGAAAGCAGCCAGAACCGTACAACGATCTGCGATTCACTCCATCCCTTGAGATGAAAATGATGATGAATCGGACTGCATAGAAATACTCTTTTTCCGCCCGTAGCCTTGAAATAACTGGTTTGAATGATGACGCTCAGAGCCTCGACTACGAAAACTCCGCCCACCATGAACAACATCGGTTCCTGGCGAATTACGATGGCAACATAACCGATCACGCCACCGAGCGCCAGGGACCCGGTGTCGCCCATGAAAACCTGGGCGGGATTGCAGTTGAACCAGAGAAAACCCAGGCAGGCCCCTCCCATGGCGCCGCAAAGAACCGCTAATTCTCCGGAAAAGCGGATATGATTGAAGTGAAGATTGGCGGCCCAGCGAGCGTCGCCGGTGACATACGCCAGCGCCATGAAGGCGAAAGCCACAATCGCCACACACCCGCTGGCCAGGCCATCCATACCGTCCGTAAGGTTGACGGCATTGCTGCTGCCCGTGATGACGACGACCGTGATAATCGCAAAAAGGTAAGTAGGTAGAACGATATTACGCGGCAACAGGGGCCAGTTTAGATAATGTGCCTGGTTGTATTTGCCGTGGTAATAGATGAACAGGGCCATCAACATTCCCAGACCGATCTGGAAGACGATCTTTTCCCACCAGTAAAGACCGTCGCGGCTGCCGGGGTTCCGCCGCGCGGCGGTAAGTTTGAGCCAGTCGTCGACACCGCCAAGCACCGCCAGCCAAACCAGGCATCCCAATCCCATGATGACGTAAAAGTTGTCGATGCGGGCGAAGAGCAATGTGGTAAGAAAGATCGCGCCGGAAATCAGCAGCCCGCCCATGGTTGGCGTGTTGGCCTTGTCTTTTGTCATGGCGTTGAGAGTGGCGTTGTGAAACTCCGGCCGACCGTTAAGTTTCATCTTCAGCAGCCAGCGAATCACGGGGCCACCGGAGAGCAATACAACCATAAAGCTGAAAACAATGGCTAACGCCGAGCGGAAGATGACCAGTTTGAAAGGGAGATCCCGCTCCACCCAATGGTGCGTCGCCAGCCATGTGTATAGGAAGTAAAGCAAGGTTAAACGATCCTTTCCATTCCTAATGGTTCATGAGGTTCCTGCGCCCCAACCAGCGCGCCGGCGGGGCGAGAAGATTCCTCCCCGCCGCGCAAGGCGTCCAAAATCGATTCCAACCGCATACCGCGGGAAGCCTTGAGCAAAATAGCGTCGCACGGCAGGAGAAGCGGGGCTATTCGCTCTGCCGCCGTCGGGGTATCCGGGAAATGGTGAACCGGCACGCCCGCCGCCGCCGCTTCGTCCGCGGCGCATTTCATGAACGGGCCAATGGCGATGAAAAAGTCGATGCGATGGGCCGCCACCTGCCGGCCGACCTGGCGATGCAGAAAATCGCTCTGGCCACCGAGTTCCAACATGTCGCCCAGGATCGCCACGCGGCGAATCGACCGGCCGACGACCGCGGGCGGATAGATTCCAGCAAATGTTTCCAGAGCGGCGCACATGCCGGCCGGATTGGCGTTGTAGGCATCATTGAGTACAAAGTGCCGCCGAACCTGTTGAATTTCCAGGCGCATGGGAGAAGGCTTGACGGCAAGCAGCCCCGCTACAATTTCCTCTTCACGCAGGCCCATTCGCCGGGCGACGGCAATGGCCAGAAGCGCATTGAAGACATTATGGCGGCCAAGCAACGGCAGATGGCAGCTGATGCGGCCGTTGATCACGAACCTGCAACCATCCATATTTTCGATGATGGACGTCGCCTCCAGATCCGCTCCGGTCCCCGCCGGCCCCACCGTGAGGCGCGGCGTACGCAACAGGCGCAGGGCCGCAAGCAGTTCCGGGAAGAGATTCGTGAGAATCAGTATTCCGCCGGGGCGGATAAATCGGGCCAGGGCGGCCTCTTCACGGGCGATTTCCGGTAAGCCCCCAAGAAATTCCACGTGTTCCAGACCAATACCCGTAATCACCGCCATATCAGGCATGGCCACATGTCCCAAGGCCGCAATTTCCCCAGGCGCGCTGGTTCCCACCTCCAGGACAACATATTCGCACCGGGATGGAACGCTTAGAATCGCCAAGGGCAGCCCGATGTTGTTATTGTGGCTTTTGGGACTGGCGATACCCGCAAAGCGGCGTGCAAGCAGGGTATGGATGATCTGCTTGGTGGTGGTTTTTCCGTTGGAGCCGCCGACGGCGATGACCTTAGCGCGAATATCGCGGCGAAAAGCGGCGGCCAGGCGGTTCATGGCGCCGATCGTATCGTCGGTATGCAGCAGAGTCACGGAAGACCGCGTAACCAGGCGGGTCGCGTCCGGATCGAGGGGGCGATCCACCAGAAGACCCGCCGCACCGCCGGCCACAACTTGCCTGATGAATCGGTGGGAGTCGTGCTTGCGCCCGCGGATGGCGATGAATAGATCGCCTTCCATCACCTGCCGGCTGTCGATACAAATTCGCCCACGAAATTCGAGTTCGCCACGGTTAAGCCGGCGGCTCAATGTAACCCGGCGAATTTGTTCAAAAGTCCATGGTTCCACGGCTAAAGTGTCCTTATCCCGTCGCCCGAATTCCGAATCGCGCCGCCAGAGCCTGACGGGCCTGTTCGACATCATCGAAATGACTCCGCCGGGCGCCGATAATCTGATATTTCTCGTGTCCTTTGCCGGCGATCAAAACCATATCGCCCGGCTGGGCCAGTGCAATGGCCAGATCAATGGCCGCAGCGCGATCCGGACACACGCGCAAGCGCCCGCCCATGGTGGACGAAAAGCCGGCGAGGATCATCTGGATAATAGCGTCCGGCGACTCGTTGCGGGGATTATCGCTGGTGACGATCACCAGGTCGCTAAGCCGCTCCGCCACGGCGGCCATTTTGGGGCGTTTGACAGCGTCGCGATCGCCCCCGCAGCCAAAAACGCAGACGATCCGGCCCTGTGTCCAGGGGCGCACGGCCTGGAGCACGTTTTCCAACGCATCATGTGTATGGGCGTAATCCACCAGCGCATGGAAAGGCATTTCCGTCCAGCTTACGCCCGGTACCATAACCGGTTCGAGCCGGCCGGGAACGCACGTCATGTTCCGTACACCGCGTAAAATGTGCTCCGGCGCGATGCCGCCACACCAGGCCGCCGCCGCCGCGCAAAGAATATTTTGGGCGTTGTGCCGCCCCACCAGCACGCTGGAGACGGTCCATTGCAGGCCGGAGGGGCCTTGCACCAGCATATCCATGCCGGCGGCGTCGCAACGACCAATGGCGGCGGAAAAATCGGCGGGAGCGCGCAGCGCGTAGGAGACCGCTTTCGCCGCGGTGTTTTGCAGCATCCGCCGCGACCATGGATCATCGGCGTTGACGACGGCAAAGCTCTCCGGGGAGAGCGCATCGAACAAACGCGCTTTGGCGGCGGCGTAGTTGTCCATCGTACCGTGGTAATCCAGATGATCCCCGGTAAGATTGGTAAACATGGCCACATGAATATTTATACCAGCCAGGCGATCCTGCGCCAGGGCGTGGCTGCTGGCTTCCAGCACCGCCGCCGTCGCGCCATTGCGGCGCATCCGCGCCAGCAGATCAGCCAACTCCACGGGACCGGGCGTAGTCATGGCGCTTTCGAGAACCGTTCGGCCATCATCCGTTTGTACCGTGCCAATCAAGCCGCAGTTCCACCCGGCGGCCCGCAAAATTCCCCGGACCAGGTAGGCGGTGGTGGTTTTGCCATTCGTACCCGTAACGGCGAAAAGGCGCAGGTCGCGAGCCGGGTCTGAGCATATCCGCTGGGCCAACCACCCCAGAGCGATCGCGGGCCGGCTGGTCTGGAGAAAGACGACTTGCCGGTCCGCGCTCACTGGGAAAACCGGCGGGGGAGAATCGCTTAGTACGGCGACGGCGCCACGGGCGAGGGCTTCCTGAATGAACCGCTCCCCCGAAGACCGCACGCCCGGACGAGCCACGAACAAATCGCCGGCCCGCACCTGGCGTGAATCCTCCACCACGCGGCGGATATCGGTATCCAGGCCGCCGGCCACCTGGATGGGCACGGGGATATCGCGGATAAGTTCACGCAACTTCAATGACTCAGCCCCTTAAGCTTCTTGAGCAGCGCCTCTTTACCCCACCAGGGATCGGTCGCCGGCCCCTGATCGGGTGGAACCTGAAGATATTCCAAAGAGTCCGTTAGAATTCGGGAGCAGGCCGGGCCGGCCACCGTTCCGCCGTAATGGCCCAGGTGCGGATTCGGCTTATGTACAGCGACGACGCATATCAATCGCGGCGCGGGTGTCGGACCGCCGGCGATAAATGTGGCGTTGTATTGATGGGAGTGATAACCATCTTGACCGGCGACCGCCAGGTTGGCGGTACCCGTCTTGCCGTAGAGCCGATACACCGGCGAAATCGCGTATTGCCCGGTTCCACGCACCATCACCTGTTCCATCGCACCGATCAACTCAGAACATACACGGCGCGGGATAATTTTTTTCGCCCTCGGGGGGCCGGCGATTTGCGACCAGGTTTCCAGTTTGCCGGTTCGCGTTTCGACAGCCTTGACAATCTGCGGCGTGATCAGCCAGCCTCCATTGGCAAACGTACAAAAGGCCCGGGCGAGTTGCAGTGGCGTGACGGCCACGCCATAGCCAAAACTTGCCGAGGTTAATGTGCCCCTGGTCCATTGATGCAGCGGCCGGACAATGCCCGGCGATTCGCCCGGAAGAATGCAGCCCGTCATCCGGCCGAAACCGAAAGTCGTCACGGCATCGTAAAGCCGGCGTATTCCCATTTTCCAGCCGATTTGCGTCATGCCGATGTTGCTGGAATGCACCAGAATGTTTTCCACGGAAAGAAACCCCCAGCCGCCGACATCCTTGATAAGTCGGCCGGTGGGATCGCGGTAGCGACCATGGTAACAGTAAAATTTCTCTGAAAGAGTAATCACATGTTTTTTCAGGGCCCAGGCCAGATTGAACGGCTTGAATGCGGAGCCGCACTCATACGGGTCCGTGACGGCGCGGTTGCGCCAGAACTGCGGCGGCGTTTTTTGATAGTCGTTGGGATTCAGAGTCGGATAATTGGCCATCGCCAGAATGTCGCCATTGTACGGATTCATCACAACGGCCACACCGCTGCGCGCCTGGAATTTGCGGCAGGCCCTGTCCAGTTGCATCTGGGCGATGCCTTGGATCGTGGCGTTCAGGGTCAGCCAGACTTTCATGCCGTTGTCGGGCAGACGGTAGCCGCGCCGGTTGATCCACAGCGCCCGTTCGGCGGCGTCTTTCACATAAATCACCCGCCCGTTGCGGCCCGCCAGCAGGGCGTTGAGCTGCTCTTCGAGGCCCTCTAATCCCCGGTGTGAATTGGCAAAGCCTATGACCTGTCCGGCAAAATGACCGAGTGGATAAACACGGCGCGTGGAACGCAGGAAACCAACGCCGTCAAGGGCGTGAAAGTATTCGCCGGCGCGATCGAATTGATGCGCCCTGCTCTGACGGCGTGCCTGAACGAGCAGATGATGGCGGATTTTTTCGAACCGCGCGTAGAAGGCGTGATTCGCGCCGCGCTTGAGCCAGAGGAAGCGGCGAAGGTGGCCGTTCGGGTAATACAGGCGCGAGCGAAGCCAGGCCAGAAGGGATGACGGATCCATGTGAAGCAGTTTTCCCACGGCTTTCGCCATCAGGCGCCGCGCCGCGATCAGCGAAGGGCCGGAGAGAGCATTCAGATTTCCATGGGGATCAAAAATCAAACCCGGATCCGCAAACATGCTGTAAACGCGGACGGAACCGGCGATCAGGGTTGAATCGCCGGTATAAATGGAGGCGCGGCGCGCCATCAGGCTTACGCGCACGTCGTGCTGGGAGCGGAGATTACGGATCTCGCCGCGCGTGACGTGCTTCTGAAGCCAGACGACCCGTCCCAACAACGCGACCAGCAGTACCACGCTGGCCAACAATACCAGTGTGGAGAGTCTTTGCGCGCGTTGGATGGGCGCCCTGGCCTTTCTTACGTAAGCATCCGCCATACCATCGGCCTTTCGTCGACTATTACGTTCATTGCGGCGCGACGCATGTAGATTCCTATTGTCCCGCGGCGTCGCCCCAGCGCGCCGACGCGGGAACCACACTGGGCAGGCCGCCCAGGGACGCCTGGGATGCTATTTTCGCCCGGCCCGTATCGGGACGGACCGGCGCCGCCGGCCGGGACTTTTTTTCTTTTTTCAATTCCTTCGCCAGCACAATCGGATTGGTACTTGCGGCAATGCGCGTTTGCAAGTCCCAAAGTATATGCCGCCGCTGAATGATCCGATGAAACAGATGCGCGGATTGACTGGTCAGGGAAAGCCGCGTGCGCCGCAAGCCCATAAGCACCGTTGCCATCAGAAGAAAGGCTACCAGACAGGCGAGCATTTTGTACATGATCGGTCGCCATCCATGCCGGCGGATTCCGTCGCGACGCACATCCTTGTCGAACCATCTTCTTCCCGTCCGGCGGCGGAATCGATAGTAACATTATACCATAACGGACGGGTGATGTTTCAAGCTGTCATTTTTTTTCTTCTTCTTACGCGATCGGCGATCGAAGGGGTGGCAATTGTTCGGGGTGGTACAATCTCCGCCATGGAGACGGTATTCGGCCGGATCGCGGTTTCTGCGCCAGCGGACCCATGCGGCGCGGGCCGTCGCAGCGGCCCGGCTTCGCACCAGGACGATTTTGTAATACGGCGGGTTTGTCGCGACGTGGACCCATGCGGCGCGGGCCGTCACAGTGGCCTGGCTTCGCGCCAGGACGATTTTGTAATACGGCGGGTTTGTCGCGACGTGGACCCATGCGGCGCGGGCCGTCGCAGCGGCCCGGCTTCGCACCCGATGATTCGAGGATTCACGATTCTGATTCACACCCAGACCCGGGGGATTTGCAAATCGCAGAGAAACTCAGTAGGATCATGGGTTCAATCCCTTGCTGTCGCGGGCGGAGGCTATCCGCCCGATTTCGATGGCTATCGGAATTGTCAGGAAGGTGTAACCGCCTGACGAAGAAGCGGGCGATTCAAAACGGAACAGAACCGTTGATTCTGTTTCAAGGACTTTTTACACGAGGGTTGGCGTGGCGGTAAAGATTCGGTTAAAGCGGTTTGGCAGGAAGAACCGGGCCTTCTGGCGGATCAACGCGGTGGACAGCCGTGCACCGCGGGACGGCAAGGTCATCGAAGAGTTGGGCTTTTATGATCCATTAGCCACAGATCCGAGCCGTCGCGTGCGAGTGAACAAGGCCCGCGTGGAATACTGGATTACAGTCGGCGCCCAGCCGAGCGCAACGGTGGCCGGCCTGCTGCGACACGCCGTGGATTGTGCCGTCGTCCAACCGCCCGCCGCCGCACCAGTGACGTCGGAACATGCGGGTTGATATTGTAACATTGTTTCCGGAGATGTTCGCGGGCGTATTGCAGGCGAGCATTCTAAAGCGGGCGGCGGCGAAGGGACTGGCGGAGTATCATCTGCACCAACTGCGGGACTATACCCATGACCCGCACCGAAAGGTTGATGAAAGACCCTACGGCGGTGGTCCCGGCATGGTTCTAATGTGCCAGCCGGTGGTGGATGCCGTAAGACAAGTGGAACAGATGGATCCGCGACCGGCGACGCGGATTCTGCTCTGTCCGCAGGGAACCCGCTTTACACAGTTGCAGGCGAAGGAACTTTGTGGACGCCAACGCCTGCTGCTGATCGCGGGCCACTACGAAGGATTCGACGAGCGGATCCGAGAACTGCTTACACCGCTGGAAATCAGCATTGGCGATTATGTGCTCTCCGGAGGAGAAATCCCGGCGATGGTGGTGCTGGACGGTGTGATCCGCCTGATTCCGGGCGTGCTGGGCGACCAGGAGAGCCATTGCGGAGAGTCGTTCACCGCCGATGATCCGACAATCGCGGGCGGATTGGAATATCCGCAGTACACGCGGCCACGAAGTTTTCTTGGACAGAGCGTCCCGGAAATTCTTCTTTCCGGCGACCATCCGGCGATTGCCGCGTGGCGGGCGCAGCGGTCGCGGGAGAAAACCATCCGGCGTCGTCCGGATCTACTCGCCGCCCCCGCCGCAAACCTCATGAATTTCGCGGCCGAAAAAGAAAACACAGGAGCATAACCGTGCCAAACGCCTTACTGACCCATGTCGAATCGAAACATCTGCGAGCCAGCCCGCTGTCTTTTCAAGTCGGCGACCTGGTGGACGTACACTGCCGGATTGTCGAAGGCGAGAAGGAGCGCATCCAGATTTTTTCGGGCACCGTGATTGCACGAAGAGGAACCGGACTCAATGCCACGTTCACCGTGCGGCGAATCGTCAATAACGAGGGGGTAGAACGCATTTTTCCCCTCCACTCTCCGAAAATTGAAAAGCTCGAAGTGAAGCGCCAGAGCAAGGTGCGGCGAGCAAAGCTTTACTATCTGCGAGAGCGAACCGGTAAAGCCACACGATTGAAAGAAGGCGATCTGATCGCCCCGGCGCGTGCACCGGCGGAACAACCCGCACCGGCGGTTCACGAAACCCCCGTGAGCTTGGCGACGACCGCAACCTCAGAAGCGACGTTGCCCGCGGAACCACCCGCACCGGCGGGACCGGAAACCTCCACGAACCCGGCAACGGTCGCAACTTCGCAAGCGACGTTGCCGGCGGAAGCATCGGCGGATTCCGGAACTTAACAGGGTTCGGATCGGGAATATTAAGAGATATCCCGATGGCTATCGGGATCGAAACGGTGCTGTTTTACCAGCAGGGTAGCCAACGATGAAAAATCGGACATTATTTTACAGAACCAACAGGGCGATTAAGGTAATCGCAATGGCTATCGGGATCGCACTGGCGACTAGTCTTGCCGGCTGCCAGGCGCCGCAACCTCCTGGACCAAGTCTGCAAAACGGTTATCAAGTTTATGAGAGCCACAATTACAGCGAAGCGCAGACCGCGGCGCAACAATATATTCAAAGCCATCCGCAAGGTCCCAATCTTGACGAAGCCTATTACCTCGCGGCTATTTCAGAGGAGGCGCAGGGAAACATTCCCGGCGCCCGCACGGATTATCGGCGGGCCATCGCGCAGAGCCATCGACCGGACCTTTTATCCAAAAGCTACAAAGCGCTTGGCGACATGACCTATACCCACGGCCACTACAAGCGGGCGATTTCCGACTATCGCCGCTCCCTGCGGGCAAATCCCGCCGCGCGACCCGCCTCCGGGCTGCTGTTTCGGCTTGGGGTATCGCTGCAGAATATGGGGCAGTGGCAAAAGGGTGGGATTTATCTTTCCCGTTTGCAGACACTTTATCCCAACACCGCTCCGGCTCGTGCCGCCACACCCCGGCTTTCCCAGAATCACTTCACACTGCAATTCGGCGCGTGGGCGATTCCGGCCGCGGCATGGAGACAGGTTGCGGCGCTGCAGCAAGGTGGGGTTGCGGCGAGGGTAGTACCCGCAAGCATTGGCGGCAGGACATTGTACCTGGTCCAAAGCGGAGTTTACACGACCTACGCCGCGGCGCTGGCGGCACGTTCCACCCTGGCCGGTAAATTCCCGCAGATGATCATAACGCCATAGGGCGGCGACCTGGCGTGCTCTGCTCCACCGTCGGGTGGCGCGTCACGGGGAACCAGAGGCCTTTTCCGCCGCCGTGACAATTGCCACGCTCGCTGAGCAGCCCAGCCGATCAGCGCCCGCGGCCAGCATGGCTTGGGCGGTGGGCCAGTCGCGAATGCCACCGGCGGCTTTAACCCGCAGGCCGCCGGAATGTTTCTTGAGCCACTGGACGGCCAACACGCCAGCCCCGCCGGCGGGGTGAAAGCCGGTGCTGGTTTTGACAAAATCCGCGCCCCCTTCCCGTGCCGCGCGGCAACCCAACGCCACATGTTCTTCCGCCAGCAATGCGGTTTCGAGAATCACCTTCACCACGGCGCGCGATCGGAGAGATCGTGTTGCCCGCGTCACTTCCAATACGTCCCGCCGGGCGCGATCGAGATCGCCGGCAAGAACAGCCGGTAAAAAAATGACCATGTCGATTTCAGCAGCGCCGTTCCGCACGCAGGCCGCGGCTTCGACGGCCTTGGTGGCGGGAAGCGCGACGCCGAAGGGAAAACCAACGCACGCACATGTTGCCACGGGACTATCGGCGGTTTGGGGATCGTTCACGCCGGCCTGGCGCAACAGAGCACTGACCAAATCGACCCAGCAGGGATTGACACAGACGGCGGCAAAGCGAAATTCGATGGCCTGGGCGACCAGTGCGCAAATCTGCGCCTGCGTCGCCTGCGGGATCAGAAGCGTATGATCAATACAACGAGCCAATTGAGAATGAGGCATGAATTCACAATCCGATGACAACCGCCGCCCCTGCGCGATGAACACATTTAATACTGCGGCGCGGCGGCCAGGGCGGTGGGGCTGGTAATCCCGAATTGCGGGTAGCCGGCCGGCCAGAGACTCACGAAAACAGCCGTGCTGCGTGTATCGGCGTTGTAGCTAAGGGTCAAACCGGCATAAAGACGCGGCAGCTGCCGCACCACGGTGATTTCAGTGGCAATATTATGGACAAGTGAAAAATCATAGCTTTCCGCCGCCGCGATGGAATACTTGCGCGTCAATCGGTAGTTGACCGCAATGGTCCATTGATCAGTCGTCAGCGCCTCAATATAGCGGTTGCCAAGAAAATAACTCAGGCTGGGCGACTGATCCACCGCCATGCCGGTATCGACCTCTTCCAGACGCCGTAAATCCAGATTGTAACTTTCGTCACCCAGAAAACGGACATTTGCCCCGGCTCGCCAGGCGAAACTGGCGTTGAGGCTGTCGGCGATTTGACTTAGTTCAGGCCGGCTAAAATCGTAGTAACCGATCACCGGCTGGCCGAAATCGCTGGTGGAAAAAGGAGCGCCGGCATACATGGGATTGGCGGCGTTAAAAGGACCCGTTTGGGATTGCGATTGGTTCCAAAACATGTCGGCGGAGATGTTCAGCGTGATCCAGTTGACCATTTGCCGCTTGCCGGGCAGACCGCGTTTGGTCTGGAAAACCTGACGCAGGGCGAATTGGGCGCCGCTGGCATTGGTAATGCCCTCCACGTTGCGATCGAAGGGCTGCAGATAACCGCGCGGAACGTTGGTTCCGGATACAAACAGATCGACCTCCGGCTCAATCACGTGGCGCAACCCATGCACGTCAAGAAAATTGGAGTTCACGCCGTTGTATACCCGCCAAAACGTGGCGGTGGATCGAAAGCCCGTCATTCCCCAGACACGGGTGGTGCCGCCGCCAGTCTGGTTGTTAACTACGGGGAACCGGGTATCCCAGTAGGTAAGGCGACCGGTAACGAAAGGAACGAACTGAATCGGTCCCGCCGCCAGCGGCATGTCGATTTCCTGGCGGGAATCAAAGCGGGCGATATTGCGGCTGGTCCAACCGTTGTTGAGATAATAATTGGCGAAAGTTTCGTTGGGGTTCATACCGGGGAAATTCAGTTGCAATCCGCGGGTGGCGGGCGTGGTCTGGCTGAATTTATCGTTGAGCATACCGCCGCTGCTGTCGCTGTAGTAGGTGAACAACCCCAGAAGTTTGTCACCCTCGCGCCAATAATGGGCTTCGGGGTAACGCTGCACTGAAAATTCGTTGTTTTCCAGGTCGGCGTTGGAGACAAAGTTATTGAGATTCCATTTTCCCAGTATGGTAAAAGCTTCCGTATGGTGCTGCTGCTTGAGATAAATGGAGGTCTGCTGTTCGGAGGAAGTGGCGTATTCGTATGGGAAATATTGTTCCAGAAAGTTCGGGTCTGAAATATAGGATCCTTCCACCGCCAGCGTCCATTGGCGGGAGAGCTTTTGCATGTGTCGTGCGGAGATGTATCCCCGGACATGCGTGGGTAACGGCAGATTTTCGCGGTTGGCCCCCAGATTGTCAGTGCCTTTATCGTACATGATGAAGCTGTGAATCACGCCATGGGCGTCATGGAATTGATACCGGGAATCCACGCCAATGCCCGGTCCCCGTTTGGAGAAATAATCCACATTCAGTCTGGCGTGGACGTTTTTCGGAGCCGGGTAGCCGACGAGATCAAACAGATTCCAGCCAGTTTCAAGCGTAGCGCCGTAAATGCTCGAAAAACCGACGTTGAGCCGGCGGAGCGGAGTCGTCGGCCGCCGCGTGGTGCCGGCCAGGTAGGGCCAGTAAAAAAACGGCACCCCCATAATATTGCCGGTCACGTTCGTGGCGGTAAACGCGTAAACATTGCGGCGCAGGGGACCCGGCGTGCGCCGCACCGGTCCGGAAAGGCTTCGCAAGGTCATGGCGCTGGCGCCGATGTAATAGTGCGGCACGTAGAATTCATCGGTGGAAAGTTTGACCGACTTGGCCGCGAACCGCCCCTGCGCCAGTTGCAAAATTTCTTTGGCCCGCATGTATAACGGCGATTTATTCTTCAAATCGTACGTGCTCAGAACCGCGTTGAGCATAATGGCCCGGTTGGTCGTAAAATCATAGTAAACCTTGTCGGCGTGGACGGTTTGATCTCCCAGGGTGATGGTCACGTCGCCTTGCATATACACGCCTTGCACCTTCTGTGAAATCCCCGCGCTGGGTTCGACCGTGGATTTTCCGCCGGGCGCGGCGGTCCCGACGGGACTGAAAAGCACGGCGTCGTTGGCCCGCAGTTCCAGGGGCGGTTGGCCATGGTGCGTCTGGCGCACCAGAAAGAATCGCCCCTGCACCACCGTGACTCTCTGGTTGCCGATCCGGCGAACCTGGATCGCGTTCCCGGTGGCCCAGACGCTCGGCGGCGGCGCAACGAGCGGATGCCTGGGAGGAACGGTAGGAGGTTTTTGGACGACTATTCGTGTAGGTATGACGATCCGTTTATTATTCGACCCGCGGGCAAGCCAGCCTTGCGTCAACGCCATTTCCAGCGGCTGGATTTCAACCGTGGGGATAAACGCCAGAGGCGCGCGCCGCCGGGCAAGTTGTCGCATGATCCCACGGCCGCGCACCACCACCCGCCAGGACGCCTCCACCTGCGCCACCGGCGCCCCACCCCCCAGGCGC
>JAJYDU010000184.1 GCA_021790475.1 Planctomycetota bacterium | reverse complement strand
ACGCAAGGGGACGCGGCTTGCAAGGGTTTGGCCTGGTGTACAAGAATCCAAAATGTAAGCGGCATGCTTCCCGCTTGTAAGTCTATATTTTAACGCCAATTATAACCTATCTGGCGTTGTAGGACTAGGTCATGGGCCTCGATTTGGGCCTTAACCTGTGGAGAGCCACCGAACATGGCCTTCACCAAGTCCGAGGCCATATCCACTTCTTTGTCCAGTTCCGGGATGAAAAACTCAAAAGCTTTTCCGGCCCGGTCATTCTTGTAATGGGGCGCCGGATGGCCGAGCTTCCGCCAAGCTTCACGCATCATGCGCAGGCCCGTGCCGGCCTGCTCGCACATGGCAATCCGCCGCATGGCCATGGCGATGGACGGGTTCCGCACTTCCTTTTCACTCGGTTCCCAGAGGCGGCTGTAATCGCCAAATACATCGCCCGGATTCCAGAACTGGATTCCATCGCGGAAAAACTTGATGACCGCCTTGCGAGAATGATCGCCATAGTCCTGGTGGATCAGCAGATTAACCGCAGCCTCACGGAAGACCCGGAATCCGGGTGGATCGTCGCGGCGGGCCACACCGAAGACGAGGCATCCGCCATGACTGTTGGCGAATGCGGACACGGTCTCAAAGGCGGATTTCGGAACGTCCGTGCGAGCTTCTTTGAACTCGATGTCCTTCCATTCGCCCGCGCTGAGCAGCTTTTTTAGTTCCGACACATTCATAATCCGCCATTCTGTCCGTCGGTCGCTGACTGTCAATATCGGAACGTCAGAATTCCGAAAGCACGGAAATTGGGCAAGTAACACTGAAAAGAGGTAGTGAGTGATGACCGTTTCCGCCGCCCCTGCCTGCTTATGCCGCGTGGATTCTCCCTTTGGCTGTCTCCCCCGGATCATGCGCTGAAATTCCACCCGATACTTCCCCAAATCATGCAGCAGCCCCGCACAATATGCGGCCTTAGCGAAATCTTTATCTCCCGGCCTTGCCTCGTCAGCAAATCGCTTTGCCATTTCCGCTACGTTCCGCAGATGCTCGCGCAGCGGCTGCCAACGGCTTTGGTCCGGAGAACCGTCCGTGTGGGCGTAATAGCTGTTCCCGTCGCTACGGGATTCGCCGCTCCCGGCGACTTGTCGATCGACACGCACCGACATGACGGCCCTTTCTGCCGCACACGAGCGGGGGTCTTATGGAACTGTTATGGACCCAGGCCGCCCGCGGCCACAAAGATCATTCAATGAATTGCCATCATCGGGATTCTATCGCACGTCCCGCCGTCGCGGCAAGAAAATATTTCGACCCTGTTCGAGGAATTGCGGAAATTGGGAAATTGTTAAGGCCGGGCGTAGCAATTTTTCCGGGCCGGGCCGGAATTCTAACAAAACAAGCCCTGTTCATAACGCCGCGGAGCCTTCCCCAAGGGCACAAGCGGGTGAGGACACCCGCGCTCCCAGGGATGCCCGGAAAAATTGCCACGCCCCTTTTTTTCCGTTTTTCCGGCCGATGGGGCGCAATTGCCAGAACAGGCTTTCCCCGGCTAAAATACGGTTCTTGGAGCTGGCGGCGTAGCTCAGTTGGTAGAGCGCGGGATTCATAAGCCCAAGGTCTCCGGTTCGAGTCCGGACGCCGCTATTGAGCGGAAGCGATTGCTAAGCATGAAGGAAAAACCATGAAAAAGAATATCCATCCCCCCTACCATTACGTGAAGGTCCGCTGCGCCTGCGGCAATACTTTTGAAACCGGCTCGGCGCTGCGGCATATCGAGGTGGAAATCTGCGGCGCGTGCCATCCGTTTTATACCGGCAAGCAGAAATTCGTCGATACGGCCGGGCGCGTGGAACGGTTCCAGAAGAAATACGGCAATTTCAACGCCAGGACCGCCGCCGGCGCCAAAAAGTAGCGGGTGCTGGAAGGTGGAGGAAACGCCGCTCCCGCGCGCCGATGGTGCGACTATTTGTTTTCATTCACCGGCTTTTTGCAGCAAGTTTCATCATGGTCAAAACGCCGGACAACCTGGTTTGCCAGATCATCCTGAAACAGTTTGACGCCATGGCCCGGCGCCAGCGGCAACTGGAGCAGGAACTTGCGGATCCGCAAACGCTCGCCAATTCCGCCCGCCTGGTGGAACTTTCCCGCCAGAATGCCCGCTTGACGCGCACGCTGGAATCCTACCGGAAATACCAGGTGATCGAAGCGCAATGGCAAGAGGCGCGGCAGATCGCCGCCGATGCCGGCCAAGACAGGGAATTTCGCCGGCTTGCCGCCGCTGAAGAGCAGGAGCTTTCCGCCGGCCTGGCCGGGCAACTGGAAAAAATGGTGGACGATTTTCTGGCCGCGGATGAAATTTCCGCCGACTCGGTGATTCTGGAAATTCGCGCCGGCACCGGCGGAGACGAGGCCGCCCTGTTCGCGCGCGATCTGGCGGAAATGTACCGGCGTTACAGCGAAAAGCGGCGCTGGCGATTCGAAGTGCTCGATTTCTCCCCCAGCGACCTGGGGGGATTCCGGGAAATGATCGCCAATGTTCGCGGACCGGGAATATACCAGACCCTGGCCTGGGAAGGCGGCGGACACCGGGTGCAGCGCGTACCGGAAACGGAAACCCAGGGGCGCATCCATACCAGCGCCGCGACCGTGGCGGTTCTGCCGGAGGCGGATCAATCGGATATTGAGATCAACCCCGCCGACGTTCGCGAGGATGTTTCCCGGGCCGGCGGACCGGGCGGGCAGAACGTCAACAAGGTGGAGTCGGCGGTCCAGCTTACCCATCTGCCTACCGGCATTGTGGTGCGGATGCGCGAGGAGCGCAGCCAGCATAAGAACCGGGAAAAAGCCTGGCGGGTGCTGCGCTCGCGCGTGTTTGAATTCCATGATTCCCGGCGGCGCGCCCAGCGCTCCAGCGACCGCCGGCGGATGATCGGCAGCGGCGATCGCAATGAACGGATCCGCACCTATAATCTCCCGCAAAACCGGCTGACCGACCATCGGCTCAACCGGAACTTTCCCCTGGCGCAAATTCTTGCCGGCGACATGGACGACCTGCTGGCGGCGCTGCGGGATTTTGATCGCCACCGGCGGCTCGCGGCGCTGACGGCAAACGAGGGTTGACGCCCGTTCCCGGCAGAGCGCGGCGGAGGCATTCCCGGCCGGGAAGCGGGCGCGGGATCAATCAAGATTCATGGTCAGAAGAAATTCCCGGTTGGTCGGTTTTTTCTCCAGGCGGTTTTTCAGCAGTTCGACCGCCTCAATGGGGTTCATATCCGATAGAACCTTGCGCAAACGGTACACCAGTTCCAGTTCGCGCTTGTCCAGCAGCAGTTCCTCCTTGCGGGTCCCGCTGGCGGCGATGTTGATCGCCGGATAGGTGCGCCGTTCAACGAGCCGGCGGTCCAGGTGCAGTTCGCTGTTGCCGGTTCCTTTGAATTCTTCAAAGATCACTTCATCCATCTTGGAACCGGTGTCGACCAGGGCGGTTCCAACAATAGTCAGGGAACCGCCTTCTTCAATATTGCGGGCCGCGCCGAAGAACCGCTTGGGTTTCTGGAGCGCGTTGGCGTCCACGCCGCCGGTGAGAATTTTGCCCGAGTGCGGCACCTCGGTGTTGTAGGCCCGGGCCAGGCGGGTAATGGAGTCGAGCAGGATCACCACATCGCGCCCATATTCCACAAGCCGTTTGGCCTTTTCAATGACCATTTCCGCGACGCTCACGTGCCGGCTGGCCGGTTCATCAAAGGTGGAGCTGACCACTTCGGCTTTGGTGGCGCGCTGCATTTCCGTGACTTCTTCCGGGCGTTCGTCGATCAGCAGGACGATCAGATAAACGTCGGAGTGGTTGGCGGTAATGGCGTTGGCGATTTTCTGCAACAGCACCGTTTTCCCGGTGCGCGGCGGCGCCACGATCAGCATACGCTGTCCCTTGCCGATGGGCGTGACCAGATCCACGATGCGCATGTTGATTTCTTCCGGCGTGGTTTCCATGAAGAAACGTTTGTTCGGATGCAGCGGCGTGAGATCCTCAAAGTTCACCTTTTCGGTGAGCATGTTGGGATCTTCAAGGTTGATTGCCTCCACGCGCAAAAGGGCGAAATAGCGTTCCGATTCCTTGGGCGGACGAATCTGGCCGGTGACGATATTGCCGTTGCGCAGACCGAAACGGCGAATCTGCGAAGGCGAAACGTAAATGTCGTCAGATC
>JAJYDU010000038.1 GCA_021790475.1 Planctomycetota bacterium | reverse complement strand
TTCGGCTGCCGCCCGGAAATATGGCCACGCCGGCCGACGGGCCGACCGGAGACGGACGGGAGGAATCATGGGTTGAATATTTAACCTTGTCGGCGGGAGTTGCTATGATGGCGGCATGGCACCAGAGGCGACTTGAAGACGGAGCTTCGACGATGTGGTGGACGGTACAGGATTCCGCCGCGGCCCGGGGAGATGCCCGCTCGCCAATTCCCGCCCAAACACCCGGCGGCATACCGGTGCTGCCGGTCGCAATCGAACCGCCGGAATTGACCTATTGCCGGGATACCGCGGCGATTCGTCTCCGGCTGGAGTTGGAGCGGCTCAAACTGCTGCGCGGCTTCGATGAATTGCTGTGCCTGGAGGGCGTGCGCGGCGTCGATCATCTGCCGCACCAGATTGAAACCGTACGGAAGGTACTGCGCCATTTTTACGGACGCGTGCTGCTGGCCGACGAAGTGGGGCTGGGCAAAACGATCGAGGCCGCCCTGCTGCTGCGGGAATACCTGCTCCGGGGCATGATTGAGCGGGTGCTGATCCTGGTTCCTTCCTCGCTTACCGGTCAATGGCGCGACGAGCTGGCCGGTAAATTTAACCTGGACTTCGCCGTGGCGTCCTCCAACTGGGATCCGCGGCACTGGCTCCGGGAGCGGCGCGTAATTGCATCGCTGGCTCTGGCCAAGAGCCGGCGGCACTTTGAAGCTGTGACCGCGCCCTCGTGGGATCTGGTGATCGTGGACGAAGCTCACCATTGCAAAAACCGCGACACCCGCAACTGGCAACTGGTCAACGCCCTGCGGCGCAGGCATATTTTTCTGCTTACCGCCACCCCGGTGCAGAACCACCTGGTGGAGCTTTACAACCTTCTGACGCTCCTGGAGCCGGGCCATCTGAAGACGGAAGCGGATTTCAAGAAGACTTTCGTGACGCGCGGCAATCCGCGCGATCCGCGCAATCGAAGCGTGTTGCGCGAACAACTGGCGCAGGTCATGGTCCGCAACACGCGCAGTCTGGTGCATATCAATCTTCCCCGGCGCTATGCCCAGACGCTGGCCATTGAAGCCCGGGAAGCGGAAGCCCGCCTGTACCGACACCTGGACTCCTATCTGCGGTGGCGCTGTCAGCCGTTGCATTCGATCGCCCCGGACAACCAGGATCGGGTTGAAGAGCCGCAAGCAGAGGAAGGCGTTGGGGCGGAAAGCGACGCCACGAAACGGGCGGATGCAAAAGACGAAGGCGCTGCGGGCCGCGCCGTCGTCCTGGCCCCGGCGCTGGAGGATATCTGGCGTTCGCCGCCGGACGATTTGCCGGTGTTGAGCAAACTGCAGATCAATTCCCTTCTCATGGCCGCCGGAAGTCATCCGCTGGCCCTGCGGCCGGCGCTGGAGCGGCTGGGTTCGCAGGATTACCGGGCCGGCCCGCTGCTGGAGCTGGCGCGGCAGTTGGAGGAATCAGCCAAAGAACAAAAGTTACTGGAACTGCTGGAGAAAAACCGGCGGGATAAAACCCTGGTCTTCGCCAACTTCCGCGCCACGTTGGAGCACTTGTCTGCGGCGCTGGAAAAACACTCCGTGGACCACGTGGTGTTCACCGGCTCGATGAGCCAGCCGGAAAAGGAAATGGCCATTGACCAGTTCCGCCGCGAGTCGCCCGTGCTGCTGTGTTCGGATTCCGGCGGCGAAGGTTTCAACCTTCAGTTCTGCAATACATTGATCAATTTTGATCTACCCTGGAATCCGATGCGCATCGAACAGCGCGTGGGGCGCGTGCACCGCATCGGCCAGACGCGCGACGTTTTTGTGTTCAATCTGTGCACCGTCGGCTCGCTGGAGGAAAAAATTCTCCATGTGCTCAATGACAAATTGCGGATGTTCGAGCTGGTGGTCGGCGAGATCGGTTCCATTCTCGGCAACATCGAAAATGGCGAAGATTTTGAATCGCTGGTGCTGAACCTGTGGCTCAAGTCCGGGGACCGGGGCAATCTCGACCAGGCCTTCGCCCATCTGGCCGACTCCCTGCTGGACGCCCAAGCCAGGTACACGCAAACCAAGGAACTCGACGAGGCGCTGTTCGGAGAGGATTACGCATGATCAGCGCCGTGGAATGGCGGCTGCGGTCTTTCGCCGGAGAATTTCTCGAACGGCAAGGCGGCGTCATTGAATGGCTCGAACAGCAAGACGCGGGCTATGCCGTCCTGCCGCGTCCCCTGGCGGAAATCCTCGAGTGTCCTCCGGACACGCCGATCACCACAAAACCGGCGGCCGAGGGTCTAAGCATCAATCTCGGCTCGCAGTTTTGGGAACGGGTCCGGCGCTGCTTTCCGGCGGTCAGCGGGCTGACGCTGAAAATTGACGCGCTGTATCTGAAAAAATCGTCCATGGATGAACCGGTCGCCCGGGCGTTTGGGTTTTCCAACGCACGCGCCAGAGTGAGCGGCGCGCTGCCGGAGCGGGTGGAGTACCAGTACTGGTATTTTACGGCGGGCATTGAATCCGATGAGAGATGGGATGATGTGTTCCGTGTGGTTATCAACAGCCGCACCGGCGCCGTCCTGGACCTGCCCGACCCGTTGACGATGGCCGAAGTCCGCGTTGCCGAGCTTGCGGCGGTCCCCCCGACCATACCCATAATCCCGATAGCCATCGGGACTGCTGCTCGTAAAGCCCAGGACCGGGCGGAAACTTTTGTCCGCCGGCTTGAGGAACGCATGCGGCGCGACGCGCAACGGTTGCGGGAATACTACGCGGCGCTGCTCGCGGAAGACACGGGCCGTGCCCGCGGATCGCCGGTGGAACCGGCCGTGGCCCAGAGCCGGCGGAAAGCCGTGGAACTGGAATTGAAGCGCAAGACCGATGAATTGCGCGAGCGCTATACCCTGCGGCTGGCGCTGCGGCCGGTGGCTCTGGTGCGGCTGGAAATACCGGCGCTGGCGGTGAAGATCGAAGCCCGGCATCGCGGCGTTCAAACGGATCTGACGGTGTACTGGAACGCCCTGGCCAAAACCCTCGAACCGCTGGCGTGCGCCCGTTGCTCCAATGCGACGTTCGCCATTCATTTGGCGGAAGATTTGAGCGTGCGCTGTCCCGCCTGCCGGGCGAGTTGAAAGGCTTGCCTCGCTGCAACGACCGGCGAATCCCGACCGGCCCACGGGTTGTCGCGGCTTGGCTTGGGGTTATGACAGGAATAGTTCCATGCGGGCAACATCGCGAGAGTTGGTTTTACAGACGCTGAACTTCCAGGATCCGGCGCGAGCGCCGCGCGACCTGTGGACTCTGCCGATCGCCGCCAAGGCTTACCCGCAGGAACACGCGGCGATCCTGGGCGATTTTCCGTCCGATATGCGGGGAATAGCGGGGCACGAGCGGCAACGGCCTCCCACGCAAGGCAACCCGCATCAAGTGGGAGAATACGTGGATGAGTGGGGTTGTACATTCACGAACATCCAGAACGGCGTGATCGGCGAGGTTAAACAGCCTCTGGTCCGCGACTGGGATACCGACCGGCAAAAAATCCATATCCCGCAGGAGTGGCTGACCATTGAGCGTGATGCGATCAACCGCGACTGCGCCCGGACGGATAAATTCACCCTGGCCGGCTGCAGCCCGCGTCCCTTTGAGCAACTGCAATTCATCCGCACGACGGAGGAACTTTATGTGGATTTGATGGAACGCCCCGCGACATTTCTGGCCTTTATGAAGCGGATGCACCATTTCTACACGAGCCTGCTGGACGTCTGGGCGAAAACGGATGTGGACGGCATTTTTTTCATGGACGACTGGGGATCGCAACGCGCCCTGCTGATTTCACCGGCATTATGGCGCGAATATTTCAAACCCATGTACCGCGATTATGTCCAGATTGCGCATGCCGCCGGCAAAAAGATATTTATGCATTCCGACGGATGCATCCTTGATATTTATCCCGACTTGGTTGAAATCGGCATCGACGCCGTCAATTCCCAGATTTTCTGTATGGGCGTGGAGAAATTGAAACCATTTGCGGGCCGCATCACGTTTTGGGGTGAAATGGACCGTCAGCATCTGCTGCCGCAAGGAACGCCGGCGGACATTGACCGCGCGGTTCGCACGGTTCACCGGGCGCTGTGGGCCCATGGCGGCTGCTTCGCCCAGTGCGAATTCGGCGCCGCCGCCAAACCCGAAAACGTGCGGCAGGTGTTCGCCAGTTGGGATGAGGTATCCCATAGGCCGCTCTGAGAGCCTGTGATTACCCGTGCGCTCTTTTTCGCCCGCGCCTTTCCCTTCCGATTACAGCCGGGGTTTCGCCGGCGTCTCTGGTTTCCCGTTATGCCGCCGGCCCAGTTGCGGTTCCGTACCCGTGCGCAAGCGGCGAATATTGCTCCGCTGCTTCCCTGGCGCCAAAAATGAGAAAGCCCAACTGATGATAACCCGCGGCATAAGCCGGCCCGATGCGGAATTCGCATACCGCGGAGCATAAGCCGACGAAGGACGATCTATTGCGCCCGCGTGGCCGAGCCAGAAACCAACGGGATCGCCAGGGCCATCCCGCCGGCCGGCGGAACGCGGCGGGGATATCCCATGCTGTTGATTCTATTTGCTTATATGCTTAAGTTAATAGTATATAGACCGTCTTCTATTGCCCCGTTTTGCGCCGGAGGGTGTTATGATATTGGCGGGCCGTCCGGACCGGCGTGCCAACGGAGACCAACAGCGTGAAAAAAAAGAAAGTCATCGGCAAAATAAAGAGCTCCGGCTCGCGGGGGCGTGTGAAGCCGGACAGGGGATCTGATTTTCAGCCGGTCGGCGGCGGGGACTATAGCGAACGGATGATAGGCCGTCTGCTGGAGCGCGTCGCGGCGGGCCGGATAAAGGTCGCCCAGGCCATGGAAAAACTCCGTCTGCTGCCATTTGAGTCCATGGAGTTCGCCACACTGGATCATCACCGGACTTTGCGCCGGGGATTTCCGGAAGTGGTGTATTGCGGAGGCAAAACATGCCAGCAGGTGGCGGCAATCGTCAAGCGGCAGGCGCAGTGCTTATCACGGGTGTTGGGTACAAGAGCTTCGCCGGAACAGTTTGCGGCGGCGCGGAAATATGTTCCGGATCTGCAATATCACCCGGTGGCGCGGGTGCTCTGGTTGAACCGTGATTCCGGCATTCGGAAGGAAGGAGTGGCGGTGATTGCGGCCGGCACCAGCGATCTGCCGGTGGCGGAGGAAGCGGCGATAACCCTGGAGCTTATGGGACAACAACCCATGCGGATATGGGACGTGGGGGTGGCGGGAGTGCATCGCTTATTAGGCCGGCTGGATGAAATTCGCCGGGCGCGCGTCATTGTGGCGGTGGCGGGTATGGAGGGGATCTTGCCCAGCGTACTGACCGGTCTGGTCGCCGCACCGGTCATCGCGGTTCCGACGAGCGTTGGCTACGGCGCAAGTTTCGGCGGTCTGGCCGCGCTGCTGGGCATGCTGAACAGTTGTGCGCCGGGGCTGGCCGTGGTCAATATTGACAATGGATTTGGCGCCGGTTACCTGGCGGCGATGATCAACTCGCCGCCACCGCGGGCGCCTTCCTGAGATGGCGGACGGCGCCTCGCAGAGGCGATGCCCGCAATCCGGCGGGCAATGCTGATCCATACGGAAGTGTGAATACATACGCCATGGGAACAACGGCGGCGGTTATGAGTGATAAGCAGACACAGGAAAAACTCAAGGAACTGGAAGAATTTCTGCGGCGGTACGAATCGGCGCTGATCGCCTATTCCGGCGGCGTGGACAGCACCGTGGTGATGGCGGCCGCCGTGGGGGTATTGGGCCGGCGAGCGCTGGCTTGTATCGGTATATCAGCAAGTTATCCGGAACGTGAACGAACAGCGGCACTGGCGCTGGCGCAAAGCATTGGCGCGCCGGTTCGTATTGTGCAGACCCATGAGCAGGATGATCCGCATTACTCGGCCAATCCGTTTGATCGTTGCTACTATTGTAAAAGCGAACTGTATGAACGGTTGAGTCGAATCGCGCGGGAGGAGCGCTATTCGGTTATCCTTGATGGGAATAACGCCGGCGATCGAACGGATGACCGGCCCGGCTGGAGAGCCGCGCGTGAACGCGGCGTTGTTTCACCATTGGCCCACCTGGGAATCGGCAAACCGCAGGTGCGACTGCTGGCGCGGGAACTGGGGCTAAGCGTATGGGACAAGCCGGCGACCCCATGTTTGAGTTCACGCGTGCCGCATGGCGTGCCAATTGTTCCGGAGCTTCTCAAGCGAATTGAAAAGGCGGAAGATGTCCTGGCGGAGTTGGGGTTCGTAGAGTTCCGAGTCCGGCATCATGGCGATGTGGCGCGGGTGGAACTGGGGGCGAAGGAGATGATCCGCGCCCTTGAATTGCAGAAACAGATTGTTTCCGGCATTCAACGGGCGGGCTATCAATTTGTGACTCTGGATTTAAGTGGATTCAGGAGCGGCGCCTTACATGCGGCGGCCGCAACGGAGCAAGTACGCCGGACCGATTGAAGACGGCGCCGGCCGGGGTTTTTCCTCGCCGGCCATCCCACTTGCAGCGGGTGGCGCCGGCGGGACGATTTTTCATAAGGCCGGGCAATCATCATGATAGCTTATCTGGATGCGGCTTCGGGCATTTCGGGAGATATGTTTCTCGGGTGTCTATGGGACGCGGGGGTCGGGATTGAAGTTTTTCGGCGGAGCATCGGTTATTTGAAATTGCCCGTCGCGGAATGGTCGCTGGAGGCGATTGAAGTAAAAAAAGGGCCGCTGCGGGCGTCGCAGGTTCGCGTCCGCGCCGCGGAAGAGCATATCCATCGTCATCTCGCGCAGGTACGGGGCATGATCGAATCCTCGGATTTGCCAGCGCTGATTAAGGAGCGATCCATTGCGGTTTTTCGGCGTTTGGCGGACGCGGAGGCCAAGGTGCATGGAACCACCCCGGAGGAAGTCCATTTTCATGAAGTTGGCGCTGTCGATGCGATGATTGACATTGTCGGAACCGTGGTGGGTTTAAGTGAATTAGGCGTGGAGAGACTCTATTCGTCCGCGTTGCCGCTGGGGCACGGTTGGACGGATACCCAGCATGGTCGCATGGCGTTGCCCGCACCGGCTACGCTGGAAATATTGGCCGCGGTTCATGCGCCAACGCATCCCGCGCCCGGCGAAGGGGAATGGGTTACGCCGACCGGCGCGGCCCTGGTGGCCGAGTTGGCCGTATTCGAGCAGCCGGCGATGGCCTTGGAGCGGATCGGCGTTGGAGCGGGGAACAGGGATGCGCCCTGGCCGAACGTGGCGCGACTCTGGCTGGGGCAAAGCCCCGGGCCCGGCGCAATGGTTCAGATTGAAACAAATATCGACGATATGAATCCACAATTATTCGCTCCGGTGATGGAAAAGCTCTTTGCGGCCGGCGCCGCCGATGTATGGCTGACACCGATCCAGATGAAAAAAAACCGGCCCGGAATTCTGTTGAGCGTTCTGGCTTCGTCAACCCTCGAAGCGTTGCTGGTGCGGCTTTTATTGGAACATACCACGACTCTGGGGGTTCGGGTTCAGGCGCTGGCGCATCGGCATGAAGCGGGGCGGGCGGTGCGGGAAGTGGCCACGCCCTTCGGCGTGGTGCGTACGAAAATCAAATTTTTAGAAGGCGCGCCGGCGAGTGTGTCGCCGGAATTTGACGATTGCCGGCGTCTGGCCGAGCAGTGCGGGGCGCCGGTGCGCGCGGTGCTGGAGGCGGCCTGGGCGGCGGCGCGGGAAGGTATGGATCGTCCGAACCACGGAGCCTGAAGAACGCGAGAGTATTGATGTTGACCTATAGACCGCCGGTCGGGTATATTAACTGATTAGACGGTTGAACGGCAGCCGCGAAAGGAGCGCCCTTATGAACCGACGTGAATTTGTCCGGCAGGTGGCGGCGTGGTCGGCGGTATCCGCGGCGGCGCCGTTGTTTGAAATGGAAACCGCACGCGGCGCTCCGCGGGGCCGGAGCGTACTGGCGGTGGCGAAGGGACCGGATTACGGCGCGCTGGTGAACCGGGTGGTGGCGAAGCTCGGGGGAATGGGAGCCTTTGTAAAGCGCGGCGACAAGGTGGTGGTCAAACCGAATATTGGATGGGATCGGTCGCCCGCCCAGGCCGCCGACACCAATCCCGAAGTGGTTAAAGCGCTGGTTCTACTGGCTCTGGCGCAAGGCGCCAAAGAAGTACTCGTTTTTGATCGAACCTGTAACGATCCGCGGCGCTGCTATCACCACAGCGGAATTCAGGAGGCGATCGAAGCGATCGGCGACCAGCGGGCGCGTTGTGAATTTGTCCAGAACTGGAAGTTCGTTCCGGTCCGCATCAAGCGGGCCAGAGTGCTGCATGAATGGCCGCTGTACCGTCCGGCATTGGAGGCGGATTGTTATATCAATGTGCCGATCGCCAAGAATCATAAGTTGACCCGTCTTACGCTGGGACTGAAAAACACGATGGGGGTGTGCGGAGGCAAACGCGGCCACATTCACCAGCAAATTCCGGAAAAACTTACGGATCTGGCGCTGGTGATCGCCCCCAGGCTTACGGTGATTGACGCCACACGCATTCTGTTGCGCAACGGCCCGTCCGGGGGGAATCTCCAGGATGTCAAGGTGCTCGATACGGTGCTGGCTTCCACGGACCCGGTGGCCGCCGACGCCTATGCGACAACCCTGTTCGGCCTCAAGCCCACCGACATTGCTCCGACGGTAGCGGCGTATCGGCGGGGATTGGGAGAAATCGACCTCGCTAAAATCAATATTTTAGAGGCATAAAGCAAGTGGCAGCCCCTGCAAAGAAGTCCTGGCGGGCTGGTCTTGTACCTGGATGGCGGGCGGCGCGGAGAGTCTCCCAACTGGCTTTTCTGGGGCTGTTTTTCTGGCTGTTCCGGAATACGGCCTATAGCGATTCGAATATCCTCCACGACCCGGTCAACCTGTTTTTCCGCATGGATCCACTGCTCGGGGCTTCGGCCATGCTGGCGGGAAAGGTGATCCTGCCGTTGTTCTGGCCCGCGCTGATTCTGCTTGTGTTGACATTGCCGCTCGGACGATTTTTTTGCGGGTGGGTCTGCCCGGTCGGAACCGCGCTGGATTACTTTCACCGCCTGTTTCGCCCGATCACGCGCCGGACCAATCTTGGGGGGAGGAAATATGTGGCCGCATGGCGGCCCGTCCGCTACGTCCTGCTGCTGGTGGTGCTCGTGACCGCCCTTTTTTCCTGGCCGGTGGCGGGATATCTGGATCCCTTTTCGCTCTGGATGCGGCTGTGGACCATAGTCCTTGATCCGGCGTGGTACGCCGGATCGACCGCGGTGGTCGCCGGCTCCAGCCACTATCCGCAGGGGCTGCGGGGGCCGGTAAATTATTTATATGGATTCATGGCTAATAATAATATTATTCCCTTCGGCGCCAGCGTCTTTCGTCTGGTGGGCGTGACGCTGGGCATCGCGGCGGCGGTGGCGGCGCTGGAGTTTGTGGCGCGGCGTTTCTGGTGCCGGTATCTTTGCCCGCTGGGGGGCCTGTTGGGACTGGCGGGAAGATGGTCTCTGGTGCGGCGGTTGCCGGTGAAAAGCTGTGCGGGTTGCCGCGCCAGGGAAAATTGCGGTGAACTATGCCGTATGGGATCGTTTAATGAGCAGGGAAAATTGATTCCCGAATCCTGCAATCTGTGCATGGATTGTATCGCCCAATGCCCTGACGGCGTGAGCCGCTTCAAAGTAAAATTACCGCCCCCGGTCCCGCCGACGCCGGTGGGATTGTCGCGGCGCGGACTTCTGACGGCGGTGGTGGCGGGAACGGTCATACCGTGGGTCGCAAAAGCCGCCGGCGCCGGCGATTCGATAGATCCTCCCCCGCATCTACTGCGACCGCCCGGCGCCGGGAGTGAAGATGATTTTCTTAATTTGTGTATTCGTTGCGGCGAGTGCCTGAAAGTATGCGTGACCAATGGGCTGCAACCCGCCGGCCTGGAAGCGGGCCTGGACGGTTTATTTTCGCCGGTGCTGGCGCCGCGGATGAACTATTGTGAATATGAATGCACACTCTGCGGGCAGGTTTGCCCTACAGGGGCGATTCCCAATCTAACCCGGACGGTGAAGGAAAAAACGGTGATCGGCAAGGCGGCAATCGACCGGAAGCGTTGTCTGCCGTGGGCCAAAAATGAAGAGTGCCTGGTGTGTCAGGAACATTGTCCGCTGCCTAAAAAGGCGATCATATCCACTACATGTCTGGTCAAACAGCCCGACGGACGGTCAAAACTTCTCCAACAACCCCACGTCGATCGTAATCTATGCATCGGCTGCGGCATCTGTGAGACCAAATGCCCATTGTCAGGTGCGGCGGCGATACGGGTCTATCGGAAGGAGGCGGTTCCGCCCGCCGGCCCGATGCGGAATTCGCATACCGCGGAGCATAAGCCGACGAAGGACGATCTATTGCGCCCGCGTGGCCGGCCTGAAGCAGGTTTATTTTTCCGGGACATTCGGCGACGGCCGGCGTGACGGGCTTCCACGGTTGCTTAACGAATTGATGTACACGATGATCGCGCGCAGCCGCAATTCGCGCGGATGCCGGGCGCCCGCCAGCATAGCGCGGTAAGTGTCCGGCATAACCCCCCGGGGAAAGCCTTTCAAATGCAATCGATCGGGGAACAATATGGCGTTTTTCAAAAACTTGTCATTGGCGATCCGCGTTTTTCCGTCGGCGAACGTTTGCGGATAGCCCGCCAGATTTTTCCAGGTCGGTCCAATCCTCCTGGAACCATTAACGCTGTGGCATCCGCTGCAGCCCAGGGTCAGGTATAAATGGGCGCCCCTGGCCAGCAGAGATAAAGGTTGAACTTTTTTTCCAAGGATGGAGGGAGCGACCTGCGCCTGCGGATGCGGCGGCGCCAATGATACAAGGCCGGGCGATACGCCATAGCCGCCCGCCGCCATGGCATCCATGGCCACCATCAGAATCAGCATGGGCCAACCCAGGCCCCGCACATAAGCTTGCGCGGAAAAAACGGCCAGAAAGCCGGCCAGAGCGATTCCCAGATGGTCGCACACATGCAGCCAGGGGTGCATCATCAGATAGGCGTACTCGGACGGCCACATGAGCAACAATCCCACCGCCGGCGCCAGGACGGCGGGAATAATCCACCCGACCCGTTCCCGGTCCCGCTTTTTGAGACCGGTCGCCAGGGCCAGGGCCAATATTCCCGCGCCCGCCGCCATTCCCGCATGGAGAAGATGGTGAACGCTGATGGTGGTCATGGTATGGGACAGCAGCGGCGCCAGGATACCACTGAACATGATCAGCGCGCCGGCGGCGCCACCGGCGATAACCGCCCGGCGGCCGGTTGCAACGTGATTCATTACGCAACGTCCTCCGCTTGTTTCTCCATCGTCCCTTGGGGACGGGATGGCTCTCCGGCCAAGGCGCAGGCGAAAACCCTCGCCGCAGGCGATGAGGAAACCGGCGCACATCACGATAGCCCCGATCGTGGCGAATTTTGCCGTCAGCGGCCCCGGCGGCGGTTCCACGGCATACCGCCGCGGAACGCCGAAAGCGCCGCCGCAATAGAATCCCATAAGAAACACCGCCATGCCGCCGAAGGTCAAGACGCTCACCACCCAGCGCAGCAGCGCGGAGGTGTGGCGCGCGCTTCGCGACTCAATCAGCAGGAACACCCATCCCACGACAAACAGAAGACAGCCCCCGAGCAGATAGGTATGGAAATGAGCCGGTACCCAAAGCGTGTTATGCAGATGCAGATTGAAGGGAACGCTCGCGTCGATCTCGGCTCCGATGCCGCCGACCACCCAGCCGATTAAACCAGAATACATAAAGATGGATCCAAGCGTCCAGCGCATTCCGGAGCGCCAGACCAGCAGCAGCGCGGTGAAAATGGTCACGGTGGTGACGGGAACCGCCGTGAGATAGGAAGACAGTTCGCCTAAATATTGCAGCGGGCGGGGTTGGACAAAATCCATATAGAGATGATGGGAATAATTGGTCAGAATAAATACCAGCGAACTCCACCAGGCGATCACAAACACGACGGAAGTGTGATATTTCCGCCGGGTGGCGTAAGACAGGCCGACGTAAATGAACGCGGCGAGCATGTAGATGATCAGGTTGGCGAACGTATGCGCGAAGAAATAGGTCAGATTTTTAGCCCAAAGCGGATCAATACGCACGCGGGGATCGATCCAATGCGTCAGCAGCGCGATTCCCAGCAACATGCAATCCATACCGGCGAGCAATCCGTCAAGGCCGGCGACCAGGGCCGGAAACGCCTCCGGGGGCGGCGCGTGCCGACCCGCATCCCGGAAAGCCTGGGGATGCCACACAAAATCCCAGGCCAGCGCGCCGCGCAGGCCGCCGTAAGTCCGCATGACCGCCCCGAGCATCTGGAGGCACCAGATCATCCAGCCAAAATTGACCAACAGGATGCCGATGAGAAACAGGCCGGTCGCCCAGCCCGGCCAGGTTCCGTGAAACGGCAGGGGATAAAGAAACGTATAAAGGCCGGCAAAGCCGCCGCCGAGCGTCGCGACCAGAACCGCCGCCACGCCGAGCATGGTCAGGCCGTAAGTCACAACCGCCGGCGCCGTGCTAAGATCGGCATGCCGCCGCATGAGGCGCCACAATCCGCCCATTCCGCACAGGGCCAGCGCGACAATCATTCCGGCGCCGTGCAAGGTCAGCAAGGCGTAAAAAGAACCGGTGGACAAGGGCATCCAATTCGCCTGGGCGGCGCGCATCATCAGCCCGGCCAAAATCATCAGCGCCGTAATCGCCAGGCCGGAACCGATGTAAAGATTCATCACCCGCCGGCCGACGTTGTCCGTATTCAACATCAGCGGGACCCTCCGACCGTAATGGTTTTTTCCATCATCGCGTGCCCTATGCCGCAGTATTCCAGACAACGGATGGTGTAACGTCCCGGCTGGCGAAACGTCACCTCCAAATAATTGACATAATCCGGCATGGCCTGCACTTGCGCAATCAGATGCCCCTGGGGATCGTAAACGCCAAAACCGTGGTTAACGTCGCGGGAGGTAACCGCAAAGATAATCCGCTGATTTACAGGGAAATGGGAGGGCATGATAAATGCGTATTGTTCCGCGATCACCGGAACCCGCAAGGATGGTTTCAACACCGCTGCCGCCGAGGGGTAGGGAAAAAAGGGCAATGTCGCGGCAAAACCGGCCAGGAGAAACAGCGTAATGGCGGCAAACCACTTTCCCCGGATCGCATAGCCGCGATGCTGCACGTCGGATTGTTCCTGCGCCGGCAACCGCGTAGAGAGCGCGACCGCGATAAAAATGGCGATGGCAAGTGTCGCCAGGACAAGAAACATCAGCAATAACCGCATGGCCAGAGCCATGGCAACCTCCGAGCGCTCATGAACGCCGCCGTGGGGAGGCGGACGCCAGTCGCGGGACATAATACAATAAAAAGGTCCTGATATCCATAGACTACGCTGCCGCCCCATGATCGGGAAGGAAGATAGCCAACAGGCCGGCGCCATCCATTATAGACGCTGCCGTCGGCGTGATAATTTTAACAGCGATCGGGATCGGTGCGTCGTTCTGTGCCGAAGAATTTTCATGGATGGTGTCGGCCGCCTGCCCCCCTGTATAAAAACCACCATGATGGCCCGGACCGTTTACTGGACAGTAAGGCGCCCGTAAAGCGTGATTTTTGCCATCTATTGGATTGCCAAGCCGGCGGATATTCGTCAGTGTTTCGGTACGCTTCTTCTTTAGATCGGCCATTGACAGGCAATCATCGTTATGCAGAATAGCATATCGTATTGCATCCATTGAGAGCGGTAATTCATAAGGATCCCACAATGAACACAATGAATGAAGAAGCCATTGCCAAACTCGTTAAAGAATTGCGTAACCGGCTTCATCTGACGCAGGAACAGTTTGCCCGGAAGGTTGGTGTTACCTATGGGAGCGTAAATCACTGGGAAAACGGTAAGCGGATGCCCCAGCCGTTCCTGGTACGGCGACTCCTTGAACTGCATGATGAAGCTACAACGGCCGGCGGGCGGCGGTATGTCCGCCGGACCGGTCGAGCGGAATAATGTGGCTGAAAGAATATGAAAATCGCCGAACTTAAAAAGCTGCTCAAGGCAGGCGAATGGAACGATATCGAGTTCAAGGAAGCCCGCAGGGACGTTCCGAAGTCCGCCTTTGAAACGGTGTCCGCGTTCGCCAACAGTCATGGCGGATGCCTCGTCTTCGGTGTGGCCCGCCGCGACGATCCACCCGGATTCCGGGTCTTCCGTGAGGCTGCGGTTAATCTGCTGATCCACCAGGATTATGGCGATCATTCGCGCAAGGGCGTGATCAAGTTTTTCCGCGATGGGTTTCAGTTCTGGAATCCGGGCGATGTATTTGGCGATGACAGCCGCCTCTGGGAACCGGGTGAAAAGGAAGTGCGGAACCCGTCCATTGCGATGGCCATGCGGCGGATCGCCATGTGCGAACAGGCCGGCACGGGCCTGCGCATGATGCGCGAAGCGTGGCGGAAACTCGGCCATCCATCTCCCATGTACAAGAATGACCGGTCTGGCAAAGCCTTTGAGTTTTTCATCCCGGAACTGGACAAAGAGGTGGATATGGCCTCGGACTTGGTAAAGGCCATGTTCGGTGGCTCTCCACAGGTTAAGGCCCAAATCGAGGCCCATGATGGGGCCTATGATGGGGCCTATGACGAGGCCCATGACCATCTGGGTGACATTGAACAACGAATTCTTTCTGCTTGCTTAGATAAGGCCCAGAGCACACCAGACATGTTGGTCCTGCTCGGTTATGGAAATCGCACCGGCAATCTCAAGAAGGCCCTCACTCGACTGCGAACCATCGGCTTCCTGGAATTAACCATTCCCGGAAAACCAGGAAGCAAGAACCAGCGGTATCGCCTGACAGCCAAGGGGCGCCAAGTGTTGGCGGCTGGCACGGAAGGTGCGCAGTAGCCATGAACTTGATTAAACTCAGCTTCTCCAAAGAGGCGCGTATCACATCTTGTCGAGTCCATCGCGGCGAGCAACTGAAGCAATGGAGGTTTCCATGACGCAGTCGGACATGACGTTTATCAGCAATGAGGCTGGCAGGACGTTACGGGAACGCTTTGCCACGCTGTTGGGAGCCGATACCCGCTTATTTGACTGTCTGGTGGGGTATTTCTACATCAGCGGATTTCACAAGCTCTACTCCAGCCTGGAAAAAGTTGAGAAAATCCGCATCCTCGTCGGCCTTAGCACCGACCGCAGTGTCTGGAACCTGCTGCATGAGGCCAAGCGGCCGTCGGATGAACCGTCCATCCTGCCGTTCCAGTCCCACGCGGTGGTCCAGGAAAACATCCCCGACGCCATGCTCCGTGAACTGGAGAGAGCCGACTACACCGCCGAGGTCGAAACCGGCGTCCAGAAATTTGTGCAATGGATCAAGTCGGGAAAACTGGAAATAAGGGCGCACCCATCCGGAGATTTGCACGCCAAAGTCTACATCATGACATTTCACGAGGGGGATCGGGATGTTGGCCGCGTTATCACTGGTTCCAGCAATCTCACCCAATCCGGCCTGCAGGACAATCTTGAATTCAATGTTGAGCTGAAGACCCGATCCGATTACGACTTTGCCGCGGCCAAATTCAATGAACTCTGGGCCTCTGCCGTGGACGTTTCCAAGCCTTGTGAGAACGCCATCCTCCAGCAATCGCCGTATGCCCAGTTCACCCCGTATGAACTCTACCTGAAGTTTCTCTATGAATATTTCCGAACGGAACTAAACCGCCCGGCGGAACTGGACGGCCTTTACGAGCCGGAAGGATTTAAGAGACTCAAATATCAGGAAGAGGCCGTCCTGACCGCCCGAAAAATCCTTGACGAATATGGCGGCGTATTCCTTTCCGATGTCGTTGGATTGGGCAAAACCTATATGGCGGCCATGCTTGCACAACAACTTGATGGGCGATCTCTGGTATTGGCTCCCCCGCACCTGATTGATGCCGACAATCCCGGTTCGTGGCGCAATGTGTTCGGGGAATTTCGCGTACCGCACACCGATTTTGAATCCATTGGCACGCTGGATTCGCTGCTGGAGCGCGACCTTCCCCGGTACAAGAATGTCTTTATTGATGAGTCGCACCGCTTCCGCAACGAAGACAATCAAACCTACGCCAACCTCGCCCAAATCTGCCGCGGCAAACGCGTGATCCTGGTCTCCGCCACGCCGCTCAATAACACGCCCGACGACATCTTGAGCCAGATCAAGCTGTTCCAGAATGGCGCCAACAGTACGATCCCCAATGTCCGCAACCTCGCGGCTTTTTTCGCCAGGCTCCAAAAAAATCTGCGCGGGTTGGACCGCCGGCGCGACCGCGAACAATACTTCCGCGTCGTTCAAGACAACGCCAAAGCCACGCGGGAAAGCGTGCTCAAATACCTCATGATCCGCCGCACACGAAGTGAAGTTCTCAAATACTACGGCGACGATCTGAAAATGCAGGGCCTCGCATTCCCCGCGGTGGCCGACCCCCAACCGCTGTTTTACAAGCTCAATAAGGATGAAAGCCGTATCTTGAGTGAAACCATGCGGATGCTCACACTTGACTTCAAATACGCCCGGTACAAACAGTTGTTATATTTTCAAGGCCCGCATGACGGCCCGCAGTTTCAGGGCCAGCAGAACCTGGCGAAGTTTATGAAAATTCTCATGGTCAAGCGGCTGGAAAGCAGCTTCCACGCCTTTCAGTTGACACTGGACCGCTTCATAAAGATTTATCACCGCGTGATAGCCGAATTCCACAAGGGAAATGTTTACATCAGCAAGAAATATACGGGCAAGATTTTTGACCTGCTGGATGATGACAATCAGGAATCCATCCAACAGTTGCTGGATGATGACAAGGGCGAACGGCTTGATGCCCGCGACTTTGGCCCCGGTTTCATTGTTGACCTGGAAAGCGACCTGGCAATCTTGAATTCCATCCACACTCTTTGGAAAAGCATTAAACGTGATCCCAAATGGGAATCCTTCCGTGAAATTCTCCGCACGGCCAAACAGATTAAAACCAGCAAGGTGATTATTTTCACCGAATCAAAGGAGACTGCGGAATACCTTGCCGACCGGATAAAGGCCCATGTCGATCCAAAGGTTTTGCATTCCAGCAGCGATTCCGATGAAGCGGTATACAAACAGGTAACGGCAAATTTCGACGCCCGGGCATTTCGCCCCAAAGACGATTACCGCATCCTTGTGGCCACGGAAGTCCTTTCCGAGGGTGTCAACCTGCACCGCTCCAACATCGTCATAAACTACGACATCCCTTGGAATCCCACGCGACTTATCCAGCGTGTGGGCCGGGTGAACCGCGTGGGAACAAAATTTGATACCATATATACCTATAACTTCTTCCCGACTGATGAAGGCAACGATCTTATTAAACTCAAGGAGGCTGCCGAAGCTAAAATCCATGCGTTCATCGAAATGCTTGGTAATGATGCCCGGCTGCTTACCGATGGCGAAGAAATTAAATCGCATGACCTGTTTTCTCAGTTGAATTCCAAAGCTGCCATCACCGGTGAAGATGAACAGCAGGAAACGGAACTCAAATATCTGACCGAAATCCGGGAAGTCCGGGACAAAAATCCCGATTTGTTCAGACGCATCAAAGCACTGCCCAAAAAGGCCCGTTCCACCCGCGCCATGCCGCCGCCGCAGGGGATCGAATCGAAATTCGCCTTCCCTTCATTGGTAACCTATTTCCGCCAGGGCCGGCTGGATAAATTTTTCATCGCCACCCCGCTGGGCATTTCCCAGGAGATGGATTTCATGCGGGCCGCCACACTCCTCAGACCCGCCGATCCCTCGGAGCCATTGCTGGAAATAGACGGCGACTTCTACGGCCTGCTGGATAAAAACCGCGCCGAGTTCGAAGCCGCCACCAGCCAGGAAGCCACCGCCAAAACCGGCGGCGGAGCCAATAGCGCCTACATTCTCAAACGGCTGGCGGCCCGGGAAATCCGCGGTTACCACGGTTATACCGAAGAAGATGAAACTTTCCTCCACCAGGTAATTCAATCGTTAAATGACGGTGCGATCCCCAAGGCTACCGCGAAGAAAGTGGTTGAATCTCTGAAAAAACAAGCCGACCCATTGAAGGTATTGGGCATTTTACGCCGTGATATTCCGGATCGGCTGTTGCTGCCCACCCAGGCCGCGCAGGCCGCTCGCACCGCCAGCCCGCGTGAAGTCATCCTTTCCTCCATGTTGTTGGAGGCTCCATGAATCACCAGCAGGCCCGCAACCTTGTCAAGGAAACCCTTGCACAAGTATTCGACAAGGGCAGGTTCACCGCCTTCATTGGAAACCTGCTCAAACGCATCGATACGGGAAAAGCATTTTCCTGCAACAGCCAATATGTGAAAGACGCATTTAAGCCGCACGTCACCCGGTATGAACGCCTCGCCAGCTACACCGCGCCTGACCAGCGCAAAATCGACATCATGGTCGTGCATCTTACTGATGAAGCCAAGCTCACCCGCGCCCGCACCGCGTTACGCAACTTCGTGGCCGACTATTTGAAGAAACGCGGCCGAAAGGATGCGGCCCTGGTCGCCTTTGTCTCTCCATCCGAATCCGCGTGGCGGTTTTCCTACGTCAAAATGGAATACGCTACTGTTGAAAAACCATCCGGCGACATCGGCACGGAAGCCCGCCTGACCCCCGCCCGACGATTCTCTTACTTGGTCGGGCCGGCCGAAAGCTGCCATACCGCACAAACACGTTTCCTGGCCCTGCTGCAAAACACGCAATCCGACCCATCGCTGGCCCAGATCGAAGAAGCCTTCAGCGTGGAGGCGGTCACCAAGGAATTCTTCGAGCGGTACAAGGAACTCTACCTCGAAGTTAAAGAGGAATTGGACAAACTCGCCGAAAGCGATAAAGCCATCAATGCCGAATTCGCGGACCGCAAGATCAGCACCGCTGATTTTGCCAAAAAACTCATGGGCCAAATTGTTTTCCTTTATTTCCTCCAGAAAAAAGGCTGGCTGGGCGTGCCCAAGGGCGGCGAATGGGGTATTGGGCCGCATGATTTTCTGCGCAAGCTGGCCAATGGTGATTACGGCAAGCGAAAAAACTTTTTCAACGACACGCTTGAACCTCTGTTTTACGATACCCTCGCCACGGATCGCGGCCACGCGGCATTCTGCGAGCATTTCAAATGCCGCATCCCCTTCCTCAACGGCGGCCTCTTTGAGCCGCTGAATAATTATAACTGGCGCAAAACCGAAATCCTGCTGCCCAACCGTCTGTTCACCAACGATGAACCGGTGGAAGAGGGCATCACCGGCACTGGCATTCTGGATGTTTTCGACCGTTACAACTTCACCGTCAATGAAGCGGAGCCGCTGGAAAAAGAAGTCGCCATCGACCCGGAAATGCTTGGCAAGGTGTTTGAAAACCTGCTGGAAGTAAAGGAGCGCAAATCCAAAGGCTCCTACTACACCCCGCGTGAAATTGTCCATTACATGTGCCAGGAAAGCCTGATCAATTATCTGGACACCGCAATAAACGGTGACCCAGCCCAAAGTGGCACAGACATTCCTGTCTGTGATCCAACCCAGAGTGACACAGACATTCCTGTCTGTGCCCCAGGGCAGAGTAACACACGTGACCCAGCCCAAAGTGGCACAGACATTCCTGTCTGTGATCCAGCCCAAAGTGGCACAGACATTCCTGTCTGTGTTCCAACCGGAGAAGTCCACAAAACCAACCGCAATCTCCCCCACTGGACCAGAGAAGGCTCCATCTATTGGGTCACGTTCCGCCTTGCCGATTCTCTGCCGCAGGAAAAACTCCGTCCCTGGCGGGCGGAGCGGGAAGTCTGGCTCAATCAACACTCCCAACCGTGGAGTGATGCGGATTGGAAAGAATATGACGAGCGCTTCGGCGAACGCCTGCAATCGTGGCTTGACGCCGGCTATGGCTCATGCGCCCTGATGCGTCCCGATGTCCGGCAAATTGTGCAGGATTGCCTGCTTCGTTTCAGTGGTCAGCGGCTGCGGCTCCACGCCGCAGTCATCATGCCCAATCACGTCCATTTGCTCCTCGAACCCCTTGCCGGGAACGCATTATCCGAACTCCTCAAGGGCATCAAAGGCGCCGGCGCCCGCAAGGCCAATCAAATCCTGGGAAATACCGGGACTGCCTTTTGGATGGATGAATCCTACGACCACATTGTTCGCAGCCAGCTGCAATACGAACACTTTGCCCGTTACATCGCGGAAAATCCTGTCAAAGCAAAACTGTCCGCCGGCCAATTTTGGCTTTACCAGAGTAAGAGTGACACAGGCATTCCTGCCTGTACATTAACCCAAGGTGACACAGGCATTCCTGCCTGTACATTAACCCAAGGTGACACAGGCATTCCTGCCTGTACATTAACC